>JAISRE010000113.1 GCA_031273805.1 Synergistaceae bacterium | reverse complement strand
TCAGCGGTTCCCTAAGTAAGACGGCGGATTGGTTATAGGTAGGAATACATAAAATGAGCGTTGAGATTGATTTGGCCCACTCGTGGCCTTATAATCGATCCAGTGATTGCGAATCACATGTTACGTAATACTTCAAATGGCACAACTACATCAAGGAGGAATCAAATATGGCGCTTAATCTTCACGGTCGAAATTTCCTTACACTGAAAGATTTCACAACTCAAGAGATCGAGTTTCTTTTAAACCTGTCCTCAGACCTTAAGGCAAAGAAGAGGGTTCGCACCTGGAATCCGTTGTTGAAAGGCCGCAATATAGCGCTCATATTTGAGAAGGCGTCCACCCGTACGCGCTGTGCTTTTACCGTCGCTTCCATAGATGAAGGCGGACATCCCGAATACCTGAGCAAGAACGACATTCACCTCGGCGCTAAGGAGGATACCAAGGATACTGCCCGTGTGTTGGGGCGCATGTTCGACGGCATTCAGTTCAGAGGATTCAAGCACTCAACTGTCGAGGAGCTAGCAAAATACGCGGGTGTTCCGGTTTGGAACGGACTGACGGATGAATATCATCCTACTCAGATACTTGCCGACATGCTGACTATTCGTGAGCACTTTGGCGAGCTCAAGGGCAAAAAACTCGTGTATGTCGGAGACGCGCGCAACAACATGGGAAACTCCCTGATGATTGGCTGTGCCAAATTGGGACTGCATTACGTCGGCAGTGCGCACCCCTCGCTTCTGCCGACCGACGAGAGGGTTGCGGAGTGCAGGAAGATAGCGGAGGCATCCGCATCCGGAGGTACCATAGAGATGGAGGCCGATCCCAAGAAGGCGGTGAAGGACGCCGACGTAATATACACCGACGTCTGGTATTCGATGGGCGAGGAGGACAAGGCTGCGGAGCGCAAAGCTCTTCTCTCTCCGTATCAGGTAAATATGGATCTTTTCAAGGCGACCGGCAAGCGGGACACCATCTTCATGCACTGTCTGCCGGCTTATAAGGGTAACGAGGTCACCGAGGACGTGTTCGAACACCCGAACTCCAGGGTCTTTGACGAGGCCGAAAATAGGATGCACACTATCAAGGCGGTTATGGTCGCCACGATAGGCGATATCTAAAAACCAGGCATAGACAGATAGCGAATTTAACCGCCGGGCGTTGAGGATTCAGCCCGGCGTTTCTGTCTTTGCGATGACGAGTGACTGAGAAGTGAAACTCCTCTGGTCTAAATCCTGTTAATATAGTATCATCATTACTCGATTGTTGTAACACATACATCTTCCGACGGGAGGGGTGCTGGTATGAGGGTCAGGCTTGACGATGTTGAACTCTCCATTGGTGACGATATAATCCAGGGAGGCAAGACCGCGATCTATGAGACGGCAAAACAGAGCGCGCTCTCAAAAAATAGGGTCATTGTCAATATGCTGATTGACGGCGAGTCCATTCAGGATGAGGAAACTTTCTTTTCTCTCTCCGGAGGGACGGACGTTCAATTTATATCACAGCCGATAATAGATCTCGTCAGGGAGTCAGTTTCTGAAGGGCAGAGGTATCTCCCCTCGCTTATATCAGGATTACAGGGAATTGCCACGATGTTTGAAGAGGACAGGGACCAGGACGCAAAAATTTCCTTTTCCCAGGCCATCGATGGCATTAATTGGCTGGTCAGTGTATTTGACAGAAGCTGCGGGCTGCTTGGAATTACATCAGATAGCTTTAAGTCCGGAGATTTGGCGCATGATTTCGGCGAGTTGAACAAAGCGCTCGAGGAGGTCGCCTCGGTGATGGGAGGCGGCAAGTCCATACGCATAGCTTATCTCATTCGCGAAAATCTGCTTCCGTGCATAAATCAATTTGGGTCTTATTGGTCTGAGGTTGCCGCACACTTAGATAGCCCTCTTCAGTAAAAGAGGTATATTCGTCAGGAGGGAGGTGCCCTTTTGTCCGTAAAAAAGGGTCTGACAATCTTTCTTCTGTTGAGCGTCGTTGTCTGTGGTGCTATTTTAGTTTTCAGTATAGACAAAACATCGTTTGATATATTCAGACACGCCGACCCGATTAAACTTGTTCTTTCGATATTGCTTGTGGCCATGGTATGGCTCCTGGACGCTCTTAAGCTATTTCTGCTCACACGCGCGGCTGGAGCGCGAATTTCCTGCCGGTTATCCATTGAGCTGACGTGGATAAATTATTTTGGGGCAGCTATTACTCCTATGCAGAGCGGAGGAGGGCCGTTTCAGATGTATATCATGTACCAGAATGGCATCAGTGTCGGAAAATCGATCGCCATAACCCTTGTGCGTACAATTCTGACGATGCTGATTCTGGGTTTGACCATACCGTTTGCCCTGATTTTCGCCGATGATCTGCCGCATATAGGGTGGGGGGCGAGAGGCTTCATCTTTTATGTCGTCATCTTCAGCCTGGTTGCGTGGTCATTTATCGTGCTGAGCTTAGTACGCCCAAATATAGTAAAGCGCCTTTTAGGAAAGTCCATTGTCAAGCTGAAGCATCTGGGCGTCCTGAAGCCTGGGCGAGTGGCAAGGCTGCTGAAGCACGTCAACCGTGAGATAGATGTATATAACGAAAATTTCCGGGCCTTCATGACGACAGGCAGGCGATGTTTTGTCAGCGGCGCGTTTGTCGCTTTCGTCCAGCTTCTTGCGCAGCTTTCGGTTATGCCCTGCATGATATGGTCAATTGGTTTCGAGGTTATGTACTTCGAATGCGTTCTGATTCAAGCTCTCTTCCTGTTTTTGCTGTACTTCATACCGACTCCCGGGGGGAGCGGCGCTGCTGAGGGAGGGGCTGCTCTGGTTTTCAGCCTGTTTGTGCCGTGGAACGTGGCTGGAATGCTCGGAGTTGGATGGCGTCTTCTGACGGAGTACACCGGGATATTCTTTGGAGCCATAGTTGCGGCAAAGAGTATAGGCTGGAGTTTGGTCAATCAGGTAATGTCGGGCAGGAATGCTGAAACCGAAGATAGCGATGACGATCATCCGGAGGAAGACTGAGATTGAAGTCTGTAATTTTCAAGTACAGAGGGCTGTTGTGGGGTATATTCGCGATTTCAGTTTTCATATTTCCGGCGCATCCAAGTTTGCTCAGGATGGTTATTGCCATACCGCTTATGATCGCCGGGCAGTTGCTGCGCTTCTGGGCGGCGGGGGTCATTCCAAAGTATCGAACGCTCACGCTCGACGCACCTCTGTTGGTGGTATGGGGTCCATACGCGTGGATGCGCAACCCCCTTTATGCGGGCAACGCGCTGCTCGGTTGTGGTTGGTCCCTGATGGCGGGTTGGGCGTGGGCGCCCCTGTTCATGCTGCTGTTTATGGTAATATATTCACTGTTGATAATACCCTACGAGGAGCAGTTCCTTCTGGCTCGCTTCAAGGGAGAGTATTTGCGTTATAAGAGCGAGACTCCAGGTATGTTTCCAAGTTTTTCCAGCTTCCGAAGGCGCCTTGCCCGAAGCCGTGAGGGCTTCGACGGAAAGAGATCGTGGTTCATGGAGCGTCACTCGCTCCGCATGAATTTGCTGGTGACTGTGCTTATCCTGGTCCGCCTATTTCTGTTTCATACCGATTCGATTTCAATCGGGCGTTAATCATGAAGCCAGGGAACCGCTGATGCGCATGTCCTTTGAAGAGGGGGATGAATCCGCTCATTGCAGCCCAAAGGTTATTAAATCATCGGTTCCCTCCTATATATGCTCGATGTCGCCGAAGAGCCTGTACCACGTTTCCTGATATATATTTCCTTCCGGAACGTCGAGCGTCGCCACGCCGTCGCGTATAGCCGCCTGACCCACTGCCTCCGCTATTCTTGGGGTCGTCTCGCTTCCGAAGAACTTTGGGCATATATGATCCGGCGATAGATATCTCCTGTCGATCATGTTCGCTAAGGCGTCGGATGCCGCAATAAGCATGGAGTTCGTGAGTTTTTTTGCCCTGACGTCGAACGCTCCTCTGACGATGCCGGGGAAGGCGTGGATGTTGAGCATGGTATTTTTGTTTTCTACTAGCCCGGAGGCATATATGAATGCTCCCCCTTCAGCAGCGTCCTGGGAGCTTATCTCCGGCTCAGGCAGCGCCATAGCCAACACCACAGGTTTTTTATTCATCTTTCTTATCTGGTCCTTCGTCACGGTGTTTCCTCTCGAAAGGCCGACCAGTATATCCGCGCCGGCTATTGCCTTGTCGAGTCCTCCTTCGAGCTTCCTGGGGTTCGTCCGTCCGGCGAGGTCCGCCTGAATCGGATCCATGTTTGGGTTTGACCCGCACAGTATCCCGTCGACATTGAGCGCTATGATATCCTTTGCGCCGGCGACGAGAAGCAGCTCTGTCGAGGCGATACCGGCGGCGCCGGTCCCCATGACGACTATTTTGGCCTCCTCGATCGTTATATCCAGCAGCTTTAGTGAGTTTTTCACTGCGGACAGGACTATTACAGCCGAGCCCTGCTGGTCGTCGCAGAACACCGGGATGTCCAGTGAGTCGGTGAGTTCTCTCACGACGTAGAACGTTGCCGGGCTTCCTATGTCCTCGATGTTTATTCCGCCGACCGTCGGCGCTATCATCTTGCAGAAAGTCGTTATCTCATCCACAGTCGGGGCTTCGATTGCCATCGGGATGGCGTTGATATCCCCCATCTGCTTGAGCAGGAGTGATTTGCCCTCCAAAACCGGCAGACACGCCAGCGAACCCACATTACCCATGCCCAGCACCGCGCCTCCGTTGCCGATCTCCGCCATGCGGTTGCACTTGCCTGTGTAGTCGTATGCGGTCTCCGGATTGTTTTTTATCTCTTCGCACGCTATGTTGCTTCCTGGAACGTATGCCAGGCTCAGTTGGCGCTCGTTTCTGATGTTGACGGTCGGTATTGTCTGCACCTTGCCTTTCGCTTTTTTGTGAAACTCCAGAGCCTCGTTTCTATCGACGCTGTTCATGTGTGTAATCCCCTTCCAGATTCATTATTTTATATGAATATCAGCTTGTTACATGTTGTAGTTCTGGAGGGTCAAGCCACCCGACTCACTACGCGAATCGGACCGTGGCGGAAGTACATCCATGCCGTGCAAAACCGCACGAAGAATGCGGTTTTACACTTACTTTCGCCACTCGTCCGACATCGTGTCGGCCGCCGATTCGCTTCGTTCGTTCGGGCGCCTTGACCCTTCACCCGAGCTAAACTAGTAGCCATATTATTTTAAGATAACTCATCGAGATTTATGATCATTCCATCCGTCGCCGCAATGGCCCTGGTCTGGTCGGTCGAGATGCGCGAGGCGATGCGCTCCGGTCCCATGTCCAGGAGCATGTTGCCCATGTGAGTGAGGACAGCCAGGCGCGGATGGAGGACCTGCATCAGAGATTCGGCGTCGGCGGCGGACATATGGTCGAGTGTTGCCTTTGGCAGCGGCAGAGTCGTGTTTATTATGAGCATGCGGCAGTCGGAATAACGCTCTGGAAAGTGCGCCTGAGCTGAAGTGTCGCTTATGACGCCCCAAGTTGGGAGCCCGTCTCCCCTGAATATGAGCCCGTAACACTCAACGCCGTGGTGCTTATGCGCCACCGATTCGACTGTCGTCCCCGTGACGAGTTTCGTAACTGCTCGGTCCTCGTGAAAATGTATGTCTTTTATCCTGTCCGCAAAATGTTTGAGGAGCACCGCGTCACCACCCGATACGCAGTCGCGGGGCATGAGCGCGCTTCCTTTTTTTTCGCGCGACTTGAGGGTCATTCCCTCAACGAGCGCGTTCATGTCGGAGCTGTGATCGATGTGCTTGTGGGTGAGTATTATGGTGTTGATATCTATCGCGGATAGCGGAGGTTCAGCGTCACAGATTCGGACCAGACTGCCTGGCCCGGGGTCGATCACGCCCCTGCTTCCCCCGTACGTGAACCATATTCCCCCTGAAGCTCTCCTCTGGGACAGCATGATGAAACGAGTGCCGGATGTGCCTAGAAAACGGACGAAGTTGAGGGGATATTTTGTGGCATTCTGCAAAAAAAGACCTCCCAGCCTTTGCGAGCTTTGGTTCACAGGGTTCGTCGGAGCTTGCGCGTATAGCGGCTTAAATGTTATTATATTCCTTCCGGTGACGAGATAAAACTGGAATGTGCAAATTTTGAATGGAATTTTGGCAAATTGCCGTTAAATGTGATATGCTCGTCACGGTGAATC
This sequence comes from Synergistaceae bacterium, assembly GCA_031273805.1. GTDB lineage: Bacteria > Synergistota > Synergistia > Synergistales > Synergistaceae > JAIRKI01. The sequence goes on along the minus strand of JAISRE010000113.1, from coordinate 27,187 downwards.
AAGTAGCATATCTTTGCGCAGGGAGGTGCGAGAAGATGAGCGATTCGCGAGATTTATGGATGGTGGGAGATGTTCTTGACGCTATGTCCGGTTCGAAGATCCCAAATTATGTAATCAGGATCATGGAGGAGGTTGAGTCGTGGCTTGCCTCAGCAGTATCCGAAGAATATATGATGGACCCGACGGACATAACTGGGGGCGGTGAGCGCAATCTCTCCGCAGATCTTGAATATCTCTTTGGGCAGCTCGAATGGGTGGGGGCGCACGCGGATATTTTGCCCGTGCTCAAGGGGAGTATACGTCACGAGGATACTGTGATACTCTCAGTTGGGCCTATAATTCTCGACGAGGGACTGCGAATGATGGTTGACCATGCGGCGCTCTTTGCCCGCGACACGTGCCGCAGAGTCTGGCTTATCGCCGATACCTGGGTAATAGGGGATGTGCTGTCATATATGCCGCACCTGAAGGTTCTCCGCGAGCGTGGGATTCAAATTCATTTTCTGCTGGTGACTCCGTGGGGTTACTCTGAAATTCCGTGGAACATCGGTTCCTCGGAACATCGTTAACCCCCCTCTCGAAAAATAATAAACCGCTAAATATTGCTCGATGAATCGATGCCGCGCTTAATTGGCGCGGCATCGATTCATCTGGGTTAAGCCTGAGTTTCTAAATGCCGCCAGCCGTTGCCCTGCTGCCGGGTTTCATTATCGGCGCGCCGTCACGGCAGAGCTTGCAGTCTCGCTCCTCCCACGACGTGACGTCCAGGGAGAGGAGTGAAATGAAGTCGACTCCGAAGTCTATACCTCCGTTGGATCGGTCCACCACGGCGCCGACGCCCAGGACATCCGCCCCCATCCCGCGAAGGAGCTGAATTACCTCCATGACCGAGCCTCCGGTGGTGACGACGTCCTCGACCACCAGCACCCTCTCTCCGGGTTCGATTCGGAAGCCTCGTCTCAGCGTCATGACGCCGTTCTCACGTTCGGCGAAGATATTGCGGACGCCTAGCGCTCGCGCCGTCTCGTAGGCCATGATTATTCCGCCAAGAGCCGGTCCCGCCACCACGTCGGCGCGCTCATTTCGCCGGAGCTTGTCGTTGAACGCTGACGCAAGGCGGCTGCAAAGCTCAGCGCTCTCCGTCGGATGTTCGAACAATTTTGCGCACTGCATATATCTGTCGCTGTGACGCCCGGATGTCAGCCTGAAGTGTCCGGTCTGAAGAACGCCCAGCCGATTTAGAATTTCCAGGGTTTCCTCTTCGTCTCTGCCGTCGTTTACTCTCATAAATCCAATACCTCCCATGTTAGGATTCGATCACCGCCGGTGTCCTTCCCCAATGTCGTTTATATCTCGTCAGGATGTCCTCAATCCCCCGACAAGTTCCCTGATGTCGGATATCTCGTTTTCCTGCATAAAATTCTCGATCTCTGCCAGTATGCGGGGTCCCGCCATAGGGTCGACTATATTTGCCGTTCCTATCATTACCGCCCTGGCGCCAGCGAGCATGAATTGAGCGACGTCGTCCGCGTTCATTATGCCGCCCATTCCGACTATCGGTATGGATACGGCCGCCGCCGCCTGCCAGACCATGCGAAGCGCGACCGGTTTTATGGCCGGTCCCGATAATCCTCCGGTGACGTTCGCCAATATCGGCCGCCTCGTCTTTGCGTCTATCGCCATGCCGGTGATCGTGTTGATCAGGCTTATAGCGTCGGCGCCCGCGTCCTCCGCCGCCCGCGCTATTTCCGATATGTCCGATACGTTAGGCGATAGTTTTATCATGAGCGGCTTCGATGTACAGCTCCTCACCGCCGATGTCACCTCGCGGACGCGCTCCGGGGAAGTGCCGAACTGTACCCCGCCCTCTCTGACGTTGGGGCACGATATGTTGAGCTCGATGATCGACACGGGGGAGTCCGATAGCTTGCCTACGGACTCGCGGTAGTCATCTATCGTCGAGCCGGCGACGTTCGCTATGATGGGAATGCCCTGTCGCGCAAGTCTCGGCAGCTCGTTGCGCATGAAAGCGTCCACTCCCGGGTTCTCCAGACCGACGCTGTTCAGCATCCCTGACGCCGTCTCGGCTATTCTGTGCGGGGGATTGCCGCTCCTGGGGCGGTTTGTGAGGCCCTTGACGGATATCGCGCCCCAGCACGATATGTCGTAAAGCTCGCTGTACTCCTCTCCGAAGCCGAACGTGCCGGATGCCGCTATCATGGGGTTCTTCAGGAGCACGCCGCAAAGCTCCGTCTCGAGAGTCATCATCCGAAGACCACCTCCGAGAGCTTGAATACAGGCCCGTCTCTGCATACCCTCCTGTATCTGACGTTGTCGTCGTCCGTATGCCCGCTATCTGTTGCGATCCGGCAGCTGCATACCAGACACGCTCCGACTCCGCAGCCCATATGAGCCTCCAGCGAGACGTAGGAGGGAATGCCGTTCAGGCCGCGTATACCTTGAAGGGCGCGGAGCATTGGCTCCGGTCCGCACGCGAGTATAGCGTCCGGCCTGTCGTGCGCCAAAGACTTCTCCAACGCGTCTGTGACCAGTCCTCCGATTACCGGGCGCGCGGTTCCGGCTCTCTCGAACTCCTCCAGGCCAAACGATGAAATTTTGTCCCTGAACCCGATGAATGACTCGACGCTGAAAATCTCTTTCCCTTTTTTTTCGTTGAACTCCCTCATAAAGTCCGCCGCGAATATCAATGGCGCGGCGCCTATTCCCCCTGCGATGAGACAGATTTTTTTTACGCCTGCGGTTTCCGCAAACAGGTCAAGCGGGTATGGCGAGCCCAGCGGTATGAGCATTCTGATGGATTCTCCGGGTATGAGCGAGGCTATTGCTCCGCTTCCTATGCCCGCGTTTCTCACTATAATCCTCACGCGAGAGTTTTTTTTGTCGAAGCCGGCGATGCTGATCGGGCGTCTCAGGAAAACCCCGCCGGAGGACAGGTGCGCAAACTGCCCCGGCTTTGGATCGATCTCTCCGGCATCCAATGAGAGTTGAAGCGAGATATCAGAGACGTGACGCGCGATGCTCACGTTCGATATCACGCGGGCGTGGAAGTCCCCCTTCATCGGATATGCCCTGAGAGTACTTCCGAGATCTCCGTTTTCATTCGTATGGCCTCACTGCGGGAGGCTGAAACAAAGTCATCCGTCCCGGTTTTTTTGTGAGCGCATATGAGACTCCGTGACGCCGCGACGACCGCTCCCGATCCGGAAGCGTCGAAACAGCCGGCTAAGTGTGACGCTGATGCGCCCTGCGCTCCATAGCCCGGCAGAAGGAAGAAGGTGTGCGGCATTTTTTCCCGGAGTTCCGCGCCCTGCTCCGGGTAGGTCGCGCCCACCACGGCGCCGACAGAGCTGTATCCCCAGGTTCCTATCGTAGATTTGCCCCACTCGGAGACTCTCATGGCCACGCGCTCGTAGACTTTGGAGCCGTCAGATGTCTCGATGTCCTGAAACTCTCCCCCTGATTTGTTGGAGGTCTTGACCAGCGCGAATATCCCTCTGCCGGTTCTCTCGCAGTCGGATATGAACGGCGTCACTCCGTCGCTGCCGAAGTATGGGTTTACTGTCAGAAAGTCCGCCGCGTAGGGCGCGGATTCTCCCAGGTACGCGGATGAGTAAGCCTCCGCCGTAGCCCCTATGTCCCCTCGTTTGGCGTCTATTATCAGGACGTAGCCGAGCCGTCTAGCCTCGTCAATGGTGTTTTTGAGGCATATCATTCCGTCGTTGCCCATCAGCTCGTAATACGCGATCTGTATCTTCACGCACGGGATTATGTCGCGGAGCGCCCTCAGCAGCTCGCGGTTGAAGGCGCACACTGCGGACGCCGCGCCGCCGCTCTCCATGTGCGGTCTGGCGAACGACTCCGGAATATACTCTATTCTGGTGTCGAGCCCAAGCGCTGTTGGATTTTTATGAAGGCGTATGGCCTCGATAAGTCTGTCTATCTGCATGCCCACTCTCTCCCATACGCTATCTCACCGCCCGCGATGGTGCATTTTACGAGTCCCGTGAGGACGCTCCCGGAGAATGGCGTGTTGTGACCTCGGCTCACGAACTTCGAGCTGTCCACCGTCCATTCGGCGTCCGGGTCTATTATCGTTATGTCCGCAGTTCCTCCCTCCTTAAGCGTACCGGCATCGAGCCCCAGAATTTTAGCGGGAGAGGAGGTCAGTTTATCGAACAGCATCTCCGGAGCCATGAGCCCGGTTTTGACGAGCGCGGTCCAGCAGATCCCGAATGCCGTCTCGAAGCCGGATATGCCGCTGGCCGCCAGCGCATACTCGACGTTTTTGTCGTCCACGTGGTGAGGAGCGTGGTCGGTCGCTATGCAGTCGATCGTGCCGTCAAGCAGGGCATCGATCAGAGCGCGGCGGTCGTCCTCGGTCCGCAGGGGAGGGTTGACCTTGGTGTTTGTGTCGTAGTCGCGCACCCACTCGTCCGTCGCGTATAGGTAGTGGGGGGCGGTTTCGCAGGTCACGGCAGCTCCGAGCCTCTTTGCGTTTCGGATTATCTCCGCTCCGCCCGCCGTCGACACATGCGCTATATGGATGCCCGTGTTCTCTATGGCCGCAAGCATGCAATCGCGCGCTATGATAGTCTCCTCGGCGGCCCTTGTCGTGCCGGGCAGGCCGATTGCGGTCGACCAGTAACCTTCGTTCATCACCCCGCCGTTCACCAGGTCCGTGTCCTCCGGGTGCGAGATCACCTTGAGCCCGAATCTCTTGGCGTAGCAGAGCGCGAGGCGCATCTTCTGGGCGTTCTTGACCGACTTCCCGTCGTCCGACAGAGCCACTGCCCCGGCCTCCGCCAGCTCCCCGACCTCGGTCAGCTGCTCTCCCTGCAACCCTGCCGTGAGAGCGGCTATTGGGTACACGTGAATCGGCCCCGCCAGAGATGCTCGCCTCTTTATGAATTCAGTCACCACGGCGCTGTCATTCACCGGGTTTGTGTTGGCCATGCAGCAGATGGAGGTAAATCCGCCGCGCGCCGCCGCAGCGGTTCCGCTTGCGATATCCTCCTTCTCCTCGTAGCCCGGCTCCCTCAGGTGGCAGTGAATGTCCACAAGCCCGGGAACGACCCACATCCCCGACGCGTCGATGATACGCGCTCCGCTCTCATCGAGGTTTTCGCCGATTGCGTCGATATGTCCGTCACTCACGCGCAGACAGCACGTCTTTGCGCCGGACGGCGTAAGGACGGCGCCGCCCTTTATGACAAATGTATTCGTCTCGCTCATCTTTATATACCTCCAACCTCCGGTTTTTGTCTCGTGAGCATGAAGAGAAGCGCCATGCGCACTGCCACACCGTTCGTCACCTGCTCGTCTATGGTGGACTCAGGAGAATTCGCGACAGCGGTGGATATCTCCACCCCTCTGTTGACAGGGCCCGGGTGCATTATCAGAGCGCCGGGACGGGCCAGAGCCACCCGCTCCTCGGTGAGTCCGAAGTATTTATGGTATTCCCTGACTGAGGGAAAGAGTCCCCTCTTCTGGCGTTCGAGCTGTATGCGAAGTCCCATCACCACGTCAGCTCCGCGCACCGCGTCGTCCACCCTGTCTGTGACTTCGACGCCAAGCCTGTCTATGTCCGGCTGAAGCAGCGTAGGCGGACCGGCCGCGACGACGCTCGCTCCCATCTTCGTCAGCCCATATATGTTGGAGCGCGCGACCCTGCTGTGTCTCACGTCTCCGACGATGGCGACTCTCAGCCCTTTTAGCCCTCCCAATTTTTCTCTCATTGTGTACATGTCAAGCAAAGCCTGCGTCGGATGCTCGTTCGTTCCATCCCCTGCGTTGATTACCGCGGCGCTCACGTTCTTCGCCATCAGGTGGGCGGCGCCTGTCATGGGGTGCCTCAGTATCATTACGTCCGTTCCCATCACATCCAGCGTGCGGGCTGTGTCTACGAGCGTCTCACCCTTTGCGACGCTCGACGCCGAGGCGGACATGTTCGACGCGGTTCCGGACATATACTTGCAAGCCAGTTCGAACGACAGCCTTGTGCGGGTGCTGTTCTCGTAGAATACCGTCATTATCGAGCGCCCCTGAAGGTGAGGCGTCTTTTTGTTGTTCGTGGTGATAACTACCTTCATCAGCTCCGCCGTGTTGAGTACCTCGTGTATCTCCTCCGGCGTTATATTTCTCAGTCCGAGCAGGTCTTTGGATCTCAGCATTGCTTTGTTTCCTCCTCGTCGTTCAGGTCAAACACAAGAACGCAGCTTTCGAGGTCATAAGGCGGAATCCTGACGGATATCAGCTCGCTGCGGGATGTGGGGACGTTTTTTCCGACGAAGTCGGCTCGGATTGGCAGCTCCCGGTGCCCTCGGTCGATCAGGACCGCGAGCTGTATCGTTCGGGCGCGCCCTACCTCCATGATCGCGTCCATTGCTGCCCGCGTTGTGCGGCCGGTGAACAGTACGTCGTCGGTCAAAACGACGTCCCTGTCGGTGATGTTAAAGGGAATGTCGGTGCCGTTGATAACAGGGTGTTCCGCCAATAGCGACAGGTCGTCCCGATAAAATGTGATGTCGAGCATGCCGGTCGGGATACGCGTGTTCTCCACCTGCTCGATGTGACGCGCCAGCTGCTGGGCAATCGGCACCCCCCTGCGCTGTATCCCTATGAGAACGACATTTTCGGTCCCCTTGTTCTTCTCGATAATCTCGTGCGCGATGCGCTGCATTGCCCGCTGCATTGCACGATCATCCATTATGCGCGCCTTCTCTTTCACTCTGACCACTCCTTTTTGGTAAAACACAAAAAAATACCCCGCCGTCAAAGACGACAGGGTACAAATCCTCATCCGCAATCGGATAAAACAGATTACTGCCGCCTTCCCGGCCTCTCTGGACCGGATTTAAAGGACGCTTTCTTTAAATCGAGCGTATTCTATCACGCGCCGTCCTGTCTGTCTACAAAGTTTCCAGCGCGCGTATCTCGTCCTCAGAGAGTCCTGTGATGTCCGCGACAAACGATATCTCCATGCTACGCGCCAACATCCTACGTGCAGTCTCGGCTTTGCCTCTGGCTTCACCTTTTGCCAAACCTTCGGCCAAACCCTCAACCCTGCCTTCGGCCTTGCCCTCTCTTTTGGCGCTTGCCAGCTCTGAGATAGCGTCCAGCTCGCGGCGCTCCTCCATCAGCTGTATGAACCTGTTGCGTTTGTCGCCCCAGAAGTCTTTCTCTACCTTCATTACCTCGGAAAAAACCTCGTCGCTTACCATAGACTCGGACAATATGTCCACCCCCTCGCTCGTTACGTAGCCTCCCCATGCCGCAAGGCGCGTCTCCGGGTCCTCCATGTCGGCCACTCCAGTACGGGCCTTTTGTCGGAGGTCTTTCAATATTTCCTTCAGTTTGGGCGTCTCGATGAATATCAAAACCATGTCCCTCGTCAATATTTTACCACTTTTCGGATGGGACAGGATGAAGTCCCAATACCACCCGGCCTCGCCCTTGAAGATTGGGAAGTCCAGGAGGCCAACGAATTGAGAAATCATTTCACCAATTTGCCGGGGCGCGTTTTTTTGGATATACTTCCGCTGCGGTCCGATTCGCGTAGTGAGTCGGGCGCCTTGACCCTGCAGAAAATTATTTAATCCGCAACTCCGCCATAAATCTGCATAAAGGAACAATGCCGTGACGCGGTTATGCTGTTACAATGCGGTGGAGTTCAGGAAGGAGGCATTGTGGTGTCCGTAGATCTGTCAGACTTTAATTGGCAGCTTATCTTGATTATAGTGGCAATCAGTGGCGCGGTGTCTTATTTCGGAGATGTGCTGGGCATGAAGATAGGCAAAAAAAGAATATCTCTTTTTGGTCTGCGCCCGCGCTATACTTCGACAGTGATAACGCTCTTCACCGGAGTTGGAGTCGCTCTTCTGACTCTGGCCGCTGCCGCATATTCATCTGACAGGGTGGCGCAAGCCATATTCGGCCCAAATATTTTAATGAACCAGATGCGGGATCTCCTCAACCAGGTGCGTACTACCCAGTATGAGTTGGAGGAGATGAACATAGAGCTTGTCGGAGCGCAGGTGGAACTCTCCTCGCTCAAAGAGGAGAAGGCGAAAATAGAGGAATCGGTGGAGTCCCTCCGCAGGGAGACGGAGTCGCTCAAGCTCGGGCTTGCAGAGATGAAGGAGGGCCGCGTCGTCGCCTTTCAGGGAGAGGTTCTTGCCATGACATCCATAGAGGGTGGCGCAATTAGCTCCGACCTGGACGCCGCCTTAGACAGGCTCATACGGCAAGCCGATGAGTATTTAATAGGCAAAATGAGGGATTCCGGTATCGCTGATACTAATGAAGCCCCAAAGGTCGCGCTGGCGGATGATATGAAGGCAAGCATCGAGAATCTTCTCGTCTCATCCGGAGGGAGAAAGGTCTTGCGTCTCACGGCGCCGTCCAATACTGTTATCGGGCAGATATTGTCCGGCGTGGTTAACATGTTCGACAGCAGTCTCATTTATAAAGAGGGCTCAGTTCTGATGAGGGAGACGATAAGGGGCAATATGACCCGTGAGGATACCGCTGACGCGCTTTACACTGTGCTGAAGCAGATAAACAGGGAGGCGGTCTCAAAGGGCGTTATGCCCGATCCTATTTCAGGAACGGTCGGAAAGCTGGACACCATGGATTTTTACAGTATAGTCGACCAACTTGTGGAGTCAGTGGGTGAATGTGTAGTTACGTTTCTTGCCGCGACAGATATTTATACTGAGGGCCCCGTGAATATCAGGATTGAAGTCGGGGAGTGATTGAAGGGGGGGCGTCTAATGCTGATAGTCGGTTGTCAATCATGCGGAGAGGCAAAGATATTGGCTGGTACGCCGGATAAAGATGGCGTGGCCAGAATGAACTGGAGTTGTCCGAGATGCGGAGCGGGTCAGGTTTTACAGCTGGAGGTGGCCGGTCGCGTCAGAATGAATGATTTGCACAGCATTCTTGGCGGGCTGGCCCTGAGCGAGAATCCGGCTGGGGGGACAGTTGCGGAGTTTCACCGTGTACGTCCCGGTGAACTCGGCAGCGATATGTAGAGATACTTGTACGGTGTGTGGGCATGGAACATAATGAGAACTCAGGGGAGATGTTCAACTATGTTTTTTATGACAGCAAGTACGCCATCCTCTCTCAGGAGCTGCAGGATCTCTACCGATTTACGCACTGGGGACGCAGCCGCTCCCTGGAGCAGATAGAGAGAATGCTGGATGGGACAAATCTCTGCTTTTCAGTGCGCTATAAGGGAAAACTCGTCGCATTCTGCAGAATGCTGACCGATTTTGTCTTTCGCGGATCGATATGGGATATACTCGTACATCCCGACCATCAGGGCAAGGGAATAGGGTCGAGGCTGATGAATTACGCGCTTACCCACCCTGCGGTCAAGGATATACCGATAATCACCAGCTATTCGAGCGACCTGGTCCCGTTTCTCAGGAGAAATGGATTCGAGGAGCAAGAGGGGTTGATGATATTGCAGAGAGTCCCTATCGAATATTCATGATATTATTTTACGGCATGGAGTGACATGCAAATTACAAACAGGAGGTGTGTTCGATGAGCAAAGAAAGGTACCTCGTGACGTCGGAGTCTGTTACGGAGGGTCACCCTGACAAACTCGCGGACCAGATCTCCGATGGAGTTCTTGACGCCATTCTCGAACAGGAACCCATGGGGCGTGTTGCCTGCGAAACTCTGGTCAGCACGGGTCTGGTGGTAATAACAGGGGAGATAACGACTGGGGTATACGTCGATATCCCGAGAATAGTGAGAAACACAATCAAAGAGGTCGGCTATACCAGGGCGAAATACGGGTTCGACGGAGAAACCTGTGCGGTCTTTACGGCGATAGATGAGCAATCTCCCGACATCTCGCGCGGAGTTGACAGGGCTCTGGAGGTTCGGGAGTCTGAGATGTGTGATGAGGATATCGACAGGATTGGCGCCGGAGACCAGGGGATGATGATTGGATACGCGTGTGATGAGACTCCTGAGCTCATGCCGACTCCCATTGCGCTTGCGCACAAGCTGTCTCGCGGACTGGCCCGGATTCGCAAGGACCTGGTTCTCGCTTACCTGCGTCCTGATGGAAAGACTCAGGTTACGCTGGAGTACGACGGCCTGCGTCCGGTCAAGGTTGACACAGTTGTCGTCAGCGCTCAGCATCATCCCGCTGTCGATGAGAAGCAGATAGAGGCGGATATTATAGATCACGTTATCAGCCCGATACTGCCGGAGGAATTGATTGACGGAAGGCCGAAGATACTGGTAAACCCAACGGGGAGATTTGTGCTGGGCGGCCCGCAGGCGGATACCGGACTTACAGGCCGCAAGATAATAGTGGACACGTACGGGGGGGTAGTACCTCACGGAGGCGGCGCTTTCTCCGGCAAGGATCCGACCAAGGTGGACAGGTCCGCCGCGTATATGGCGAGATACGCCGCGAAAAACATAGTTGCGGCCGGCATTGCGGGGAGATGCCAGATTCAGGTGGCCTACGCGATCGGGGTTGCCAACCCGGTGTCGATAATGGCTGAGACCTATGGAACGGGTAAGATAGCCGATCATAAGATCACGGAGCTCGTTCGTCGTCATTTCGATTTCCGGCCGGCTGCCATAATAAGAGATCTCGACCTGCGCCGGGCGCAGTACCGGAGAATAGCGGCCTACGGACACATGGGGAGAACGGATCTTGCCCCGATGCCTCGCTGGGAGCTCACCGACAGGGCTGAGGCCATTAGGAAAGACGCGGAGGCAATGGCGTAGATACCGTTCGTTATCTGGATGGGTTTCGACTGCCGCGTGATTTCTGCGATTGCTCCTTGAATCTGGATCATCGCGGCTGATAATGTCAGAAACGCCTGTAAGGCTTGAATTTGTGGAATATACCGAGATATCTTACGCATATCGTGTGGCCCGTAGTCTGTCCCGTCTGCGGAGCTATCGGAGCCGATGTGTGCGAGGCGTGTCTTGAGTCTCTGTCGGGCATGACGGCGAAGTTTTGCGTGTCATGCGGAGGGGGATATCCGTGCGCGACGCACGAGAATGCTGTCTCGTGCGTCGCGTTTTCCTCTTATCGGGGAGTCAACAGAGATGTCATTCACGTCATGAAATATAACTGTGGCAGGCGTATTGCGCTGATGATGGGGCGCGTGATGGCGCGCTCCATCCCCTCGCCGGAAGTCGATTTTCTCGTTCCTGTGCCGCTTCACAGGAACAGTGAACGGGAATATAACCAGGCGGAACAGATAGCTGAAGGGGCGTCAAGGGTATGGGGGATACCGGTTCGTAACGCGCTGCGCTGGCAGTCTGCATCAGAAAGGCAGGCGGGAAAGAAAAATACGACGCTTCGAACTCTGCCGGATGATGCTATAATGCCTTTTGGAAGTGAACTGCCCGGTGCGCGGGTGTTTTTGGTGGACGATGTACTGACGACAGGGAGCACTATGATGGCCGCAATCAGAGCAGCGGAAAATGGAGGGGCGCGCGTACGAGGTTCCATGGTGTGGAGTGTGAGCGCGTCTAAGTTTTGAAAAAAAAGGACGGTGGTGAAATTATGCCGCTGGATTTGGTGAAGTGCGGGATGTGCGACAAGGCCGTAGTGATAGAGAGAGGTACTAAGCCGGTATGTCAGGATTGCCGCCAGGAGGAGCAGGAGCTTTACAGGAGGGTCAGGGCGCTGCTCACGGACTACGGCGACAGGAGATTCACCATTCAGGATGTCGCCGGTGCGCTTGGCGTCGAAGAAAAAAAAATAACGTATCTTGTCGACAATGGATATTTTCAGCTTATAAGAAGCCATATTATGCTGGAAGATAATAAAAGATTGTAAATTTGAAATTAACTATTATGGCGGATATTCGTGAATCACGATATATGTTAAAATTCTTGAGAGAGTGCCATGCGTGAGAGTAAAGATGCGGATGTTGTGTCCGATAATATTTATAACAAGTTGTTCCCACCCATGAGAGGTGATGTTTATCATGATAGAGAAGATCAATGATCCTTCAGGAGTCGGTTCGTTAGGCAACGTTAAGCCGCGCCGAGGAACGTCGTACGACCTTGAGGACGCAATTGCAGGGAAAGATGATCTGGCGGTCAGCCCATTTGCCAGGGAGATGGCAAATATCTCCCTGGAGTTGACAAAGGTTCCAGACGTCAGAGAGGATCGAGTCGAGGACCTGAAGAGGCAGATCGAGGAGGGGAGCTACAATCCCGACCTGAAGGTTTTGGCTGCTCGTTTGTTGTGGGCGGGCATAAATAAAACAGAGGACTGATGTCGGCAAAATCGAGACAGCTGGCGGATACTCTGCAAAAGCAGGAGGAGATACTCTCGGGCCTGCTGTCAATTACAGTTAAGCAGCGGGAGGCGCTCAAAGAGGGGCGCCTCTCGGATTTGCAGACTCTCATGTCCGACCTGAGGCATATGTCCGTAAGAGCTCAGGCCATTGAGACGAAGCGCGCGCGCGCCGCCGGCGATATCTCGCAGGAGCTCGGATGCGAACCTGTGGTGTCGGAGATTATCAAGGTCCTTTCGCCGGAGGACGGGAGCGTTCTGGAGGAATCAGCCAAGAAATTGATCAGTACAGTGAACGCTCTGAAGATTGAGATGTCCATACTGGCGCGCCTGATGGATGAGGCCAAGACTCTCAACGAAATGCTTATCTCTGAGTGGCGGCGCCTCGGTCAGCAGTTCCTCGGCTCTTCCACAGGGACCTTCGACACCAAAATTTAAGCGTCATAGTCATAATTTGATCTGATGATCGATATCAGGCGGGAGCTCTCTTGGGCATCCGCTTTTTTTGTCTTGGCTATCAAGTTAGCTCAGGCAGAGACTCAAGCCGCCGAATGAACGAAGCAAATCGGCGGTCGACAAGGATGTCGGACGAGTGGCGAAGTAAGCTTAAAACCGCGTTTTTCGTGCGGTTTTAAGCGGCATGGATGTACTTCCGTCACGGTCCGATTTGCGTAGTGAATCGGCGGCTTGAGTCTCCGGACCCGCAACATCTCTCTTCATCATAAAAATTCACAATTCTTCACACTGATTTGCCAAAAGTTTTCATTGCGAGAAGTCGATACTATTCAGGGAGATGGGTATTTCGCTGGTTGCTGATTTATATCATGCGTACCGGCCTCAGAGGGGGAGTCAGTATGGTGAGCACATATAGCGGTATAGAGACCGGGCGCAGCGCTTTGACCTATTTCCGCAGGGGAATGGAGGTAGGCGGCGTAAACACGCTTAATATCCAGAAAGAGGGCTATTCCAGGCAGGTTGTGAACGCTGCCGCCACGCCCGGGTTGTCCGGGCAGGGGAATTTGAGCCTGTTTGGTACCGGAGTCGAGATAACGTCGATACAGAGGATGCGGGACGCCATTCTGGACGCTCGTATGCGGCGTTCGACCGTCTCTCAGGCCTACTGGGCGACTATGGAGCTTGGGACGTTTAGGATAGATGGTTTTATAATCGGCTCTGACAATAAGTCTCTCAACAACTATCTCGATACGTTCTGGGAATCCCTGGAGGTCGTCAGCAAGCAGCCGGACAATCAGGCGATACGCAGCGCCTTCCTTCAGGAGACGGACAGCCTCACGCTATTTACCAAGTCGCTGTATAATTCCTACAATTCGTATCGGGATGAACTCAATCAGGACGTAAAGTCGATGGTGCAGGAGGTAAACTCGATCCTGGACCAGATTACAGTGCTGAACAAGGCGATAAGGTCAGTCAATCTGATAGGAGGCGAGCCCAACGATCTTCTGGACAAGCGGGATCTGCTGGTCGATCAGCTGTGCATGCTTACAGGCGCCGAGGCGGGAACCTCCGGCGACGAGGCGGATGGGGACTACAAGGTATATCTGAATGGGATAACTCTCATTCAGGGTGAAAACGCAAAACATCTGGTGCTTGTCGAGAACCCCGCCAACAAGAATTATTACGAGGTTCAGATTGAATATAACCAGTACGACATTACGAGCGATTCAGATGTGGCCGGCTTTATCATCGAGCGCACGGCGGGCGGCACGTCGGACTTGAAGCATGAGATGGACGTCAAGCGAATGGCGGACGAGATGTATTGGACGATCGGATACGGCAGGGGGCAGTCCAGCGGAGGCGCCAGAATGGACGGCATACTCGACCCCAATGGTTCGCTCAACATGGACGGTTCGTTCGCTCTGCAGGTGGGTTCTAAAGGTATCCGCGCCTTCAGCCAGACATTTGACGATAACCCGCCGGGTATTGGCGTGGTCAAGGGCGAGCCCGCTCCAGGGGAGCGGACGAATTACTCGTTCCGAATATCCGCCGGAGGATTCGAGACCACGGTGGAGATGAATTGGAACGGCACGGAGTGGGACGTCTCCGATAATCTCGGCAATTCATTCACAACGTCCGGAGGCAATCTCACTGTGGAGTCTCTGGGCAAGTTCATGAACGACAACTACTCCCCGCTCGGTATTGACGTCAAATTCGCTGATAACACGCTCGTTCTGGAGAGCGAGGATCGCCATATGATGTCGATTACGGATATATCCGGGGATATCATGCAGTCATGCGGACTTGCCAACGATAACCCCATAGTCAAGATCGACGTGACTTCGGAGGACTCGCTTCAGACCATAGCCAACAAGATAAACAACGCCTATATGTTCGACAGGACTTTCGAGGTCGATGAGAACGGCGAAAAAACGCCGATGGGCAATCTCAAGTATGAGACCAATCCTCCGGGCGTCGCGCCGTCGACTCCCGATCAGTGGGTTCACGCGTCGGTCGAGGTCGACGAGAACGGCGGATACTACCTCATGATTACAAGTAACGTCGCGGGCGAAACGAACCGCATAAACGTCATGCCCGGCGCCGTATGCGACGGAAGTTCCGAAGACATGAGCGTCGCCCGGCTGTTGGGGCTCGTCGACGACTCCTCCGCCGGACAGAGCGATGTGACGAGCTATATACAGCGCGACGAGAGCACCGGCGCCATAACGAACCGTGACGACCCGTACGGAGACGTCTATGTCGATGACGCATGGGTGGTGTTGGATGGAAACGAGTTCCTGTCGTCTGGCAACGAGTTCAAGGAGGCCCGTCAGGTGCTCTCCGTCGGCAACGCGGAGGCTGATAAATTGGCGGAGTTCTCTAGCGGCATAAGGGTAACGCTGAACGGCGTGGGCCATACGACGATATTGGTGAGGAATCCTCTGAGCGAGGGATTGATTTTTGCGCACCTCAAGCTTCGCGACGACGTTCTGCTCTCTCAGATGGATGTATTCGACGACATGGTGTACAAGCTGTCCTCGGAGTTCAACGCCATACATTACGCCGGCTACGGGTCGGGGGACTACGCGGATGTCACCGGCATGGAATTTTTTGGGGTCATCAAAAATCAGTACGGCGCTTTTGGCAAACTGACTATGGATTCCGCGATAAGCTTCGATGAAAGCCGTTTCGCGTCCGCCACGGGAGACGGAAATGGTTTTTCGCTCGGGACGGGGGACGGCGCCAACGCGCTCAGCATGGCCATGCTGAAGCAGGAGAAGCTCTTCATGAAGGGTACTGCCAGCTTTGACGATCTGTATAAGTCCATGGTGGCGGATATCGAATCGTTCAAGGCTCTTTCTGAAACGTCCCTTGCCGCAGAGGATTATATAGCTGAGCAGATCGACATTCGCAGGCAGTCGGTGATGGGCGTCGATACCAACGAGGAGATGCTGAGCATCGTGGAGATGAATAAGGGGTTCAACAGCACGTCTCAGTATCTTTCGACGCTGCTGCAGGTTATAGATACCATTATCACCGGCGTCGGACGAGTCGGAATATAACGTATCACCGGGGAGGAATGTGACGATGGGGAATTTGTTTGCCGGCCTTTCGAGTGGAAACGTGGCTCTGGGCTACTATAGAGCCGGTATAGAGACAGCCGGTCATAATATAGCGAACGCCGGCGTGGAGGGTTTTTCGAGGCAGAGGGTGAACGCGAGCGCCAACGCCCCTATAATCAACGGCGCCGATCTCATCGGGGGAGGCCTCACGATAGATTCCATCACCAGGATGCGGAATCTGTTTCTCGACGCGCAGTACAGGGCGCAGCTCCCAGCCCTCGGTTATTGGGAGACCAGGGCCAACAATATAGCCAATCTGGAGTATTTTGCCGGGGAGGTGAGCAGCGGGACGTTCAAGGTCGTCGTGGACAACTACTGGTCCAGCCTGGAGAACCTGCATAAAAGCCCGGATGCCGAGACGACGCGCAAAATTCTGCTGTCGAGCTCTGACGCCATGATATCCTCGCTCCTTGAGACGGAGAGCGATTTCGACAAGTATCGCAGTGACCTTAACAGCAGGGTTGTCGATATGGTCAAGGAAGCCAATCAGCTCATAGATGATATTGCCAAGATTTGCAAGGAAATATCCAGCGCGCAGAACAAAGGCGAGACCCCAAATGACCTGATGGACAAACGGGATCTCATGGCGGAGCGTCTGTGCAAACTCACAGGAGCTTCGGTGGGCAGCCCATCGCTCGACGAGTCGGATGGGGACTACAAAGTATACCTGGACGGCAAGGTTCTGGTTCAGGGGGGCGCTCAGTACAACTGCGACGGCACGGATATAAAAAACGTCCGCCATCTTGTGCTTGTGCCGATGGTGGGGAATAGCAGCTACTACGACGTGCAGGTGGAGTACGACCAGTACGACCACATAAGCGATCTCTCCGTTGCGTCTGTGATTGTGGAGCGCAACGCGACAGACCCGGCCAGCTGCAGCAGAAACGGCATTCACGAGCTCTTTGTCGAGCGTCTCTCGAACGGCAAGACATGGACGGTTGGGGGGGCCGCCGGAATCCTGAGCGGCGGCGAACGCCTCGACACTATTTACGATAAAAACGCCTCTCTGGGCATAAGCGGCTCTTTCTCTCTCCAGGTTGGTACCGGGGGCGTGAAGGTGTCGAGCAATTCGTTCCTGCCGACCGGAGGGGTCGTGGTCAACGCTCCTGCCGGCAGTGAACCCGCCGAGTACGAGATCAGGGTTGCGGCGGGGGATTTCGAGACATACGTCAAAATGACATACAACAGCGTATCGTCGCAGTGGGAGATGACAACCGACAACGGCGCGACGCTGCTTGGCACAAGCGCGTCATCGGACCTCACTGTGGAGGATATACAGAGTGCGATGAAGCGGTATCCGCAGCTCAATGTCTCCTATAACGCGGATTCGCAGAGCCTAGAAATAGAGGCGGCCAACACGGAGGAGATGAGAGGGCATGTAATCTCCATCACCGACATTCGCGGGACTCTGGCCTCCAATATGGGGATAGCGAATAAAAATCCGGCGGTTGAGATAACTGTGACGGAGACGGACTCGCTCACCACCATCGCAAACAAGATAAACGCGGCGTACAAGAGCGACCTTGTGGGAGGCGACGACGCGATCTATCCGACCAACCCCCCGGGCGTGGCGCCAAGCAGCCCGGAGGAGTGGCTGCACGCAAACATCATCACGGAGCCGAACGGCTCGGTCTATCTGGCCCTGGTGAGCAATGTCTCCGGCGAAGCCAACCGGATCAACGTCCTTCCGGGCGAGGTCTGCGGCGCTAACGGAGATTTTTCCGTGGCGAAGCTGCTCGGTCTCGTGGACACCAGGACCAACTCCACAAGCTACATGCAGTTCAGCACGGACGAGAACGCCGCGACAACCATCGAAAAGAACGACGTCTACGTGAACGACGCGTATTTTATATATGACGGCAGGCATTTTCTGTCGGAGAGCAACAGCTTTGCCGAGGCCAGGCTTTTCAAGACGACTGACGGCTACGGCGCCGTGATCGAGTGGAATAACCCAGCCGCCGACAAACTGGATCGGTTTGACAGGGGGATTCGCCTGAACCTGAACGGGCTCAACCACTTCTACGATGCCAATGGTTTATATTCGGGAAACGAGGCAACGATAATAAAAGTGGACCCCCAGATTACCAGCGGCGAGATATTTGCCATGCTGGAGAGCAGGGACGATCTGGTCCTCGGTCTCCAGGACTACCTCGACAATCTCGCGTACAGACTGGCTATAGATACCAACGCCATTCATTACTCGGGGCATGGCGTCGGCGACAGCGCCAGCGTCACAGGAACGGCGTTTTTCGAGCACATAACGGCGCGTTACGGCGCATCCAGGCGTCTGGCGCTGAATGAGGAGATCGTAAAAGACGACAGCCTCATTGCCACCGCTTCGGGCGACGGCAATGGATACAGCAGGGGCGTCGGCGACGGCAGTATAGCGATGCTGATGGCGCAGCTCAAGGGGGAGAAGGTTTTCGATGGCGGGGCGGCGGACTTTAACTCCTATTTCCTCTCCTTCATAGCGGACATGGGGACGCAGGGCTACGAGGCGAACTACAAGCTGGAGGCTCAGCAGAGCGTTGCGGACCAGATTCAGACTCAGCGCGACTCCGTCATGGGAGTGAGCACCGACGAGGAGATGCTGGACATCATAAGATTCCAGCAGGGAGTGGGGGCCATATCACGCTACATGACGGCTCTCGATGACATGCTCGATCGCGTGATAAACGGCATGGGCCGCGCGGGGCTCTGATGCAGAACGATTAGAAGGCGGGTGATGGTCTATGACATATAGAGTTACCAACAGTATGATGCAATCTTTGATGATGGGCAGCTTGAACACCAACATGAACAAGCTGCTGGACATTCAGCAGCAGCTTGCTTCGCAGAGGAAATATCCTACCGCCTCCAAGAACCCCTATGCCGTCACCAAGGGCATGGGGCTGGAGACGAAGATGACGGAAACGCAGCAGTATATCAGCAACCTCCAGGACGCCGTCTCGTGGCTGAAGTTCACCGATGACGCGCTCTTGAACATAAACGATATTTACAACCGCATAAACGAGCTTGCCATCTACGCCGGCGACGGGGTACTGGAAAGCGTGGACAGCGAGGCGATAGGCGCGGAGCTGCGTCAGCTGAAAGAGGCTCTCATGTCGTTTGCCAACTCCACGATAGGAGGGGAGTATTTATTCTCCGGCCTTATGACCGACACTGTGCCGTTTTCGGTGGGGGCCAACGGTAAGGTTCAATACAACGGCAACAACTACGCGCTCTTCTGGGAGTTCTCCCAGCGCGAGACTGGAAAGGTCTCGATCACCGGTCGCGAGCTCTTCCCGCTGAACGAGACTACCAACAGCCTCAAGGGAATAGAGGTCCCGATAGACTTCGAGTGGAAGGGCAGGGGGGAGATACTCGAGTTCAATGTGGGCTGGCAGACGGTGAAGGTGCGCATCCCTGAGCGCTGGGAGGATGAGATCCGCGACGGAGTTGCGGACGCGTCTGACTACGACCGCTACAGGGATCCCGGCGAGGCTCTCGACGGTTACTCCCTGGACGAGATAGCCAATTTGATAAACAGCAGCACGGAGATGGGCGACGTCAGCAGGCTGCTGAAGGCGACAGTGGTGAAGGACCTCGACAAGGGCGTGCAGTATTTGCAGATACAGAGCCTGACCGGGGAGCCCGTGAATCTCACCGGCTGGCCCGAGACCGACCCGGTAAGCCTGGCGGAGGGGATCAAGGGCTCGGCTTACGGACCGATCGGGAGAATTGCTGCGGCCGATGGAGGGCTGACCCTGCGCTTCACGGACAACTCGGTGTATATGGTGGATATCGCAAAGGGGGAGAGTCTCGAGGATGTGGCCGATAAGTTAAACGGCCTGCAGGACGGGCGTGTGTGGGCGGCGTACAAGACCGACGGGGTGAGCGAGTGGCTCGACATCGTTGGGCGCAGCCCTGGGGATTCATACAGCCTCGAGGCGACCGGAGGCGCCACGTCCATCTTCGCGCCTGAAATTGTGTCCGTGGCATCGGTTAAACGAGGCGCGGAGCAGGTAACGGTATCGAATAACTTCATGCCGTCAGGCGACCCAAACGAGTTCATATCCCTCTCCGGCGGCGTCATCTCGATCAGGATCGGGAACGCGCTCCATGAGCTGAATTTTGGCGCGGGCGCGACAGTAAACGATATCGTGACCGCGATAACGACCGCCGCTATTCCCGGTATTTCAGCGGGCGTAAACGCCGGCGGCGCGCTGGAGATAATATCGAACAACGGCTCGGAGTTCAGCGTAACGGCGTCGGGCGGGCTCGTGCCGCTGTACTCCGACGGGGTGAGCGTGGCTACGGCGGACAGCAGCGGGAACTTTTCGCTCGAAACCGGCGCGCTGCCCATGGACTTCGAGCTTCAGCCCGGGGTCAAGGGCGCGTTCGAGTTTGAATATAACGGCAAGAAGTACTGGATCGACGTCACCGGCGCCACGGATCTCGACAGCGTGGCGGCAGTCCTTCAGACTGCCCTGCAGGCAATAGACCCCAACCTGACAGTGAGCGTCAAGAGCAACCTGGACGCAGACGCAAACCAGAGCCAGTGGCTGCTCATAGAGGGCGCGGGCAGCGCGTTCAGGCTCAGCGGATTCGGAGGCGCCGCCGATGTTATAGGTTCGTATATATTGGGGTCCGAGGATATAAGCATGAACTCCGACCACACTCACATAGGTCTGGCGGCGCTGCTGGGCCTCGAGACGGCTCTCAAGAGCACGGAGTTTCCATTGGATTTTTCGCCGTGGGATACAACCGCCTCGGGCGGGGCCGTTCATCTCAACTTCGCCAGCGGCACAAGGCGAGCGGAGGTGTTTATCGGCGACGATTCGGATCTCACTTTGGAGGAGCTCGCGTCGCGAATAAACAGCGTCTGCGGGGACTGGCTGGAGGCTGTAGTGGAGACGGACGGACCGGATGGAACAAACTCGCTGCTGGATCCACTGAACAACAGCGGGGACAACAGGGAGGACGCAACGAAGCGCCTGGTGCTGCGCACTAAGGACGGAGAGCCCTTTGCTGTGTACGACGGTCTCGGCAAGAGCGGGCAGACCGCCGGGGCTTACGCGTCCATGCTCGGCGTCAACACCGCCCTCTCGATAAGGAACGACCCTGTGACATATCCCAGCGACGGCACCGGAGTTTTCGACGAGAACATGCCGGCGACGCTGGAGGTGACAGTGGGTGATCGCGTATTTCAGGTGAAGGTGTGCAGAAACAACCGATATAACGGCAAACTCGTGGCGGAGGCGATAAGGGATCAGGTCAACGAGCAGTACGGTGGCGTGTTGATCTCACTGGGGGAGAACGTATCTCAGAACGCCGACCCGAACACTTACTCGGTATATGCCGTGACGGGCGAGCCTCTGCGGGTTGTGGACAAGGGTTACGGCGACCCCCGCTTTACTGAGTACACCGGCGGGGTTGCGTTGCAGCTCGGCATAGCCGCAGGCGTGAGCGCTAGCGCGTCGCTGACGGACGCGACAACTCTATCCGCCGGAGTCATGCGGATATCCACGCCGGGGCGTACGGTGGACGTGCCGGTGCTGGCCGGGGAGACGCTGAAGGACGTGGCAAACCGCATCCGGGACTATGCCGGAAGTTGGCTCGACGTCTCGTTCTGGGACAGTAATATCGAGGCCGCCGGCGGCAGTGTGGGGCTGTCCATAGCGGCGCGCGACGGATCGGCGGTGTCGGTCGTGGACATTCAGGGCGGAGTCGCAAAGAGCATCGGGCTCGATACGGGGCTTACCGGGACGAATGATCTGAGCGCTTTTAATTTTGGGAGCATCGATCAGGACTCCACGCTCTCGATCACCGTGAACGGGGCTACCCACACGATAGACCTGTGGGACAGCCAACAGTCCCCCGGCAGGCCTGCGGTAAACAGCGCCGAGGAGATGGCGGAGCTGATTAACGTCAGATTCCAGGGGCTCGATATCAGAGCTCAGGTGATCGATAACTCGGGCGATAAACGTCTGGTCTTATGGTCGCCCAAGGGATATAATTTCGAAGTTTCAGGTACGGGCAGCATAAACAATATTGCTGACGCTTTGGGGTTTGGCGCGGGAAACAACGCCAATAACGCTCATGGGCTGGGAAACACTCCGTTCAACCAGGTCGTGACCGCGCGCACGGGAAACAATCGCTACGACACGGACTTTTTCGGGGTGCTCGACAACCTGATAAACACGGCTGAGGGCGGCAACGTGGACGGCATATCCGACGTGCTCATACCGCAGCTCGACAGTTGGATGAGCACGCTGCTGAAAACGCGCGCGCAGACGGGGGCGCTCGTCAGCAGGTACAACGCGACCGTCGATCGTCTGACGTCCAACAACACTAACTATGAGGAGCTTCATTCACAGACTGTCGCAATCGAATTTGACAAGACGGTAACCGATTACGCGATGGCCCAGGCGATATATCAGGCCAGCTTAGCCGTCATGGCTCAGATTATTCAGCCGACGTTGCTGGACTTTTTGAGATAAAGTGTTATATATTTTTTTGAAGTATCTTTTGCCAAGGAGGAGTTTATGAATGATCAAATTGACTTCCACTCGTTTCGGTGATCTCGAGGTGGACGACGAGGATGTCATCTGTTTCCCGGTCGGCATACCCGGTTTCGAGGATAAGCGCAACTGGATCCTCGTGGGCGACGACGGCAACGCCATCATGTGGATGCACAGCACGGATGACGGGGCGCTTGCGCTGCCCGTGACTACGCCGGACGCCGTTAAAGGGGACTATAACGCGCAGATTCCGCGCGAGGCTCTGGACCCGATCGGGGATGTGACGGACGGCGACGTGGCCATACTGATAGTTGTCACCATACCGCCAGAGCGCCCGTGGGACATGACGGCGAACCTCAAGGCGCCCATAGTCGTGAACAGGGCGAAGAGAACGGCCATGCAGACGATAGCGCTCAACGAGGATTACGATTTTCGCTACCCCGTGCTCGAAGACGCGATAAGGGAGAGGATTCGCGAACAGGCGGCAACCTCTGAAAAGGCGCAGTAGCCATGCTTGTGCTGAGCAGAAAACCCGGTGAGGCTCTGCGTATTGGTGATGAGGTGGAGATTACTGTCGTCGAGGTCAAGGGGGATATGGTCCGGCTCGGGATCCAGGCGCCGCGCACGGTGCAGGTGTGGCGGAAGGAGCTGTGGGAGGCCATAGTGGCCGAGAACATCGCGGCGTCCGAGGACACTGCCGCCCAGTCGATCCCGCTGATACCGGTGAAGTCCGGCGTGTCGGACCTTCTCGCCAAAAAGAAAAAATGACTATCAGTTTAGCTCGGGCAGAGGTTCAAGCTGCCCGAACGAACGAAGCGAATCGGCGCCCGACACGATGTCGGGCGAGTGGTGAAGTAAGCTCAAAACCGCATTCTTCGCGCGGTTTTGAGCGGCATGGACGTACTTCCGCCACGGTCCGATTCGCGCAGTGAGTCGGGCGGCTTGAACCTCCATACATCATGAGACAACATTATAATCATGAAAGAAAAAATAGCGGCAGGGGGATGGATTATGGCAAAAGAACTTCACCGCGCTCCTGAGAGCCTCTCGGTGTGGGAGAGCAACATGAAGGAGCTGCGGGCTCGCCAGCCGTATCTGGCGTCAAGGCTCTACAGTTACGTAAATGATCACGGGCACTCGTTTGCCCACTTCGAGAACGAGACCCCAGCCGGAAAGTGGGTGGAGGGCCTCACTGACGAGCCCTTCTTCGAGCGCTCAGGCGAACCCAAGTTCAACTGGAGCAGGAAGAAAAAGGAGGACAAGAACAAGCCGGTGTTCATGCTCTACGGCATCGGCACGCCGCCATACCTTTTCAAGGCCATAAGGGAGCTTCCGGCTGCCGCCCTCTCTCTTATAGTCATAGAGCCGAACATCGAACTCATCGCCTACACCCTTCACCTGACGCACGCATACCTCGCGCTACCTGGAAACTGCAGGCTGTTTTTCTTGACGGAGGGGGCTGAAGGCAGCAAGGGCGCGGATGGGAGTCCGATATCGAAGGAGGCGAGCGCCAGATATCTGTGCGAGGAGTGCATGCAATCGGCACTGGGGCCGGTTGGGTTTTACGCGGCCGCGATATCCGAATTTTCGTCTCACCCCGGCGAGGCCGACGTATGGAGTGAGAGGTTTTCCGGCCTCAGCAGGGGGATCAGGGAGTGGATGAGCGTCACGCTCTCATATTTGGGCAACTCCGCTGAGGACACGCTGCTCGGGCTCCGGCAGATAGCTCTGCTCTCCCACAGGGTCGCGTTCGGAGCTCCTCTTGACCTTATAAAGGGCAAGTTCGGCGACCGCCCAGCCGTCGCGGTGGCGGCGGGGCCGTCCCTTGACAAAAACTTCACGCTCTTGAGGGACATACAGGATAAGTGCGTGATAATGGCGTCGGACGCCGTTTTGAAGAAACTGCTCTCCAACGGCATCAAGCCGCACATAGTGACCTCGCTGGAGAGGGATATCCTGACGTACGACCTCTTCTTCTCGGATACCGTCGACGAATACAGGGAGGAGTGCCGGGATATACTCCTGGTGGCCCAGGTCCTCTGCGTACCTTGGACGTCGGGCAGGTGGCCCGGCCCGGTCTGCCTAGTCTACAAGAACGAGGTCTCATCTGACAGTTGGTTTGCGGGGAGCGTGCTCGGCGGAAGCCCGCTTCCAATGTCCGGGCTGTCGGTCGCCCACATGAACTACGCGCTTGCCGATTACGTAGACGCCCCGTCCGTGGCGATAATAGGCCAGGACCTGGCGTTCGGCGATGACGGGAAGTCCCACGCGGGGGGCATAGGCGGCTCGTACGGCATGGAGGAGGGTAATGTTATAGAGATCCCAGGGGCGCTTGGAGGGACCGTTAAGACGGACAGGGTATGGTTGTCGTTCCTGCGTTTTCTCGAGAGCGCCATAAGCCGGACTAAAAGGCCCACGTGGGATTGCACCGAGGGCGGGGCGCTGATAAGCGGAACGACGGTTATGCCATTCAACGAGTTTATCGAGGAGAATATAGCTCACCTCGAGCCGATGGAAATCACCCCAGCTGAAATTGTGCGTGACGGACGCCGTGAGATCGACAATAAAAAGATCAGCGAGCGGGTCCTGGATATAATAGAAGAACAGTACGACCATATATATTTTATAGAGAATTGCCTCGACGAGATGGAGGAACTGATGCGGGATGCCAGGGCGGCCGGCCTCGAGCCGGCCCGCCGCGTCGCGTACGCCGCCAGGGCGGACGGGAAACTTGACGAGATCCACGCTCTGAGCCCTGTCTTTGACTTCATAGGCCAGAGCTACACCAGGCTTGCCTCCATAGAGCTGGCGCTGACGCGCTCCCTCGACGAGGTGGAGATAGTCGAGCGGTGGTACGCGCTGCACGAGGAGATAGTCGACTCCCACAGGGCGATAGCCTCCTTCATGCGCAAGTGGCTCTCGTATGCCGAGCGCCTGATGACGTATTGGGGCTCGAAGGAGCATATCGACTTTGCCCCTCTGGCGCCCGACGACGCGTTGGAGATGGCCGACAGTCTGCTCGCCCGCCTCTCCGAGGCGGAGGGCGATGAGATCATGAACGCCCGGATGGAGCTGGACAGCGTCATGATGAGGTGCGACCCAATACCACTCAATTGGCCGGGATACATCATGTGGAACTACGCCATGTTGTTGTTGGACGAGGGGAGGGCGGCGCTGGCGACCCGCTTCATGGACAGCGCGGCGGAGTACTTCGACGGGCTTGAGATGCCGGTCTCCGATATGGTCACATTTTTCAAGGACTACGCGCGGGTGCTGATGGAGCCGGACCTGACACACGTGCCGGATCACATGAAAGCTGAGACTATGCTCGCCAACGCGGCGGAACTGGGCGGCGTTGACGACGACGTCAGGGATATATTGGGCTGTCTGCTCGACTCGGAGGTCTCGTACAACGCCTTTATGGAGGAAGCGAGCGGGGCAAAGCGGGGCGGGGCGGCGTCAGGATGGTTTAAGGAGCGCGCAGCAGCGCAGGAGGCCCTGTACGATGGGGATATCAAAAAAGCCCTTGTCTCTGTGTGGAAAGCCGTCTCAAAGTATTGGCGCGATGTGCCGGGGTGGGCGGCAAGTCACCTCAACTGGCTGGCTCGAACCCTGGAGAAGTGCGTAGAGGTGGAGGACCCGCTTCTGAGGGCGACAGTGGACCGGATTATATCCGAGATGGCGGCGGATTACGAGTTGCTGAACGGGATTAAGATTGGATTTTCCAAAATTTTTGTTGATCTTCTGGTACGGCATGGGCTTCAAATGTCCGTGATAGGAACAGAACAGCCTGACAAGCAGGATGAAAACGACGGCTCCTCTGTTGACCGGGAGGCGGAGGGAGTGGAGATGGAAGCCTGAGCGAGGCAAAAATTACTCCCTTCTGTCGTCCTCCGGAGCCGGAGGACGACAGAAGTATTTATTGGCATAAAAGCAGACATCCATTTCATGTTTTACTGGTTATCATTCAATTTCTAATAGTTCATTAAGGGTTGGCATGTCTCTGAATTCAGGAACATCGCGGAGTTTTGGCGTGTTAGGGTATTCCGGCATGGCGCCAAAAAGATTATATAATTGCTATTGACAGAGGTAAAAAAGAAGCTATGATAATTTCAAATTGAGAAGGGGGTGTTTTAATAGAGTTTTTTTAATCTAGCGCGCACATTTTATAACATGGGTCTTCCAGGGCAAGGATGCCATCTGGGAAAAAAAGTAAAAATTGCGTCACACAACAAGGAGGTTGTGAGAAATGATTATCATGCATAATATCCCCGCTCTTCAGTCGTATAACGCCCTTAGCCTCACCAATTCATATTTGCAGAAGTCAATCCAGAGATTATCCACCGGTCTCCGCATCAACAGCGCGGCGGACGACGCGGCGGGGCTCGCCATATCCGAGAAGATGCGCGCGCAGATTCGCGGCCTGGACAGAGCTACGTCGAACGCGCAGGACGGCATCTCGATGATCCAGACGGCGGAGGGGGCGCTCTCCGAGACGCACTCCATCCTTCAGCGCATGAGGGAGCTTTCCGTGCAGTCGGCCAACGACACACTGACGCAGGAGGACCGCAGCTACATCCAGCTCGAAATAGACCAGCTCCGCGAGGAGGTCTCCCGCATAGCGACGACTACGCAGTTCAACAAGAAGAAGCTGCTGGACGGGTCTGCTGCCGCGCTCTGGTCGTCGGACAACCTGAACACCAAGGCCATAATTAACGGAGGTCTCCGCCAGACCGACCAGTTCGGGCAGAAGGCGGCAGTCGAGGGGAACTTCAGGATCTCCATCGACGCGA
>JAISRE010000011.1 GCA_031273805.1 Synergistaceae bacterium | reverse complement strand
TTTTCAACAAAGGACGTCAAACAAAACACCTCTTCTTTAATGGTTTTCGTATTGATACAATACGGTAGACAGATATCTCTCTCCGGTATCGGGCAGCAGGGCCACAATGATTTTGCCGGCGTTTTCCGGGCGCCTCGCGATTTGCAGCGCAGCGAAAGCCGCCGCGCCGGATGAGATGCCGACCAGCAGCCCCTCACTCCGCCCGAGAAGCCTCGATGTCTCTATGGCTTCCTCTGAGCGCACCTTGTAGATCTCGTCGGCCACGCCGATGTCGTATATCTGCGGGACAAAGCCCGCGCCGATGCCCTGTATCTTATGCGGCCCGGGGAGCCCTCCCGACAGCACAGGGGACTCAAACGGCTCCACCGCAACGATCCGCACGTCCTTTTTTTTGTCTTTTAAATTTTGTCCCACTCCCGTTACCGTGCCCCCGGTGCCGACTCCGGCTACGAATATATCCACTCCGCCCTCTGTGTCCTCCCAGATTTCCTCCGCCGTCGTTTTGTAGTGGACGGCAGGGTTCGACGGGTTTTCAAACTGCTGAAGGATTATCCCGCCCGGTATCTGCGCGGCAAGTTCCTCGGCTTTGCGCACGGCGCCCTTCATGCCATCCGCCCCTGGGGTTAGCACGAGTTGGGCGCCTAGCGCCTTGACGAGAGTTCTGCGTTCGGCGCTCATCGTTTCGGGCATCGTTAAAATCACCTTATAGCCGCGCGCCGCCGCCACAAAGGCAATGCCGACTCCTGTGTTGCCGCTCGTCGGTTCGATGATGACCGATTCGCCGTTCAGGACGCCTCTTTCCTCCGCGTCCGTGATCATGCTTAATGCTATGCGATCCTTGACGCTCCCCGCCGGGTTGAAGTATTCCAGCTTCAGATACAGCGAGGCGTGAAGGTTTTTGCCCGTAAAACGTCCGGGCTCTAACAGCGGCGTGCTGCCGATAAGGTCGGTGAGGTTTCGCGCCGCTTTAACCATGATATCTCCCCTTTCGTCTCAAATACCGGCTTTGATGCCGCCGGCGACTACGCCGCTCTCCAGTTCCAGGAGCTGATCCGACCACGAAGCGGCCCAGGCTTGCAGCTCATGGATCTCGAGGGGGGACGGGGTATCCGATACCTCATGGGCGGCTATCTTTTCCGCCAGGGCCGAATAGATTTTTGCCTGCTCCGAGTCCGGAGCGGCCTCGACAGTCGTCTTGCCCCTGAGTTCGGATTGCGTCACAGTGATGGACCGCGGTATGTACTCCATGATCCTTGTTTTTGTGCGCGCCGCGAAATCGTCAATAATGTCCCTCGAGTACCCTGCGTTAATCGAATTGGCTATTATTCCTCCTAACAGCGCCCCTCCTGAGTTGGAATATTTTTTGATTCCCTTGAATAAATTATTGGACGCGTAGACGCTCATAAAGTCGGAAGACGAGACTGTAAACACGTGTTCCGCTATTCCCTCGCGGATAGGCATTGCGAACCCGCCGCAGACGACATCGCCCAGAACGTCGTAAATAACGAAATCCAGGTCGAGTTCGTCAAATACTTTCTGCTGCTTGAAGAGTTCCACCGCTGTGATTATGCCCCGGCCCGCGCATCCCACGCCAGGCGCCGGCCCCCCGGATTCGACGCAATAGATGCCGTTGAATCCCTGATAGATGACATCGTGCGCTTTGACCACGGTTTTCTCGCGGATCGTGTCGAGAACGGTGGGTATGTACTGGCCGGCCCGCAGGGTATTTGTGGAATCGCTCTTTGGGTCGCAGCCGAACTGCATGACCTTAAAACCCAACACAGACAGTGCCGCGCTCAAGTTCGATGTCGTGGTGGATTTTCCTATGCCTCCTTTCCCATAAATTGCGATCTGTTTGATTTTTTTGGCCATACATCAACGCCTCCATGTTAAAACATATTATTCTGGTATGATTTTAGGAATTATACGAGCGGTATTGTTGATTGTCAATATGCTGCGGGGCGTTATCGGCTTGTTTTCTGTCGTCCTCCGGCCTGCCCCCCTCTGTCGGCCTCCAGCTTGACCCCCTCTGTCGTCCTCCGGCTTGACCGGAGGACCCGCGTATTTGGCATGAACCCCGCTGGACAGTAACGGGCGTTATCCGAACAAGGAATATTTTTGTCTGAGAGATATAGCCAATCACAAAAAGAGGGAACCGCGTGCTGTATGCGATTCCCTCTTTTTGTGATTGGCTTCTACATCGGTCACCGACGATGTTTGGAGCACCTCTATAAACTCTTTTCTTGTCGCACGAAGTTAATAAAGACTACTCCTGCCAGTCCTCTCAATTTCGTGTAACTTTTGTTTATTATATCTTTATTTTTATTGTCGCGCAAGTGGCAGCGCATTTATTTTGCAGATTATTACCGGTACGCGCGAACCGCTGATTGACACGCCATGATCGCTGATCAGCGTTTCCTCAAGCACTGTTCTGTCTCTCCGGGGTGAGGCTCCACTTATCGCGCGGGAGCCACTCTCTCAGCACACGCTCAATTTCCTGAAATTCCAAAGGCTTTGAAAGAAAGTCGTTCATGCCGCTTTCCATGAACATGTCGCGCACATCGCCCACCACATTGGCTGTAAGCGCCACAATCGGCAGTGCGGAATACTTCTCCTCCGGCAGCTCGCGAATGATCTTTGTGGCGTCCACCCCATCCATATCAGGCATCATGTGATCCATAAACACGATGTCATAATCGTTTCCCCTGACGAGTTCAATGGCTTCAGCGGCGGAGCTTGCCATGCTCACTTCCACCTCTTCGCCATAGGCGAGGAGCGCGTTTTCGGCAATGACGAGGTTTATTTCGTTGTCGTCCACCACCAGAAAACGCGCGCCATGCAGACGTAAAGCCTCGCCGCCGGCATCCGGCAGGCCGATCGATTGGCTGTACGCGCGCTCATCGAGCAGACGCGCCGCGACAAGACATGTTATCGGCGTGTAGATGGTTTTTACGTACTGCGGCAGGCCCTGCTCTTCCATGGGATTCCGCGAAATTGCAATCAGCTTTGTATCCGGGCGGACTGACTGACACACGCGGTCATATTTGTCGAAATCGAAGAACACATGTGAATAGCCCGAAAAATCACCAGGCGAGTTCACGATATCACAGGATACGCCCATTTTATTCAGTTTTTCTGAAAGGTTTTGCGCCTTTACGGCGTTTGAAAGCCAGATTGCCGCGCGAAGACGCTCATTCGGCTGCGGCACGATCGCCGGCCTGGGATCTTCCACCTTCTGCGTGACGTAGAACGAAAAACAGGAGCCCTTGCCATAAACGCTCTCCACGTATATCTCGCCCTCCATGAGCCCAACGAGATTTTTGGAGATCGCGAGCCCCAGCCCCGTGCCCTCGATACCACGGTTTTTACGGGTGTCCAACTGTGAAAAGTTGCCGAAAAGCAGCGGTATCTCCTCCTTGCGGATACCTATGCCGGTGTCCGCTACGGAAAAATTCAGCTTGTACTGGTCAGGGAGGTCGGTTGGTTCCGCCCAAACCTTAAAATTGATGTGACCGTGACGCGTAAATTTCACGGCATTAGTCAGAAGGTTGATGGCTACTTGT
Organism: Synergistaceae bacterium; assembly: GCA_031273805.1. Lineage (GTDB taxonomy): Bacteria > Synergistota > Synergistia > Synergistales > Synergistaceae > JAIRKI01. Next base: position 7,450 of record JAISRE010000011.1, on the reverse strand, counting down.
TTTATGCGGGTTATATCGCCGATCATCTCGCACGGTATATCAGGGTCGTCTTCCACGAAGAATTCGAGGGGTTTATCGCCTATACGCATATGAATCATGGTGACGACGTCATTGATCAGCGAGTGGATATCGTACTTTTCCGCGTTCAACTCAACCACGCCGGCCTCGATCTTGGAGAAGTCCAGGATGTCGTTTATTATGGAGAGGAGGGAGACCCCCGCGTTCTTGATATTGCCCAGATATTCGAGCACTGATTCATGCGGGAAATTGCGGAGCGCAAGGTCGGTCATTCCCAATATGGCGTTCATCGGGGTGCGGATTTCGTGGCTCATATTCGCTAAAAATTCAGACTTCGCCCTGTTGGCAAGTTCGGCCGCCTCCAAACGCCTCTGTTCGGTAATATCGGTATAAAACCCCTCCAGAAGGTGCGGCGTGCCGTCGGGATTCTTGTCAACCACCCGGCTGCGCTCCCAGATCCACTTCACGCTGCCGTTCTTCATAATCATCCGGAAAGTGGTCTCCAGAGGCAGTCCTATGGAGAGAGTCTCAGCGTTGAGCTTTTCCAGCGGGCCAAGATCATCAGGATGCACCATGTCAAAGAACTTTATCGAGTTATTTCCTAAAAGCTCCTCCGGCGTATAGCCGATGAGGTTGTAGCAACCCTCGCTCACAAAGGTAAATGTGAAATTGGGCGGGTCGTTCAGGCACTGGTATACCATGCCCGGCAGGTTGCTCATGAGGGTTTCGGTGCGCCGCATTAACAGGCGGCGTTCGGCGCTCTCCATAGCGAGCGCCACGAAGTCAGCGAGGGACGAGGCGAAGTTCTGCTCCTCTATTGTCCAGACGCGTTTAGTGGGGAACTGCTCCGAGCGGTCCTGCTCGATACAGACGACGCCCACCAGATTTCCTCCCACACGAACGGGCGCGTCAAGCAGCGCGCATACATCAGGGCCGTATGTCTCCTGTAAATTAGGCAGGATATCCGTATCCAGAGTGTCATTTATTATGAGGAGGCGCTCCGTGTGAAGCAACTCCACATAGCGCTCTCGGTCGTCGAGCGGAAAATCATCCTGCACGGTATGGGTATCGCCAACAATATTGTAGCTCACTATGCTTTTGAGCATTTGTGCGTCCTGTGTGACGCGCCATATCCCCACACGATGAGTGTTCAGGGCGTGACACCCCTCCTGGGCGATTACATTGGCGGCGTCCTGCAGTATCCCCGCCGTGAGCGCTGACGTCTTGGTGATCCGCGCGAGCGCGTCGCTCAATTGATTGGCGTATTCAATGGCGCCGCAGTCCATTTGGCACACTCCTCTGGCGCATACTTAGATCATCCTTTCCTGTAAATAACAGATGGTCGTCTCCGTTCTGAAATACTCCCTTCGAATACCCGCTCCCAATCGTTTGAGTTTTTGCATAAACATAATAATAATACATAAACATAATAATATAGAAGTGCGCAATGTGCAAAAGCAATCGGATATTTGCCGCCGATAAATCAGCATGAGGATGTTTGAGGGCTAAATTTCGAGCCAGAATGCTTGTATTAATCAGGAAATTCCTCTAAAATATTGGATAATTAATAAAAGGAGGATGACTAAAATTGAGAGGGTTTTTCGCGGCAGCGTTGATTTAATTATCAACGTATGGTATGTGCTGTACATATTATGAAAGAGGGTGTATTGATGAAATTTTCAAGGTCATTCAGCAAAAAGTTTTTCGCGTTTATAATTCTGGCGTTTTATCTGCTTTCCCCCGTCGCTTCATGGGCGTGTTCCTCAGTGATTGTAGGCAAGGAAGCGTCCGCAAACGGACGGGCGCTTGTTTCACGCACGGCGGACGCGTCGGCTACTTCCTCCAGGAAGTTCATCGTGGTCCCGGCCGGCTTCTACAAGGGCGGAGTCGAGTATGAGCTCCAAGCCAATGGTTTTAAATTCACGTTCACCCACGACAGCTACAAGTACACAGCGGTGCCGAATACGACCAGACGCGGGTTGGATGACCGCTCTCTGGCAACTAGCGAGGAGACCTCCAAGGATATCGAGCCGCATTGGGAGGATGGTTTCCATATTACCCATGAGTCGAGCGGGGTCAATGAAAAAGGGTTTATCGTGTCGGGCACCAACACGACCGGCATCAGAAGCGGCATTGGCATGACCTCCGGCACTAATCTGTGGCAGGAGCCCACGATGGTCAAGGTGCTGCTCTCTGAAGCGGCCACCTGTCATGAGGCAATGGACGTCGTCGACAAGATACTGGAGTCAGGTCAGGGCATGGGCTCTGAACTCATTCAGATGGCGGACCGGGACGAGGCGTGGATACTCGAGGCCGTCGGCAGACATCACTATGTCGCAAGCCGCGTCCCCGACGACAGTTTCGCCATGATCTCCAATGGAATGCGTCACCAGTACTTCGACGAGGACGACTCGGCAAACTTCAGGAGCAACTTCAAACCCAATACATATGCGGAGGAACACGGATTTGCAAGGTACCAGATCGACGAGAACGGCGTCAAAAGGGTCAACATCTCGCTTACCTACGGCCCGGCGTCTCTTAACGGCTCGGCCAACTCGTATCGCGTATGGCGCGGCATGACCGTGTTCGCCCCCTCGCAGGGCAGCAGCATTCGAGTGCTGGATGAGACGCATTATTACGGAGGAGGGGGGACCAATGCCACATCTTCTGACGAGGGTGAGACCTACCCGACTTACATAAAACCGGACAGGAAGATATCGCCGATGGACATCGCCTGGCTGCAACGCGACCGCTACGCCGGTACGCCGTTCGACACGACGTACGCCCCGCAGGCCAGGAACGCAAACGGCGGCGATACGTTGGCGACGGGGGAGATCCGCCCGATAGGACACTACACGCACCGATTTACCCACGTCTTCGAAGCGGCGTCAGATTTGCCTTCTGAGATCGGCTCGCGCTTCTGGATCGCAATGGCCGCAGCGGAGACCTCGGTCAACCTCCCCTTCTACGGCAACATTACGGATACTCACCCGAAACACAAGCATGACATCACAGAGGTCAACTCGGCCACTTCGGGGAACGGTCTTAACAGTGTTCCCTACTTCGACCCCGACAGCGCTTTCATGATTTTTGCCCGCATCGGGTACCTGGCGCGCGAAGATAGAAGAAACTACGTCGCTCCGATCCAGGCGTTCTGGCGCGAGTACGAGCTGAAGCTTTACGAGGATCAGGAGCGTGTCATCGAGCCGGAAGTGGTCCGGCTGTACAATGAGGTGAGCCCGGAGGCTTCCGCCAAGTTCGCGACGGACTACACCATCGCGGTAGCCGACAGGGCATTCCGCGCGGCGATAAAAATCCACGACGCCCTTGTAGCGCATATAGACGCTGCGCCACACACGCTGTTCGAGATTCCTGCGGAATTGATAGAACCTACGGTCGATGAATCCTCCCTCAGAACTCCCACAGAAGATGACAAAAAAGCGGTGTTGGCGCTGGGCGATTACAGCCTGCTGACGCGTGACGACGGGAACATTCATGTTGAGCCCGTCAACGTGGATAGCGCCCCCGATGTTTCAGGCTATAAGTTCGATCTGCCCGGAACCGCCGTGGACATCTCCCTGAATCCGGAGCAGATTGCCGCGAAGCAAATAGCGGGCAAACTGCTCTATGAAGTGCTCTTGAGCGACAGTTTTATCGAGACATACGGTGGTTTGGACAAGCTCAAGGAGAACTTGACGTTTGTCATGTCTGCCGGTGATGAAACTGTAAAGCTGGTGGGGCCTGACTCGGACGCGCTGATTTCGTTCTCCGACGCGCTGGCAAAAGGAATCGCCACTCTGGTGCTGACCTCCAATGGGGCAATAGTTGCGTTTGAGTATATTCTCGCTGACGACGCCGGAGACTCCGGGATTTACAACAACAGATTGGTGGCCTGTGACGGCGTCGCCGACGGCGCGTTGCGCAGCTCTATATGGCTCGCGACTTCCACAGCCGACGAGCCGGATCCAGACCCGGATCCAGACCCGGATCCAGATCCGGATCCAGATCCGAACCCTAAATCTAACAGCGGCTGCGATTATGGCGTCGGAATCTTGGCTCTGGCGGCTTTAGGGGCTCTGACACTGTTAAAGCGCAAATAGAGGTAGCCAGGCAGCATATTCTATATATGTATAATTAATAAAAGAAGGAGGATGGCTAAAATTGATGAAATTTTCAAGGTCATTCAGCAAAAAGTTTTTCGCGTTTATGATTCTGGCGTTTTATCTGCTTTCACCCGTCGCTTCGTGGGCGTGTACGTCGATAGTGGTCGGCAAGGATGCCTCCGCCACGGGGCATGTCATGATCGCCCGGACGGAGGATTACAACCCATCCGACTCCAAGAGGTTCGTCGTGTACCCCGCCGGTTATTACAAAAAAGGCGACGTTCTGACGGACACGAACGGTTTTACCTATACCTTCACCCACGACAGCTACAAATTCAGCGGAACCCCGGAGACTTCATACTGGGGAGGGTGGGATCCTGACGACCCAGACGCGCCGCTTGACATCTACGACGAGCATGGCGTGAACGAATATGGGCTTTCGTGTTCGGCCACGAACACCACTGGCTTCAAAACCATCAACAGGACTCTCGACCCCGCGAGGCCGGGCGTCCCGGCATGGCAGGAGCAGGTCATACCGACCATAATCCTGAGCGAGTGCAGAAATATAGAGGAGGCACTGGCGCTCATAAAGTCTCTTTTAGAGACGAGCGGCAACGGCGGCGACGCATTTATGATCGCGGACGAGAACGAGGCCTGGATAGTCGAGTCCATCAGCAGGTATCGCTGGGTGGCAAGCCGCGTGCCGGATGACTCATTCGCCATTATTTCAAACTCGATGGTGACCGATCGCATCGACCTGAGCGACCCGGCCAACTACAGGGGAACTGAGGATTTTCAGGAGTATGCCGAGGGAGCAAACACGAGCGGAGACAATTTTGCCGAGTACAACAGCGACGGGAGCCTCAACGTCGCCAGGACCTTCGGCAGTAACCTGAACTCCGATGGCAATACTTACCGCAGGTGGAGAGGATACACCATGTTTGCCCCATCCAGCGGTATTACCCCGATAACGTCGGAGACCCAGACATATCCGTTATACGTCAGTCCGGACCGCAAAATCAGCCCTCTCGATATAATGGACTTGCAGCGCGACCGCTATAACGGCACGTCCTACGACCTGAGCGAGTCCCCTCAGTATTTCAACAGCAGAGGGACTGAAACCGAGCTGTCGGCGCCCCGCCCGATAGGTCACTACACTCAGCAGGAGACTCACATCTACGAGATGGTCAAGGGGTACCCGCACGGGATAGGCGGGCGCTTCTGGATGGGCATGGCCCAGGCGGAGCACTCCGTAAAGCTTCCCTTCTACGGCAATATCACGGATACCCATCCCTTCTACAAGACTGATGTTTTCGTCGTAGGGTACAGACCGGACAGCGTGTCCCAGATTTTTATCGACCTTGCCAGGATGTGCCGCAGCAACAGGAAGATGTACGGCAAACCCGTTCAGGATTACTGGAAGGCGTACGAGGAAAAACTGTATAACGAGCAGAGCGCGATAGAGGAAGAGATGCTCAGGTTGTACAGCGAGGTGAGTCCGGAGGCTGCAGCCAAGTTCATCACGGATTACACGATCGCCAACACCGATGCCGTCGTTTCGAAGGCCCTTAAGATTCGCTCCGCGCTTATCGGGCACATCGCCGAAAAATCAGGCGACCTCTTCGTGCTCCCAGAGGATCTCGACGCTCCCGTAAACGATATTACAGCCTACTGCGAGCTGTCGGACATCGAGACGGTTGCCCTTAGGGCGATCCTGAGTGGCTTCACCGGCCCTGTCGCCATCGACGCGGACGCGGATGTGACGGCTGAAAGCATTCCGGTGGACGAAGCCTCACTTCCCGAGGGCTATGTCTCGCTTGAAATGCCCGGTTCCGCAATCTCTGTCAATATACCCTCGCCCGGCAGCGGGATAAAGATGAGATATTCGTTGGAGCTCGGCGCGGAGGCGTTTGCGGAGTTCGGCAACGATATCGAGAAAGTTAAGCAAAATCTTGCGATTATAAACACTTTCCCCGGCACGGACATCGCGTCAAGTGCGCTTGTCGCTCCTGACGGGTCCGTGACGTTAACCAAGGCTCTTGGCGCCGGCATAGCGAACCTCTCGGTTCATGGGGAGGGCGTCATATTGGCTCTGGACTTCTACCTGGTGGACGGACTGGACGAGCCGAGGTTTGCCAATGACATGCTGGTGGTGAGCGACGGCAGGATAGACGGAAAACTGGCCGCAGAGCTATGGACCGCCAACGCCGGATCCACAGCCCCGGTTCCGGACCCCGATCCGGACCCCGATCCCGATCCGGACCCCGATCCAGACCCGGCTCCGAACCCAGAGCCCAAATCCAGCGGCGGCTGCGATTATGGCGTCGGAATCTTGGCTCTGGCGGCTTTAGGGGCTCTGACACTGTTAAAGCGCAAATAGAGGTAGCCAGTTAGCATAAGTTATTCCAAAACACAAGGAAGCCTGATAGATAGGCTTCCTTTTTCTGTATGGCGCGCTCTGCTCGAGCGGATTGAACCACGCCAGGATAACAGAGGCGTCGATGACAAACGTTGGCCGCGTCATCTACGCCCTTCCTCGATGATATGACTGGTCTTGAGTATACCACACTCAAATAAGCAAAAGCAGGGGCCACCTCACTTGTAAGTTTTGTTTTGCCATCTCAAACAATTTCATCGTGGTATTCGCGTTGCGGACAGTCATGCGGTCATAGGCTCTTTTGAAACTGACGATTCTTGACCATCGCGTTCGGGAAATGGCTGTTTTCCGCGCCGACCAGAAAATCACGCGCCCAAAGCAATCCCGTTTTTCGTATTCTGGCTTTATTTCACCGGCTTCCGCGATTACCTCGACCGCCGTCGAGGGCGGCAAGACAAATGCGGCGTTATGGCTGAATTCCGGGTCGTTGTTCCACCACGGTGGAGCATGGTTCACAGCTTCAATCAAATCCGCTGTCGAGATAATGCAGACGTGGATTTTCAATCCAAAATAGGCTTCGATTGCTTCCTCGCATCGTCGGGTGATTGCGGATTCATCGGCAATTTCACTGTCAAACAGCACATTGCCGCTGTTGATATACGTCAGGATATTGTCAAACCCCGCGTCGGCAAAGGCCGTTTTTAATTCCGACATGCCTATCTTGTTGTTGCCGCCCACATTGACGCCTCGCAGCAGGGTAATATATTTAGGCATTTTTTGCGCCTCTGAATCTTTTATAAACAGAATATGGCATATCCAATTAAACCCCCTGTGGCGTTCAGCACGATGTCATCAATGTCTGTCGGGCGACAGAAGACAAACTGGAAATTTATCGGAGCATATCAAACAATCAAAATAGGGAGCAGCGTTATTCGATGATAAAATTTTCCGA
>JAISRE010000154.1 GCA_031273805.1 Synergistaceae bacterium | reverse complement strand
CTCTCGGCTTTTTCGCGGGACTCCCGCATCTCTCTCTCGGCTTTTTCGCGGGACTCCCGCATCTCTCTCTCGGCTTTTTCGCGGGATTCCCGCATCTCTCTCTCGGTAATCTCGTGGGATTCCAGCAGCTCTCTCTCGATGATCTCGCGGGATTCCAGCAGCTCTCTCTCGATGATCTCGCGGGATTCCCGCATTTTCCGGTCTGTCTCCTGAAACATTTCCCAGACCTTCTCAAAGGTCAAACCCATTTGCGGTTCATGCGTCTGCGGCTGTGCTTCCATTGTATCCAGCCTCCCCTCTTCAGAATACGGCTATGCCCTTCATTTCAAGTATACAGCAAAACAAATCGCGGCGCATCCTCACTTCGCGTTGAAAATTCGCACGTAATATATCGATTCTCTTGGCTACTCTTCGCCGAAACCCGAATCGATCAGGGCTGTCAGCGAATCGACGGCCTCCTGCTCGTCGGCGCCGTCGGCGCTTATGGTGACCTTAACGCCCTTGGCTATGCCGAGACTCAGCAGCGATATGATGGACTTCGCGTTTACCTTGCGCTCATCCCCGTCCTTCGTTATCGTGAGTTTGGATTCAAATTTTTTGGCGGCGACGACAAATTCGGAGGCCGGGCGCGCGTGCAGTCCTGTCGCGTTTACTACTACTGTGCTCTTCTCTTGCATTGGAATTCCCCCTCAGCCGATATTTTTTTCAGATATGACTCTACATCCGCAGCAGTGGGCATGTTTTTGACGGCATCGGCCAACCGCGCGGCGTGCTCCATAGTCAGGGTGGATAGGACGCGTTTTATCCCTGCCACCGAGCTGATCCCCATGCTCAGTTTGCGCAGGCCAAGCCCAACGAGCACGGGGACAGCAAGTTTATCCCCACCCATCTCTCCGCAAACGCAGATGGGTTTGCCCGCCTTGTCGAATTCCTCCACGACATGCCCGATAATGCGGAACATCGCCGGGTGATAGCTCTGATAATAGCCGGACACATAGGGGTTGAGCCTATCGGTCGCTGTCAGATACTGACACAGGTCGTTTGTGCCGATGCTGGCAAAATCGACCTCTTGCGCCGCAATGTCGGCAATCAGAGCTATCGACGGTATTTCCACCATTATGCCTATCCTGGTCTCCGACGAGCAGGCGATATCCTCGCGGTCGAGCTCAACCCGGACATCGTCTATCATCGACTTCGCCCTGCGTATATCATCAATGCTGCCCACCATCGGCAGCATGATCCAGAGGCTGCCATGCACCGAAGCCCGCAGCAGCGCCCTTATCTGTGTTTTGAATATATTGGGCTTATCGAAACAGAGGCGAAGCGCCCTGTTTCCCAAGAACGGGTTGTCCTCGCGGGGCATATTCATACATTCAAGCGTCTTGTCCCCACCTATGTCGAGCGTCCTGATGGTGACTGGACGAGGCGCGTACTCTCTGAGGATTTTCTTATAGGCCTCGAACTGTTCCTGTTCGTCAGGAAGAGCCGGTTTCTCCATGTACAGGAACTCCGTGCGAAATAGCCCAACCATGTCGGTGTACTTTGCGCCTTCGAGCGCGGCAGGGCTGCTCGAACCTATATTCAGCCCGATGTCGATACGGGTACCGTCGGCCATAAGCGGTTGGACAGAGATGAATTTTCTCTCAGCCTCTTTGTCGGCAAGATACCTCTCCATGGCTGTGTCTATTTTTTTCCGCAGAAAGGAGGACGCGTCGGAGAGCGAGCGCCGCCAGTCGTCACCGTCCTTGTGCCAAAACTCCCCTGTGAAAATGCGCACCCCCATGCTGTACAGGAGCCCAACGCATGAGACGTAATCCGTATGCCCCTCGCCGAATTTCATATCCCGGTAGACCCCGGGGATTGTCTCTTTGAGGTGTGCTGCCGCTATAAATCCCCTGCCCCGCTCTATGTCGTCCAGCACACTGTGCCCATACAGGAGAGAGGCGTTTGTCAGGTTGCCTATATCCGGATTGCGCAGGTATGGGGATGATATTCTGGAGGCTCACTCGGCGGCTTTGGCCACTGTGTCCATGAACGGAGTCTCCATAGTTTCGAAGGCGAGAAGCACCCCGCGCCTGGCCGCCATCTCCGCGCAAATCTCAAGCCCGTCCCCGAACAGCCTGGAGGTTTCATCATCCCCCTCCTCGTAGTATTCATCGTAACCTGCCAGCTGGATGACCCTAATTCCAAGCCTCCACGCAAATTCAACGGCATGTTCCATAATATCCAGCGAGCGCGTCCGTTTGGCCTTGTCCTTCGACCCGAGCGGAAAGCGCCTGTGCCCGCTCAGGCACAATGAACGGACATAACAGCCGCTCGCCCTCATGGCGTCCTCCAGTTCGCGAAACTCGTTTTCACCCCACTCGAGCCTGGAGAGTTTTTCATCTGTCTCGTCAATGCTGATCTCGAGGAAATCAAAGCCCGAACGATAAGCGCTCTCAAGTTTTTCTCCCCAGCTGAGGGCGGTCGGCATTGCCTTCTCATAGAGCCCAAGACTGTAAGCGCTGACGTGACGCCTCATGTCACTGTCCGCCCCTGCCCTGGCCATAGTATGCCCCCGCCCCATGTTTGCGCAGAAAATGCTTGTTCAGCAACGCGTCCTGAACAGGCGGAGGCGCGCTGAGCCCAACAGCCAGGGACGGGAGCACTTCCTCTTTCAATGTTTCAAGCAACCACTTCCCCTCCAAGTCCTCACGGGTGGTGAACTGCGCCTCCCGAAGGAGGCAATGGTGGGGGAATTCGCTATAAACAACCTCAACAGGGTCGTTGCAGTAAAGAGTTTCCTGGGCTGCAACGGCATCTCGATTGGCGGAGGGCTTACGACCGCCGTGCTCCAGGAGGCGGCTGTCAATGAACTCATGCTCACAAGGGTGACGGGCCGGAAGTTCATCTTGGCCGACAAGACAAAGATTGGATGTACATTGAGCTTCATATACGGCTCGATCAATCAGGTATCATGTCTTATAACAGACACGGAAGCATCGCCTGACGAGATCGAAAAACTTCGCGGGCTGATTGATGTAATACAGGTGGAGCCCTTGGTTAGCGGCGTAACTGATTGACCAAACCGGTCTGGGAATTGATGTCGGGGTTGCGCTGCCGTTTAACGGAATGGTGATGAGATTATCCTCTGGTTGGAGCTGCCGATGAAGCGCTTCTCCAGCGTCCGCAGCTCCTGCGTAAAACGTCCGTCGACCAGCGTGTCGGTTAGCTTCAGCAGCGCCATTTCATCTCCGTCATGGCGTTTTGTTATCTCCTCCATCGTGTACCCCGTATATATCCAGATGTCATAGCCGGCGGCGCGAGCGGCATCTGCGAACGGGATAAGCCCATACGCCTGGATTAACGGCTCCCCTCCTGTGATGGTCACGCCGGATAAGAGGGGGTTTTCCGCAGCGGACCTCATGAACGACTCGATTAAATCCGCAGAGCTTATCTCATATCCCCCTTCCAGATCGTGAGTCTGGGGGTTGTGACAGCCCGGGCAGCGGTGCGGGCAACCCTGAGTGAAGACGGCATACCTTATGCCCGGGCCGTCGACTATGGACTCCTCGACTATCCCGCTCAGTCGCAGGGAGCGGGATAGTCGAGTGCTGTCAATGCAGGCACGGGATGAGCCCTCCCTCGCCGTGGTTTTGGGCATAGCCTCGAGGTCCCCGACTGTCATATCTTATGTTTCACCCTATCGCGTTCTTCGGCGCGTTTAGCGTTGTTGAAGCGCTCGATCGTTCCGACGAGGTACCCTGTGATGCGCCTTATGCGCTCGAACCTGGCTGAGTTAACCCCGTCGCCATCCGCTCTTCCGCACTTTGGGCAGCGGTCGCCGATTATGCCGTTATATCCGCACACCGGGTCACGGTCGACGGGGTGATTGATCGAGCCGTAACCTATGCCGTTTTGCGCCATGCAGCGAATGATACGCTCGAACGCCTCCGGGTTCTGCGAGGCGTCGCCGTCGAGCTCGACGTAGGTTATGTGCCCCGCGTTGGTCAGCTCGTGATACGGCCCCTCGATGGAAATTTTTCGGGCGGCGTTTATATTGTAGTAGACCGGCACATGAAAGCTGTTGGTGTAGTACTCGCGGTCGGTTACGCCCTCGATCACGCCGAACTTCTCCTCGTCGAGCCTGACGAAGCGGCCCGACAGCCCTTCCGCCGGAGTGGCAAGCAGCGTGAAGTTGAGCCCTGTGTCCGCTGTCTCACGATCCACTCGCTCGCGCATGAATTTGACTATGTCAATCCCAAGGGCCTGTGACGATTCATCCTCGCCGTGGTGACTGCCGGTAAGGGATTTCAGCGCCTCAGCCAGCCCTATGAATCCGACTGAGAGAGTACCGTGCTTCAAAACCGGGCCAATCTCGTCGTCCCAGCCCAGGGTATCGCTGTCGATCCATATCCCCTGCCCCATGAGAAAGGGGTAGTTGCGGACGCGGCGCGAGCATTGGATTTTATAGCGCTCCATGAGCTGATGTATCACCATCTGCATATACTTCTCCAACTCCGAGAAGAACGCCGGGATGCTGCCGCGAGCTTTTATCGCGACGCGCGGCAGGTTTATTGTGGTAAAGCTCAGATTACCGCGCCCGTTGCTTATCTCGCGCTCCGGGTCATGGGCGTTGGCTATCACGCGCGTGCGGCACCCCATGTAAGCTATCTCGGTCTCGGGCCTCCCCTGAACGTAGTAGCGGGCGTTGAAGGGGGCGTCGAGGAAGGAGAAGTTCGGGAAAAGCCGCTTGGAGGAGACTCTGCAAGCGAGCTGGAAGAGGTCGTAGTTGGGGTCGCCTGGGTTGAAGCTGACTCCGCTCTTAACGCGGAATATCTGTATCGGGAATATCGGTGTTTCACCGCCGCCAAGCCCGGCCTCGGTGGCCAGAAGCAATGCGCGAATGGCCATGCGTCCCTCAGGCGTCGTGTCCATCCCGTAGTTGACCGATGAGAACGGCGTCTGAGCGCCGGCGCGCGAGTGCATGGTGTTAAGGTTATGAATGAGTCCCTCCATCGCCTGATAGGTCGCCCGCTCAGTCGCCGTGAGCGCGTTTGAGAGCGCGAACTCCTGCGCCCGCCGGACGGTTGTCTCGTCGAAGCCGGCGTCGAGAAGAGCCGCGCGCTCCGCGTCGATGTAATCGGAGTCATCGAGCGAGGGGGTAAAATTTTTCCCCTTTAGCCGAGAGACGACGGAATCCAGCGTCTCGTCCGCATAGCCTGCGGCCAAAAGGGAGAGCGATATTTTGAGGCACTCGCGATATTTTTTTGCGTATGTCTTGGCGACGCCGGTGGCCATTGCGTAGTCGAAGTTTACGACGCTCTGCCCTCCGTGCTGGTCGTTCTGGTTGCTCTGTATGGCAATACAGGCGAGGGCGGAGTACGAAGCGATGTCGTTAGGCTCGCGGAGCACTCCATGCCCGGTGGAGAAACCGCCTCTGAAGAGCTTTATGAGGTCAATCTGGCAGCATGTTGTTGTGAGCGTGTAGAAGTCAAGGTCATGAATGTGGATGTCGCCTGACTTGTGGGCTGCCACGAAGCGCGGGTCGATGACGAACATCTCGTAGAACTTCTTAGCCCCCTCCGAGCCGTACTTGAGCATAGTTCCCATCGGAGTATCGGCGTCAATGTTGGCGTTCTCGCGCTTTATATCGCACTCTTTGGCGCTCTTGAAGGCTATGTCCTCATAGGTCTTCATCAGCGACGCCTTCATCTCGCGGACGCGGGTGCGTTCGGCGCGGTAAAGTATATAGGCGCGGGCGGTAGTGAGACATCCGCAGTCGATAAGCGCGGCTTCGACCACGTCCTGTATCTGCTCGACGGACGGCGTTATGAGACCGGTCGACTCTATCCTCTCCTCCACTATTCTTGCTATCATCTCATGGACCGGTTCCTCGCGCGGCGAGCCCGCCTCGCCTGTCGCCCTGAACGCCTTCAATATGGCTGCGGCTATCTTTGCCCTGTCGTACCCGACCTGCCTTCCGTCCCGTTTGCGAATTGTCCTTATCACAAATTATTCCTCCATACAAAAAAATTGAACCGCGCGGGAGCACGATCCAAACGGCGAAGCCGCCCTGTATCCCGTTCTCCCGCGGGACCGGCGAAACGTTTTTCTATACATCTCGCCGATACAAGCACACGCCCGAAGTGGCCGGTCTACTGGCTATCCTTCTTCCTCACCGACGCCTTCCCGATTTTTTAAAATCCCACGGCGATCCGCGTAAAATCAGTGGCAAATTGTCGGTTCGTCAGGTCTACAGTGGCGGGAACCGCGCCGGTTTTTCTAACGTCTCCGGCTTCCCGATCACCATCCGGGTTTTAGTTTGCGATGTTCGCTAGAATATATATCCTCTGGTGAGGCAAAAGTCAATAGGGCGGGTCCGCCCTCGCGCCCGCCCTATGACAATACGTGTGATACATGTTGTTGTATAATAATTACTATATTGAGGGGGGGATTCAGGTGATCAAGGACAGGACTTTTCTGGGGTTGGGCCTGTCAGTTTTTTTGATGATGATCGGCGTCGGGATGATCGTGGCCCTGCTGCCGCAGAGGATTCTTGATTTTGATGGTGACGGGAGGAACGTCGGTTATCTGGCATCCATGTTTGCCATAGCTTATATCATGCTTCAGGTACCTATCGGCAGGATGGCGGACAAATTCGGTTTTAAGCTGTTCATCACACTTGGTTATCTATTATGTTTTTTAACAGGACTCTGTTTTTATTTTTCAACAAGCTCTACCGCGCTTTTTCTTTCACGCCTCCTCCAGGGCGCTGGAGAAGCCCCTATTTGGGCGTTGGCGCCGGCTTTGCTGTCCGTGAAATATCCATCCAGAAAAGGCGCCGTCATGGGGGCTTATAACGCGATCCTCCATATTGGCCTGACCGTTGGGCCGATACTGGGAGTATTCCTGGCGAAAACATTGCGGCCTGACGACATGTTTCTGCTGTATGCCATTGCTTGTTTTGCCGGCGCAGTTTTCAGCTATTGGCTTGTCGAGGATATTCGCCCTAAGGAGGGGCTCGGCGGTTCGTTCAACCTCTCCAAAATTTTGAGCATGTCCAGGGATGGGAGAACCTTTATCGTTTTATTAGGAATTACCCTGTATGGAGCTGGATATGGCATGTTTCTTACGACAATACCGGCATACCTCATGCAGGAAAAGAATTTCATACCTGCTGACGTCGGCGCGTTTTTTTCGCTCTTTTACGTCGCTATCAGCATTTCTCAGATTATTACAGGTAAGCTGTCAGATAAATTCGGGCCTGGCGTCTTCATCGTCCTGGGGTTGGCAGTCGCATCGTTGGGATTGGGCGTCGCCCCTATATTGAATTCCCTGTGGATATTGGCCATGCTTACGTTCGCCAGCTTGGGCCTTGGCATTTTTTATCTTGCTTCTATGATATTTCTGAATGAAACTGTGGACGAGACTTTCAAGGGAACGATTTCAGGCGCTTACTATCTGTTTTGGGGTATAGGGATGTTCTTCGGGCCGCCATCCTTGTCCGCGATGCCGGGCCAGAGAGGGGGTAACGCGGCATTGACCGTATATGCTGCGTTTTTGGCGGCAATAGCCCTGGCCGCCGCAGTCAAGTTAAGGCCCCGCCGGAGGATATTATAGCCAGCAGGCGCAGTTATGTTGACACAGGGAGGCGTGCTCAGATAAATGGGCGCACCCTCAAATAGCGCGGGAGCCGGCATATGTACCGGCTCCCGCGCCTAAACACAACTGGCATTGCCAGTTTTCATCAGTCATATTTTTCAATAAGGCAAAAATATCCTATAGGAACGTCCCTCTCATCTTAACCGCGTCGGCGACTCTTTTGATCGCGACAAGAAACGCTGCTCTTCTCATCTTGACGTCGTGGCTCTTGGAGTAGTTCCATACTCTGTAGAAGTTGTCGGTCATAATAGGCATCAGCCTGTTGTTGTACTCCTCCTCGGTCCAGAAGTAGCCGTTCAGGTTCTGCACCCACTCGAAATAGGAGCCGATGACGCCTCCGGAGTTGGCCAGGAAATCGGGAACGACCAGGACGCCCTTCGGGTTGAGTATATCGTCCGCTTCCGGCGTTACAGGACCGTTTGCTCCCTCTACTATGTACTTTACCTTGAGACTGTCCGCGTTCTTTGCGTTCACCGCGCCCTCGAGAGCGCATGGCGCCAGTACATCAGCTTCAACCAGTAAAATTTCATCTCCTGAGACCTTTGTCATTCCCGGCTGGGTGTAGCCCTCCAGCATTTTTTTAGGGTGATTGGAGACATGTTCGAACGCCTTCGTTACGTCGATTCCCTCAGGGGCGTAGTAACCACCCGTAACGTCCGAAATTCCCACTATCTTAGCGCCAACCTCGTCCATCGCCTTGGCGGCATAGGTTCCGACATTGCCAAAACCCTGAACGATCAGCCTGGAACCCTTGACGTCCACCTTTTCAGATTTGAGAAGCTCCTTGATGCAGGTTGCGACTCCGACTCCGGTCGCCGCTGTGCGCCCTCTGGAGCCCCATATAGAGATAGGTTTACCGGTAACAACCCCTGGCTCCAGTCTGCCGCGCATCTTGCTGATCGTGTCCATAAACCAGATCATCTCCGCCGCGCCCGTGTTCACGTCCGGCGCGGGAATGTCGGTCCACTCACCCACAATTGGGGAGATGCGAGCCGCAAAAGTCCTCGTGAGACGCTCTCTTTCTGCCGCAGACAGCTCAAGAGGATCACATGATACCCCGCCTTTGCCTCCTCCGTAGGGGATCCCTGCGAGAGAACATTTCCATGTCATAAGACTGCCGAGAGCCTCGCACTCCTCCAAATCCACGTCCGGGTGATATCTGAAACCACCTTTTGCCGGACCGAGCGCTGTGGAATGCTGGACGCGATAGCCTTCGAAAACACGAACGCTTCCATCATCCATCGTGATTGGAAGCGATACGCTTATTGCCCTCTCTGGACGGCTCAGAATTTCTATAAGGTCGTCCTCTAACCCCATTTCCTCCGCTGCTCCATAGAAATTTTTAAGTGCCGTGTCGAGAAGAACGTTTTTCGAAGTACGTTTTACTACTGACATTATAATTATCCCTCCTCAGATTTTTTGGACCATGAATCTAAAATAGACACCTACTCAAAACGCTCGGTAAAAAACATTGTATGACGATCTCACGCAAAGGTAAAGCGGTATTTCTGTACAAATTATTCGGAATTTTCACAGTCAGCAATATCAACTTGAGGGTTATGTTGCATTCCCTAATTTTGCGAGACTGAAAAATTCAGGAGGCATTGGAGATACGACCGCCAAACCTCTGATCTCGTCAGGTAAACCCGGCGCATCGGGGAAAATCAGAGAAAATGCGTGCAGACAGAGTGGCGCTCCTGTTACATCCCCGCTTCTTCGGTCGCCGTATTTGAAATCGCCTTTTATGGGAAATCCTATGGAGGACATATGAACTCTGGCCTGATGAGGTCTTCCGGTGACGAGTTCCAGCTCGACAAGGGAGTATGTTTCGCTGCGTAAGATCGTTCGATATCGAGTCAACGCATCCATCCCGGGCTGATCGCGTCCAGCCGGCCGAACTAAATTTCTCCGCTCATCCTTATATAAGGAAATTGATATCTCTCCATCCGGCGGCGTCTTACCGAGAACCACCGCCCGATATATTTTTTTGATATGCCCGTCGCGCGTCAGAGCGGAGAGCATTCGGAGAGTGGGCGCGTTAAGAGCTATCGCGACCACCCCGGACACATTTCGGTCGAGACGCCCTATCAAGGCGGGCCTGAAGTCGTTTCGGTTCCATCGCAGTTCAGACCACGCGCGGGTTATGAGCGAGTCTCCCCCGGCTCGGTCAGGTTGGCAGAGCAATCCCGCAGGTTTGTCAACGCACCACAGATCTCCGCTCCTGTAGAGTGTCGCGATTTTTTCTGATTCCAGCGACTTTTCACAACTCGTATATGAGCTAATGCCGGGAGTTCTGTCGTTCGATGTCCACGGGGTCGTCACCAAATCCCCCTCCGCAAATCGATAGGAGGGAGAGATCTTGGCTCCGTTCAGCCGAACGGAGCCATCCCTTATGGCTTTCATGATGGCGCCGAGAGGAATATTCCCGTACAAACCGCGCAAGACCCGGTCGAGCCGCCTGTCGGCCTGATCTGAGGTCGCCTTGAAGGACTCTCCTTCAGGAGCTCTCATGTTCGCAGGCGCTTGGGCAACGCCAGAAACGGCGCTGTGCCGCAAAGTGAAATGCGGAGATATTCTGATTGGGCGCCATGTCTCGTGTCGCATCCTTCCAGCAGAACAGCCTGAAGTCCAACTCATCGGCCGCCGAGACTATGAGCGCCTCGAGTGTCGCGGGCAGCACAGGAGAACCGAACTCCTTCTGTCCATGATGGCTGAGTATTATATGGCCTAAATGAATCGAGATCTCCTGTGGGAGCCCTGCCGCATCCGCAAGTTTTACAAAAGCTGCGTAGCCTATCGATATATGGTCGAGGACCGCGCCCTGAACGGTTACTTCAGGCACCGGAGACATCGAGTACGACTCCGTCTTGCCAAGATCATGCAACAGCGCTCCGGCCACCACTACGTCCACATCTATCTGCGGATAAGCGTCCCTGTAAATAACGGCCATGTTCCTGGCGGACTCTGCCACTGCCAGAGTGTGCTCCAGCAGTCCGTGGGCATAAGCGTGGTGGTTCATCACCGCTGCCGGCGCATCCATGAATGAGCGTCCCATCGGGCCGCTGAATACTAATTTAAGAAAATCCCTTATCTCAGGACGACAGGCGTCGATCAGAGCGTCCAGCCTTGCCGACAGAATGGGAAGCGGTATATCCGAGTGCGATATATATTTCGACGGAGGATACTTTTCCTGGTTGAGTTTAGAGATGGCGTTGAAATTAAATTGAACCTGTCCTCTGAAGTCCGTTGTTTTGCCGGTTATACCCACGACGCAGCCCTTGAGGGCTATAACCTGTGCTTCGCTTAACATGTCCGGCTTGTTCTCGAGCTCCAGAGTGGATCTATCCCACCAACCTGCATCAGACCATACCTTTGCTGAGAGAACCCCGTGTTCATCTGAGACTGCCATCTCCCAGTAGGGTTTCCCGTTCTTGTCCGTTTTTTTTATTATGCTGTTTACGACGTATATTCCCTTGAAAGAATCCGAAGCGCCAAGTTTGCGCACATCGGATGTCTTTAGCAGCTTGGGCGCGTTTGACGCGTTCGGTGCTGTCGGTGATGCCATTTTATCCACCCTTTCGGCGACGATTAATGATATTTTAACATCCAAAGCCGCACAGACTTGAGGAATTTATACATGAAATTTTTGTTTTGGTATCCGGTATCGGCACGGGAGACGTCAATTATTATGGAATCGCTGAATTATTGCGGCAGGGCGGCTGTAAAAAATGTACGAGAGTGGTAGAATAAAATTCTGGAACCGCTGATTAGAATTTTTTGCCTAAGCTCGCGCGCCGTATCGCGCGTTAATTTTTTAAGGAGATGATCGATGATATGGCTTGTTATGCAGGACCGGGCGATAAAATTTTTGACAGTTCAGCCGACACGACACCCTTTGATCTATTCAAGGAGTGGAACATAAAGGGCGCGATAGCAGCGACTGTCGACGGAACACCAGTCGATCTGCACACGCGTCTCACAGGCGGTGGAACTGTTTTGCCGGTCACCTCGGATAGTCCGGAGGGGTTGGATATTATCAGACATTCGACCTCGCACCTGATGGCGCAGGCCATACTGAGACTGTATCCGGGCGCCATGTTCGGGGTTGGCCCATCCATAAAGGATGGGTTTTACTACGACGTTCTCTTTCCGACTCCTATATCCGAGGACAACCTCGCCGCAATCGAAGCGGAGATGAAAAAAATATCGAACGAGAAACTTCGCGTCGAGCGAACGGATATGACATCACAGGATGCGCTCAAAAAATTTGCCGATGACCGATTTAAGGTCGAGCTGATAACCGACATAGGGGCAGAATCCGTTTCTCTTTATGGACAGGGGGAGTTCTGGGATCTGTGCCGAGGACCGCACGTTCCCAACACCGGATATTTGAAGCACTTCAAACTGACCTCGCTTGCGGGTGCTTACTGGCGCGGTGACGAAAAAAACGTCATGCTCACCCGCATTTACGGAACCGCGTTCGCCGATGCGGATTCATTGAAACAGTACCTGACCCGCATGGAGGAAGCCCGCCTTAGAGATCACAGAAAGCTCGGGCGTGAACTGGATCTCTTCAGCTTTCAGCCCGAAGGTCCCGGTTTCCCGTTCTTCCACCCCAAGGGCATGATCCTTATGAACACGCTCATAGACTTCTGGCGCCGCGAACATGTCAAGCGGGGCTACAGCGAGATCAAAACTCCTCTGATACTCGACCGCGGACTCTGGCTCCGTTCCGGCCACTGGGATCACTACAGGGACAATATGTACTTCACCGAAATCGACGAGCGCCCCTACGCAATCAAGCCCATGAACTGCCCTGGCGGGATACTTGTGTACAAGACCGCCATCCGCAGCTACAGGGATATGCCGATGAGAGTGGCCGAGTTGGGCACGGTGCACAGACACGAGCGCTCAGGAGTGCTGCACGGACTTATGCGCGTTCGCTGTTTCACGCAGGACGACGCTCACATATACTGTATGGAGGATCAGATAGGCGGCGAGCTGAAGCAAGTTATGGAGCTCGCTAAGTATGTCTACGACATATTCGGGTTCAAGTTCAGCGTCGAGCTGTCCACAAGGCCGGAGAACTTCATGGGCGAGCCGGAGAAGTGGGATATGGCGGAGGAACGCCTCAAAGAGGCGCTGGAGAGCACAGAGACAAAATATAGAGTCAACCCTGGAGACGGGGCATTCTACGGTCCAAAGATAGATTACCACCTGGAGGACAGCATAGGACGCACGTGGCAGTGCGGAACCATTCAGCTGGATTTCCAGCTGCCCGAGAAGTTCGACATGGCCTACATCGGCAGTGACGGAGCGGAACACAGGCCTGTCATGCTGCACAGGACAATTCTGGGCTCCATCGAGCGCTTTATCGGAATACTCATCGAACATTACGCCGGGGCTTTTCCCTATTGGCTGGCGCCGGTTCAGGCAAGGATAATTCAGGTGAAGTCGGAGTTCGACGGATATGCCTCTGAAGTCGAGTCGTTCCTCAAAAAACTTGGCGTAAGGGTCAGTCGCGATGCCAGGGACGAAAAATTGGGCAAGAAGATTCGCGACTCGGAGCTGGAAAAAATCCCGTATATGCTTATCGTGGGAGAGAAGGAAATTGAGACCCGCTCTGTGTCGGTGAGGTCCAGAATCGGCGGAAACATTGGGCCAGTCTCCTTGGATGGCCTGAAAACTCTGCTGGACAATGAGTTTAATCCTATTCTTTAAAAACTTTACCATGCTCTGCATATATTACTGATTAGGATACTGTATATCTTACTCAGTTGGATTGGATGTTTGAATATTTATTTGCAATCACGCAAAAAAATGGTATACTCCCAAAGTTGTCATAGACGACAGCTAAGAAGAGGATGCGCCTCTCACCCGCCGACAGAAGTTGTCGGGTAAACGAGCAAGGGAATAATCCTGAGGGCCAGGCGCGTTTTGTCGCTTGGCCATTTTATTTTTATACCACAGGAGGTGGTTGATCATTAGCAATACCAACGTCAACAAAGACGAGGAACCGCGCGTAAACTCCGAAATCCGGGCAGCCGAAATTCTGTTGATCGACGATCAAGGAAATAAACTTGGTGTAGTTTCTACAACCGAGGCATTGAGGCTTTCAGAGGAACGTGAACTCGATCTTGTCGAAGTGGCTCCGCTTGCAAACCCGCCGGTAT
Organism: Synergistaceae bacterium; assembly: GCA_031273805.1. GTDB lineage: Bacteria > Synergistota > Synergistia > Synergistales > Synergistaceae > JAIRKI01. The sequence goes on along the minus strand of JAISRE010000154.1, from coordinate 6,873 downwards.
GCAGAATACTGGACTACGGCAAATATCGATTTCAGCAGCAGAAGAGGGACAAGGACGCGCGCAAGAAACAGAAAAACCAGTCCGTAAAAGAGATCAAAATGCGTCCGAAGATCGATCAGCATGACTATGATTTCAAGGTGAGGGCTATAAAGAGCTTTCTATCCGACGGACACAGGGTTAAGGTCTCTATTTTCTTCAGGGGACGCGAGATGGCGTTTCTCGACAGAGGCCGCGAGGTTTTGAACAGGGTCAGAAACGACGTGGAGCCACTGGGCAAGGTCGAGACGGAACCGCGTATGGAGGGCGCCTACATGCGAATGATGGTGAGCCCAACGGCTATTCAGCCGGTTCAGAAGACCCCTGATCAACCAAAACCACAACCACAGAAAAAGAAAGAACTCGAGGAAGCAGATAACTAGGAGGAATTTTTATGCCCAAGATGAAATCTCACTCCGGGACGAAAAAACGTTTTAGCCTGACCGGTTCCGGTAAGATAACATATCAGAAGAGCGGTCGCAGGCACATACTGGTGAACAAGAGCGAAAAGCGTATGCGCAAATTGCGGAAAAAAGGCGTTGTTACGCGCGCTTTCGAAGCACATTTGAAAAAGCTGATACCGTACGCCTAGTAACAAAGATAACAACGAGGAGTGACGTAATATGCGTGTAAAAGGTTCAAGCGCCAGTAGAAGAAAGCTTAAAAAACTATTCTCCATAACCAAGGGTTACTGGGGACGCAAAAAGAATGTATATCGCAGGGCTAGAGAGGCATATCTCAAGTCACTGACCCGCATGTTTCACGATCGCAAACGCAAGAAGCGCGACTTTCGGAGGCTGTGGATTATTCGCATCAACGCCGCCGCCCGCGCTAATGGGATGCAGTACAACGTCCTTATCAACGGCCTCAAAAAGGCCAACATCACCATCAATCGCAAAATGCTGGCCGACCTGGCGGTGAATGACGCGTCGGCGTTCGCCCGTCTGGTTGCTGCTGCCCGCGAGGCGTTGGCGGCATAAAAAAGGGCATTACGGCCAATATCATGAACCCCTGGTTCCTGTCATCGACTCTGACAGGAACTTTATTATTTTTTGGATGGAGGAATGTGCATGCACGAAGAACTTGCGCGGCTGCGCGCGTCCGGAGAAACGAGGATCGCATCCGCAACGGCGATTGCCGAGCTGCGAAACGTTAAAGCGTCTCTCATCGGGAAGAACGGCGCGCTCTCCGACATCATGAAGGAGATACCCAAACTCGACCCATCGCTGCGCGCCGAGACGGGAAAACTGGCCAACGAACTCAAGGCTTTCTTCACAAAACTCATAGAGGCAAGAGATGAGGAACTTCAGCTCTCGGAGTCCGCCATATCGGGCGACTTCGACCTCACAGTTCCCGGCATTCCTCCGTCTGGAGGGGCGCTGCACCCCATAACGCAGATGTGCTACGATCTGAACGATACGTTCAGATCGCTTGGCTTTGAGATCTTTCAGGAATCCGAGATAACTAGCGAGCTATACGCCTTTGATAACCTCAACTTCCCGCCTGACCACCCGGCGCGCGAGAGCATGGATACATACTGGATCTCAGGGCGCGACTCCGGACGCGGCGGCGACCGACTCTGCCTGAGGCCGCATCTCACCGGCGCCAGTGTCCGCTACATGCAGACGCATAAGCCGCCTTACCGCTTTGTCTACCCCGGCCACGTCTATCGCAACGAGACTACGGACGCGCGCCATGAGAGGGCCTTCTTTCAATATGAGGCGCTGATAGTCGACAGGGATATGCCGTTTACCGCAGGCAAAGTAATGGTAAAGAGCATACTCGACAAGGTCTTCGGGAGAGACGTGCCTGTGCGCATGAGGGTCGGTTTCTTTCCATTTGTCGAGCCCGGTTTTGAGATAGACATGGGATGTCTCGTATGCAACGGCGCCGGCTGCAGCGTCTGCAAAAATGTCGGATGGATAGAGATAATGCCCGGAGGTACCCCGCACCCAAATGTATTGAAGGCCGCAGGGCTCGATCCCGCTCAATATACCGGGTTTTACGTCAACATCGGACTCGACCGTCTCGTGATGATGCGATACGGCGTCGACGACGTCAGGTTATTTCACAGCGCTGACCTGCGATTCCTGAGTCAGTTCAAATAGGGAGAACACACATGAAGATATCACTTGACTGGATCAGAGATTACGTGGAACTTCCAAATGACCTGGAGGTCTCCAAACTGATGTATGACCTCACAATGTCGACCGTGGAGGTCGAGGGAGCGGATGTACTGCGGGATAGGTTCGAAAACATCGTGATTGGAGATATACTCGAGGTCCTCCCCCATCCCAACGCAGACAAGCTCAAAATCTGCCGCACGGACATTGGTGACGGAGAGACTCATGAAATCGTCTGCGGAGGGATAAACCTTGCGCCCGGCATGAAAGTTGCCGTGGCAAAACCCGGAGCTATGGTCCGCTGGCACGGAGAGGGCGAGCCAGTCGAGATCAAGAACGCCAAGCTGCGCGGCGTGGAGAGCTACGGCATGATCTGCGCGTCGTCTGAGATAGGAATATTCGAACTGTTTCCCTTTACGGAAGCCGCCACCATCGTGGACCTCTCCGCATTTGGCGCTTCATGCGGCACAAACCTGGCGGAGGCTCTCGGCATAGACGACGTAATACTCGAGATAGACAACAAATCCCTCACAAATCGCCCGGACCTGTGGGGACACTATGGTGTGGCCCGTGAACTGGCTGCTCTGTACGGCATCCCGATGAAAAAACTGCCCGTGTTCAGACCCAAGGAGGGCGCCGCCGGCATAAATATCGTTATCGATAATCCAGAGCGATGTGCCAGGTACATCGGGGTCAAGATAGAGAACGTGTCGCCAAAGCCGTCGCTTTTTAACATACAAAGCCGCATATGGCGAGTCGGCATGCGTCCTATCAACGCCCTGGTGGACATCACCAACTACGTTATGCTGGCCGTCGGACAGCCTACCCACGCATTCGACTCAGACAACATAGAGGGACACATAACAGTGCGCTCGGCCGGTGATGGCGAGAGACTGCTCCTCCTGAACGGCAAAGAGCTGTCACTCAGGAAAAGCGATCTCGTAATAGCTGATGACGAGGGCGCCGTAGGACTTGCCGGCATAATGGGCGGAGCGAAGGATTCTGTCCTGGACAAGACTGAACGGGTTATTTTAGAGATAGCGAACTTCGAGCCCATCGGAATAAGAAGAACGACTCAACATCACGAGCTTCGCACAGAGGCATCCATAAGATATGAGAAGGGAATCGATCCACAGAGGGCCGATCTCGCGCTTGGGCTGGCAATGTCCATGTTCGAGGATGAGTTCCCTGGCATGAGCGTGACCGGATTTGACGATAATTACCCGCGCAATCTGGAGAGCTCCGAAATAGACGTATCGCTTGAGTGGATGGCACGCCGCATGGGAAAGCGCCTCTCCGACGACTCGATTAAAGAAATGCTGATAAACCTCGGTTTTGACGTGAAAATAGATGGGGACAATTTACACGTAGTCTCCCCGTCATGGAGATCGACCGGAGACATCTCGATACCCGACGACATAATGGAGGAGGCGGCTCGCCTTCACGGCTACGAGAATTTCGAGCCAACCCCTATAACAACTGCTTTCAATGGCGCCGTGAACCAGCGGGAGATCGACATCGACCGCAGGATAAGGGAGTACCTGTCGTTCCGCTGCGGGATGCAGGAGATATTTACATATCCCTGGGTTCACGACGACTTCCTCGATGTCGTATCCCCTGCCAGGAACGGACTGCTCCAGATATCCACTCCCCCGTCTCCGGACGAAAAATTCATACGCTCTTCTCTGCTGCCAAACCTGTTGAAGGCCGTTGCGGATAACGCCAGGTTCTTCGACGAGTTTGCGATATACGAGTCCGCGCAAATATTTTCCGACGGAGATTACAGCGCCGCTTATGACAAAAGAGAGCTGCTCCCTCGCGGAAGACGGAGCGTGGCCGGCGCGCTGGTTGGCAGACAGGATGCGGTGAACTCACTCTTCAGGCGCGCAAAGGGTATACTGGAGGAGATGCCGCGTTATACGCATATGGAACCTCTCACATTCACACAGCGGGAAAAACCGGTCTGGGCGGATGACATAGTATGGCTCGACATCGAGCGCTCCGGTGAATCGGCGGGTAAAATAGCGCTTCTGTCGAAAAAATCCGCCATTGCCTGCGGAATCAAGACATCAGCGGCAATGATCTTTGAATTGGACATTGACTCGCTGAAACCTCAGACGTCACGGACAAACCGATATGCGCATCTTCCAGAGTACCCGCAGGTTGAATACGATATATCAATGATATTTGACGAGCCGGTGAAGTGGGAGACTATTTTGCAAACCATTCGCGGCAAGAGATCAGAGGGAGACCTGGTTCGTTCTGTCTCCTTTGTCGACGTGTATCATGGCAAACAGGTACCTGACGGCAAAAAGTCGGTAACTCTGCGCCTCGTAATAGGATCGGACAAGAAAACGCTGACGTCAGACGAAATAGAGGCGTGCGCGAATCTGATAGTCAAGCGACTTACAAAGACGCTTGGAGGAGAGCTCAGGGGCTGACGGGCGTCGGCGCGTTTAAATTAGTACACATTTGGAGGTGACAGCGTTATGAGGAAGAGAATTCTTGTCCTTCTTGGATACGCGCTATCTATTGTCCTGTTGACTGCGGTCTCGGCTCATGCTGCCGAAGCGGCGGCAGAGGAGGTCAACAACACGCACGCCTATATCACACTCGGTGTTTTACTGGCTGCCGCAGTGCTATTCTTTACCGAGGTCATCCCGCTTCCAATTACCGCAGTACTCGTTCCAGTGGCTCTGACGACGTTTGGGATCATAAAACCCGGCCCTGCGTTTGCAAACTGGGGTGACACCACGGTCATCCTCTTCATGGCCATGTTCATCGTGGGTGAGGCGATATTCAAAACAGGTTTTGCCGATAAGGTCGGCGAAACGACGATGCGGCTCTCAGGAGGAAACGAGCTGAAGCTGCTGATTCTCACTGTAATAGTCATAGGCGCGATGTCCTCTGTACTCTCCAACACCGGCACGGTCGCTGTTACGATGCCGATAGTCATAGCGATGTGCCGCTCGTCGAACATTGTTCCGAGTAAACTGCTCATACCTGCCGCCTTCGCCTCGTCGCTCGGTGGAACCATCACACTGATAGGAACCCCTCCCAACGGGATAGTGAACGCGATGCTCAAGGCGGCGGCAGAAAACGCGCCGGAGGGAATGGTGATACGCGCCTTCGGGTTCTTCGAATTTGCCAAGATGGGCATTCTGCTGCTCATCTTGGGTATTCTGTACTACGCAATCATCGGCCACCGCTTTCTGATCGACACGTCCAATCGCGAGCAGGAAAATCAGGATGCAGAGGATACTGAGACCGCGATAGCCGCGTCGAAGACAAAACGCCGCACCGAGAAGATGTTCTACTCCGTGGGCATCTTTATATTCGTTATCGTGATGATGGTTACCGAGATTATGCCGCTCCACGTAGCCGCTATGTTCGGCGTCTGCCTTGTGGTCATCTCAGGATGTCTCACCATGAGGGAGGCATTCAATGCAGTGGACTGGCAGACGATATGGCTCTTCGCGGGGATGCTCTCGATGAGTACCGCGATGTCCCAGTCGGGGGCGGCCAAGCTCATAGCTGAGACCATAGTGAGCAAGGTGAGCAATCCGACCGCCATTCTAGCCGTCGTATGCGCTATCACGGCGATACTGACCAACTTCATGTCCAATACCGCGACGGCGGCCCTCATGGGTCCGCTCGCAATCCCCCTTGCCATTCAGACCGGGATAAATCCTATGCCGCTCGCAATGGGGATCGCACTGTCAGCGTCCTGCTGTTTCCTGACCCCGATCGCAACCCCTCCGAACACAATCGTCTTCGGGCCTGGCAAGTACAGCTTTATGGACTACGTGAGGACGGGCTGGCCGCTTCAGCTGGCCTCCTTCATAATGTGCGTCGTGCTGATCCCGATATTCTGGCCAATGTAGCCCAATATACATGCGGATCCCTAGGCGAGCGCCTGGGATCCGCATAATTTTTTATGGGTTATTCGAGCTATCTGCGTTTGCCGAATATACGCAACAGATAGATGAATATGTTGACGAAGTCGAGGTACAGCGACAACGCGCCGACGAGCGCATACGACGCAAGAGCCTCTTTACCCATCCCGGATGAAGCGGCTATATTTCTCAGCTTGTTGGTGTCGTAGGCGGTGAGGCCGGTGAATATCAAAACAGCCATTATCGAGATCACGAGGTCTGTTCTGGAGTCCTTTAAGAAGATATTGACCACGCTGGCCACTATGATACCGATCAAACCCATCATGAGGAAGCTCCCCCAGTTCGACAGGTCACGCTTAGTGACAGTCCCATAAACACTCATTGCCCCGAACATCGCGGCAGTGGTGAAGAACGCCGACGATACGGACTCTGTGGTGTATATGTAAAGAATGGGGGCTATCGTAACGCCATTCAACGCCGCGTAGATGAAGAACAAAACACTTGCGGTGGTCGGACTGAGGGACATTATCCTGGAGGAGAGATAAAAAACTATTCCCAGCTCAGCCACCATGAGAACAATAATAGGGACAGCCCCGTTCCCGAAGACCGCCTCAAAGAGCGATGTAGTATGCATGACGTAATATGCCACCAGCGCAGTGGCAAACAATCCCAGCATCATCCACCTGTACACCCTTGTCATGAACTCCTGTACAACTACCTGATCTCCTTGTAAAACGCTGATATAAGTCTTTTGCTCATTCATTTTAACCAACTCCTTAAAAAAAATTATACAAGAGGCGTGTAAAAAATCAAGTGGC
>JAISRE010000018.1 GCA_031273805.1 Synergistaceae bacterium | reverse complement strand
ACCCATCTGAACGGTTAGGAAGGCTGATTTATCGTTAGATGCCAGAAGGGTGAAGATTTACCCCCTTGCGGCGTCTCTTGCTCCTAAACGGCAAAACGTCGCTTAAGCGAATTAATCAGCGTTTCCAGCGCGCAAAATCAGTCCGCGACTCTCGACGTCTCCGCCACGAACGCCTCTTCTTCCTCATGTTCCTCGTGTCCTGTGCACCCACTGCAGCAGATGCTGCAGGGAGGAGAGATGCTGAGGTTGTTTTTTCTCTCGCGATAGTTTCCCACAGCCGCCCGAAGAGCTTCCTCCGCGAGCAGCGAGCAGTGGAGCTTCTCTGGCGGAAGTCCTCCAAGCTCTCCTGCCACGTCCTTATTTGTGATCTTCAGCGCCTCGTCAATGGTCATTCCCTTGACCATCTCAGTGGCCATAGAGCTCGTAGCTATTGCAGCGGCACATCCAAACGTTTCGAACTTTACATCCCTGATAACCTCATTTTCGTCGACATCCAGATAAATCTTCATGACGTCTCCGCATCTTGGGTTTCCAACCTCTCCGACCCCGTTGGCATCAGGAATACCTCCGACATTGCGCGGGTTCATGAAATAATCTATGACCTTCTCATTGTACATTATTAATCAACCTCCCTTATAAGGTGACATTTTGCGCAGTGTGTCAACAATCTGTGGAAATTTCTCCAGAACGTAGTCGATATCAGCATCCACCGTATCCTTGCCCAGCGTCAATCTCACTGAGCCATGGGCTGTGGCATGGTCCAACCCCATAGCCAGCAGAACATGGCTCGGTTCCAGACTGCCTGATGTGCAAGCGCTTCCGCTGGATACGCCGATACCCGCATAATCCATTCGCAGCAGAATTCCCTCGCCTTCAATTAACCTCACACAAACACTGCCGTGAAAAGGCAGCCGCTGTATGCGATGACCTGTAATAAACGAGTCCGGTATGCGTTCTATTATACCATCAAGCAATTTATCGCGTAAGCGCGAAATTCTGTTTTCCTCACCGGAGTCGTGGAGTTTGACGGCCAGACGCGCGGCTTCACCGAAGCCCACAATGCCAGGCGTGTTTTCCGTGCCTGAGCGGATGCCATACTCCTGGCCTCCGCCATGAACCAAAGGAGACAGCTTTATCCCCTTGCGGATATAAAGCGCGCCTATGCCCTTTGGTCCGTACATTTTATGAGCTGACATTGTCAGCATGTCCACCGGCAGTTTCGTGACGTCGATCGGCATATGCCCCGCGACCTGAACCGCATCGGTGTGGAACAGGACGCCTCGCTCGCGGCATATGGCGCCAAGCTCCTCGATTGGGTTGACAGTGCCCACCTCGTTGTTGGCGTACATGATGCTCACCAGCAGGGTGTCGTCACGTATTGCCTCCTTTAGGGACTCCGGATGAACCATGCAATATTCGTCAACCGGCAGATATGTTACCTCATATCCGTTTTTGCCGAGCCATTTAAATGTGTCCATAATGGCGTGATGTTCCACGGCGGAGGTTATTATATGCTTGCCGGCATTTTTACGCGCCCACGTTATCCCCTTTACCGCGAGATTATCGGAGGCGCTTCCGCTGCCTGTGAAAATAATCTCATGGGCATTGGCGCCTATTAAGGACGCAACGCTCTCACGAGCTTCGTCGATCGCACGCCGCGCGTCCCGACCCCATTGATGAAGACTGTTTGGATTGCCCATACCCACAGTAAAGAAAGGCATCATTGCATTTAAGACTTCTTCAGCCACAGGAGTCGTGGCAGAGTGATCCAGATAAACCTTACGCGTTTCCATTATTCTCCCTCACCTCATTTCGAACTTATTGGCGCTCACAGAGCGACTGTTGTTTACAACTTGATTATAGGCATATTATACATCAAATTCATAGTGATTAAGTGGGTGAAGAAAGAAAGTATTTCTAACTGTTTAGTTATTCTTTAACCATTTATCCTCCGTATTTCTATGATAAAATTCAAATAGCCGTGTAAAATTAAAATGACTTATTCTGATTTGGCGGCGCAGAGGGCGTGGTTTATTTGGGTACTCCCGGATTTTTTTTGACACACTCGCCTGAATTGGCGCGTCTGCTTCATGCCAGAGATGAGCGGGCGTGGATTCAGCAAAAATTTTTGGACATATTGGATATATCCGTTCCTGACTCGTGTGTGGTGCAGATTTCTCTTAACATACCAGGTATTCCAAAGAGGATTGAGGGCGACAGCGGAGCGATTATAGAGGCCCGTAATATTTTTCTGGCGGAGTTGGGTATAAAACCGGTATTCGAGGCCTCCCTCTCCAACTATTCGGGGCTTGCCATCATCATGGCGTATTCGGGCACAAGCTGTCATACGATAAAAAAGATCGCCGTGGAGACGGAGGAGTGCGGCGAGGCCGGCAGGGTATTCGACATCGACGTTATAACGCGTCTTGGGCAGATATCCCGGGCAGATCTTGGGATGAATCCCCGAAAATGCATTCTCTGCGCTGAGGATGCCAAGGTCTGCGCGCGCGCGCAAAGACATCCGGCGATTGAGGTAAGGAGCGTGATTCGCAACCTCCTGAGCGGATTTCTGAGCGTCTCGACTGATTGATCAGCCTTTTTCTAAATCCGAGAGGTAACTTTTCCAGATGCGTATTGCCGCAAAAGCAAGCAGACTGCCTGATATTATCCCTGCTGCGGCTATAAAAGGACTCCCTCGTCCGACGAGATATCCTCCGACGCCTCCCAATGCGTAGCCATAACATAGAATGGTCCCCATTGACGCCATAAGGGTCATGATGCGCTTTGCGGCGATCCTTGTTTCGAGATTCATAAGAACTTCCCCTTTGTAATTGAATGAGCCTTATGCATTTTATATGCTTATTCTGATATGCGCCACCACGGGGGTGGAAGTTAGTCTTGCAATCGAGGGCCAGAAATCGCCGAGAAGAAAATCGTCCGAGAAGGATTGACGCCTTAAATTTTGCTGATATAATAACTGCTTGTCATGTTCATTTGTCGCCGGTGTAGCTCAGTTGGTAGAGCAGCGCACTCGTAATGCGCAGGTCTCCGGTCCGAGTCCGGACACCGGCTCCAGGAATAACAAGGCCTCAGGGAAAATACCTGAGGCCTTTGATTTGGTTTGGTACAGTATTGGTACAAAATCTCCGCAGCCATCACTCAGGCGGGTCAACGCCATGCTAAGAGCGGCAGTGTGAGTGACTCGACGCCATTTTAGCGACTCCCGAATCAAAAATTACAGTCTCGGGTCGATTGGCTCGCTCTCCATGGCGAGCACGGCATATACGCACTCGTGTACCCTGTAAAGCGGTTCGCGCCTCACAAATCGTTCGAGCGACTCCATCCCGAGGGAGAACTCGGACAAGGCCAGGCGGCTTTTTTTCGAGATGGAACGCTTCTTGAGCCGCGCAAGATGGTCCGGCAGCGTATATTCCGGGCCGTAAATAATTCGCAAGTACTCCCTTCCCCGGCATTTTACGGCGGGTTGTAACAGTTTGCCGTCATGTTTCGCGATGAAATCCATCGGCTTCACCACCATACCCTCGCCGCCCGAGTCGGTGAGGCGCCCCCACCAGTCCACGCACTCTTTTATATTCGCATCATCGCTCAAGTCGACCGCGATATGGTTTGTCGAAACAAAAATGGGGTCGGTCCCGGTCATGTATTGGCTGATTATATCCATATGTGCGAGATGATTAGCGTCGTTCCATACCCTCCCCTCTGTGGCCAGGATATGAAAGGGCGCGATGCGGTAATCCTCCAGACTGCGCACCGGCCAACAGTACCTCCGATACGCGTCTCGGTACAAGCCGAGACATTCGCGCCGCTGTCTGTATGATTCCAATACAGCGCGCAAATCCACATTTTGACCGGAGGCGCCTTCACTCACGGCAAAGGAGTCCTCAGGGCGCGCGGCGCCTGACTCCAAAGATTTTATCGCGCCGCCAAGCCCAAGCAGGCCCGATTTTCCCGTAGGGGCGTACTGTTCCCTCAGCAGTTTTTGAGCTTTCGCGGACCACGGCATAAGCTCCGTGTCGAGGCATATCCAGTCAGTTTTGAAATCCTCCCAGAAGCCGGTCCTCTCCAGTTGGACGCCAAGCCGGCGCAGAATCTCCAGCTCTTTATGGGAGTCGTTTTCATCGAAGAACTGCCTGCCGGTTCGCGTGTAGATCAAGCCGGCTGAGCCATCATCCACATGAAAGCGGGATTTCGCGGCTTCCGCGTCGCGGCACAGCACAATCACGGAGCGGCTGCCCATGTGCTTTTCCTCGCAGACGACGTTCCGGATTCTGCGTTTTTTATAGTAGTTCAGGGCTTCGAGCGGATGTTCCAGGTAGTCGTCTCTATCGCTCGCCGAGCAGGGCGACATGGTTGGAGGCAGGTAAACGAGCCAGCGCGGATCGGCCGCAAAACGGCTCATTATCTCGATGGCGGCCGCCGAGTTCTCCTCCTCCACTGTGATTGCTCCGTGCAGGCGCGTCGAAATGCGCCTGCGTCCCAGAACATCCTTAATGTCAAGCGTATCGCCGCGCGCCGCGTCTTCGGCGAGAGGTTTGACCGGAGCGTAATATTCCATGCGCGCTTTGACCCGCGTCAGCGTTTTTTCGGGGTAGCTCAGCGCGGTGAGACTGCCGCCGAAGACGCAGCCAGTGTCCACGCAAAACGTATTGTTTATGTTCTGCGCCTCCACAAAAGGCGTGTGTCCATATACGACGAGGGCGCTTCCCCGGTAATCTTCAGCCCAGTCGAGGCGCACGGGAAGACCGAATTCGTCGGTCTCGCCGGTTGTCTCTCCGTAAAGGCAGAACGAGCGCACCCTTCCTGACGAGCGCCCCTGATATTTTTCCTTTAAACCCGCGTGGGCAACCACAAGCCTGCCGCCGTCCAGAACGTAATGGCTCACGAGGCCCTCGAGAAAGATACTGACGGAGTCCCGGAACTCCTGAGATTCTCTCTCCAGTTGTTCGATCGTTATATCGAGCCCGTGCGTGAGTTGAACATCCGCGCCCTTCAATTTTCTCAGCAGCTTTATGTCATGATTGCCGGGCACGCAGAGCGCGGATCCGTTCGCTGTCATGTTCATGACGAGACGCAGCGTTTTTACATTTTCCGGCCCCCGGTCGCAGAGGTCGCCGAGAAATATGGCATGGCGCGCATGGCGCGTAGTTTCGTCGATCGGGGGCTGAGCGTCGCAGTTGTCGTAATCGACCGAATAGCCCAAAAGTTCCAGAAGCTCGCAGAGTTCGTCGTAGCAGCCGTGTACGTCCCCTATTATGTCGAAAGGGCCCGTCTCATCCCGTTTGTCGTTCCACAATTTGACGCGGATGATTTCAGCGGCGTCGGCCTCTTCTTGGTTTTTCAGAACGTACACATACCTGAAACCCTCCTTGCGCAGAGATTTCAGACTGCGTTTGAGCGCGTTCACATGACCTCTAACCACGCTGGACGGATAATTGCGGTCCGGCCTTTGCCTGTTGCGGGATTGGCACAGCTCCTCGGGGAAGTCGAGGACGATCGCGGCGGCAAGGCAGTCCTGCTCATGCGCGAGCTGCACAATTTTCTCCCTCGCCATCTTTTGAACGTTGGTGGCGTCGATGACCGTAAGTTTCCCAGCGTCAAGCCGTTTGTCCGCCACGTAATAGAGCGCGTCAAACGCCGCGTCGCTGGCTGATTGGTCATTTTCGTCGTCCGACACGAGTCCCCTGAAAAAATCGGAGCTAAGCGTCTCGGTAGGTTTAAAAAACCTCCTGGCAAACGTGGACTTTCCGCTGCCTGACGCGCCGACGAGCGCCACCACGCAGAACTCCGGTATTTTTATCTGCTCTATCTGCTCTATCCGCACAGTTCGAACACCCCCATCTGGGTTTGCGCGCCCAAATCTTCGTCCATATCCCCGATTTCGCTGTATGTCGCAAAATAGCCGTATTTGCCCGCTATGGAGTCTCCCCATTCCCTAAACCGCTCTCGCGTCCACTCGAAACGATGGTCACCGTGTCTCAGACCGCCGTCAAGCCGCCCAAATTTTTCATTGTACTCGACATTCGGGGTGGTCAGCACTACTATTCCCGGCCTGGCCTCCCCGAAGACGACGTCGGCAAAAGCGGAGAGCCTGTTCAAATCGATGTGTTCCAGGACTTCAGTACAGGTTGCGGCGTCGTACCCTCCAAACCGTTCGTCCCTGTAGGTGAGCGAGCCTTGAAACAGCACGAGGCGCTTTCTTTCAGCGTCGGACATTTCGTCGAAATTGAGGCGCCGGGCAGCGCGCTCCAGCGCTGCCCGCGAAACATCGGTCCCGGCTATTCTCTCGAATGCTCTGTCCTTCAGCAGCAGCCGGAGCAGATTGCCCTCGCCGCAGCCCAGGTCGATCACTGAACGAGCACCCCTTTCCCGCAGGATTGTGACAACGGCCTCGAGCCTTCTGGCGTTGAGATTGGCGACTCCGGCCTCGTCCAAGGTCTCCTCGACCGCCCCGCATACGCTGTCCTCCATGCGGTCCAGTGCCATTCGCGCAAATCGGCGTCCCTTGCTGAAGTAACGGTTAGCGATGAATTTCCTCTCGGGATGCCCCTCCAGCCAGCCCTCCCCGTGCCGCAGTAATTTTTCGACTTCGTCCTCGCC
>JAISRE010000009.1 GCA_031273805.1 Synergistaceae bacterium | reverse complement strand
CAACGAGGCGTATGCGAACCCGATGTCGTTGAACTGCCTGTAGATTCGCTCTCGGACATCCCGCTCCATCAGCAGTTTAAATCCATCCTCGTCGGTCTCTATGCGGGCGATATTTCCGTGGTGCCTCACGCGCACCTGCCTGATTCCGAGGTCAAGCAGTATCTGCTCCGCCCTGTCGACCATCCCGAGCCTCTCCGGGGTTATGGCCTCTCCATATGGGAAACGGGACGACAGACACGCGAATGACTGCTTGTTCCACGTCTTGAGCCCCAGTTCACGAGAGAGAAGCCGTATCTCGTCCTTGGAGAGCTCCGCGCTTCGCAGAGGGCTTTTGACGCCCTGCTCATCCACTGCGATCAATCCAGGGCGATAATCCCCCAGGTCGTCCATGTTGGAACCCTCAGCAACGTGCTCTATGCCGCGCTCGCGCGCGGAGGCCCATATTTTGCCGAAGAGCTCGCTCTTGCAGAGATAGCAGCGATTTGTGGGGTTATCCTTGAAGCCCTCTATATCCAACTCCTCGGAGTCGCAGATTATGTGCGTAATGCCCTCCGAACGGCAGAACTCCATCGCCTCTCGCAGCTCCCGTTCAGGGAACGAACAGGAGCAAGCCGTCACGGCTATCGCTTTGGCTCCGAGCGCGTCATGCGCGGTCTTGAGCAGAAATGTCGAGTCGACTCCTCCGGAAAACGCCACCGCAACGCTCCCCAGGTCAGCGATATATCTCTTCAGGTTCTCATATTTAAGATATACGTCCATAACTTAGACGGCAACGCCGCTCTCGACCTTTAGCTTTACATCGCCTCTATGAATCGCTATCTTGTAACCGGCGGCCTCGACCCTGCGCTGAAGGCACATCCTGCACTCAGCCGCCTCGTCTCCCATGCATATCTTGTTGTCGTACAACCCGTAAAGGCGCCTTACCGCCACAGGAGAGAGATTCGGCATCACCACGTTCGCTCCGACCGACAACCCAAGCTCCCTGCCATTTGGAGCTATAGTGCCGAGAGCGGTCGTGGCGGGAATCAAAACATACGGAAACATCAGCCTGATTATTGAAATCAGCCTGAGACAAACATCGAGGCGACCGCTCGGGAAATCTCTGAACGGGGTGTCATGTTGAGTTATATAAGGACCTATGCCGATCATCGCCGGCTGCAGCTCCTGAAGAAAGCGCAGATCGGAGATCAGGTTTTCCGTGGTCTGATATGGGGAACCCACCATGAAGCCTGAGCCCACCTGATAACCGATGTCCTTCAGGTCCCACAGGCATTGTTTTCTGCGCTCGAGGCTCATCGAGTCAGGATGCAGCATCCCATAGTGCTCCTCCGACGCCGTCTCATGCCGCAGGAGATATCTGTCGGCGCCCGCGTCGAAAAAAGCCTCGTAACTCTCGCGAGATTTTTCCCCGAGCGACAGTGTGACTGCACAGTCCCCGTGATTGCGCTTGATCTCCGACACCAAATCGCACAGCATATCATCCGTGTAGTACGGGTCCTCTCCGCCCTGAAGAACATACGTTCGAAAACCCAGATCATAGCCCTCGTCGCAGCAGGCCAATATCCTATCCGAGGCGAGCCGGTACCGCTCGACATTAGAGTTGCCCGCTCGTATGCCGCAGTAGTAACAATTATTTTTGCAGTAATTGGTAAATTCGATCAGGCCGCGTATGTAGACGTCGACCCCGTAATTCTCCCGTCTCACCGCGTCAGCGGCCTTGAAGAGATTCGACTCGTGTTCGTCAGTCTCTATGAGGATTTTCAGTTCGTCATCGCTCAAATCCCTGTTTTGTTTAAACTGTTCTATCATAGCCCGCGTCACCTAAATTCCCGTCTCTGTTATCGTTCCGCCGCCCACCACCAGATCGCCGTCATAAAGGACGACCGCCTGGCCCGTCGTCACGGAGCGCTGAGGCTCATCAAATTCTACCCTTATTATATCAGCTTTGACCTGCTCCACGGTAGCCATTTGTTCGGATTGCCTGTATCTTATTCGCGCCTTCACCCTCATAGGGCTGTTCAGAGTATCGCTCACTATCAGGTTGATCTCGTTCGCGTAAAGCCATTTAGAGTACAAATCAGATTCGTCTCCAAGTGTGACGGTATTTTGATCGACGTTTTTCCCGCATACATACATTCTGCGGGAAAAACCCATCCCCAGTCCCCTTCTCTGTCCGATAGTGTAACGAACTACGCCCCCGTGACGCCCCAGGACATTTCCCGACGTATCGATGAAATTTCCAGGCTCACAGGGCTGTCCTGAGTTGCGCTCTATAAAATCGGCGTAAACTCCATCCGTCACAAAACAGATATCCTGGCTGTCCGGCTTTGATGCGTTGCGGAAACCGTGGGCGCGCGCCACCTCCCTCACATCCGGCTTCCTCATGGCGCCCAGCGGGAAAAGCGTGCGCGCCAGCTGAGCCTGAGTCATGGAGTAGAGAACATAGCTCTGGTCCTTATTTTCGTCCAGAGCCTTCCTGAGCAGGTACCTGCCCGAGGAGGTCCGCTCCGTGCGAGCGTAGTGACCGGTGGCGATATAATCGTTGCCCGCCTCCAGAGCCCGCAGCAGAAGTTTCTCAAACTTGACATAGCGATTGCAGTCGATGCATGGGTTTGGTGTGCCGCCTCTGAGGTACGTTTCGACAAAGCGCCGTATTACGCGCTCGTCGAAATCCCGCGACAGATTGAACACAAAGTGAGGGATGCCGAGCTTATGCGCCGCGTTCCTCGCATCCTCGACATCCCTCAGAGAACAGCAGACGTCATCTCGCTCAACGCCGATATCCTCGTTGTCGAACAACTTCATGGTCACTCCGACGCAGTTGAAATTCTGACTCAACAAAAGACAAGCGGCGACAGAGCTGTCCACCCCGCCGCTCATCGCAATCATGACACTCTTATCCCGATTATTCATGCACTCATTGTAACGTCACGCGCCTCACAGTCAAGGGAAACGCTGATCCTCACGCGGTCATTCGTCAAGCAGAGAATCAGCGCTTCCCTAAGGAAACTCTGATTTATAGTTAGAGGCCTAAAGGGTAAAGATTAAGCCCCCTATTATTACTGCATTCTCGATGGCTAAAAGATGTTTTCACGATTTAATCAGTGTTTCCCTAAAAATAACCTGGCGCCACAGGTTCAAGGTCGTGGGTTCCACCCAGGATCTTGAACCTGTGGTTTGAGAATGGCGATTAACCCTCGAAAGCCTGCTCCAGATCCGCTATAATATCATTTATGTTCTCCGTTCCCACCGACAGACGAACTGTGTTGGGTTTGATACCCTGATCCAGGAGTTCCTCCGGCGAGAGCTGAGAGTGAGTTGTCGTAGCGGGGTGAATGACCAGCGACTTCACATCTGCCACATTCGCGAGGAGAGAGAATATCTGGAGTCTGTCGATAAACGCCTGCGCGTCACGCGCGTCGCCTTTTATCTCGAATGAGAAGATGGAGCCCGCCCCATTCGGGAAGTACTTCTTGTAGAGCTCATGACTTGGCTCCTCTGGCAGAGAGGGGTGATGAACAGCCTCAACACGCGGGTGTTTTTTGAGATAGTCTACGACCTTGAGCGCATTTTCTACATGGCGCTCTACCCGGAGAGAGAGTGTCTCCACCCCTTGCAGCAACAGGAAGGCGTTGAACGGGGAAATTGCCGCGCCGGTGTCGCGCAGCAGGATGGCACGAATTCTAATTATAAACGCAAGCGGGCCCACGGCCTTGGTAAACGAGAGGCCGTGATAGCTTGGGCTTGGCTCTGTAATCAGCGGGAATTTGCCGGATGCCTCCCAGTCGAATTTACCGCTGTCCACTATTATTCCTCCGAGCGTGGTGCCGTGCCCGCCGATGAACTTCGTTGCGGAGTGTATGATGATATCAGCCCCATGCTCGATTGGGCGCAGCAGATACGGAGTCGTGAACGTCGCGTCCACCACCAACGGGATCTTGTGTTTATGAGCGAGGTCCGCAACCGCTCTGATGTCTATGACGTTGGAGTTGGGGTTGCCCAGAGTCTCTATAAAGATGGCCTTCGTATTGGGCTGTATTGCTTTCTCGAAGGCGCCGTCTGCGTCCGGATCGACGAATGTCGTTGTGATGCCGTATATCGGCAGAGTGTGCGCCAGAAGGTTATAGGTCCCTCCGTAAATGGTCTTGGCGGACACAATATGATCTCCGGAGCTCGCCAGATTGAGGAACGTATACGTCACCGCAGCAGCGCCGCTCGCCAGCGCCAAGCCTCCCACTCCTCCCTCGAGAGCCGCGATTCTCTTCTCCAGAACATCCTGGGTGGAGTTGGTAAGCCTGCCATATATATTGCCGGCGTCGCTCAAGTTGAAGCGAGCGGCCGCGTGAGCCGAATCCCTGAACACATAAGACGTGGTCTGATAGATTGGAACCGCGCGGGCGTCAGTCGCCGGATCAGGGCTCTCCTGCCCTATATGGAGCTGTTTTGTCTCAAATGCCCACGAATCCGTATTTTTTATATTTGCCACACAGATCTCCTCCTGGGTATCGTTTCTTCTATATACAATCTCACTCGGCGAACATGGCTGTGGACAAATAACGCTCGCCGGTATCCGGGAAAATGGCTACGATTGTCTTGCCTTTGCTGGAGGGGCGGAGGGCTATTTGCTTCGCGGCCCAGAGAGCGGCGCCGGACGATATCCCGACCAGAACCCCTTCAATCTTGGCGATCTCTCTGCCTGCCGCAAAGGCGTCCTCATCCTTTACGGGCAGCACCTCGTTATATAGCTTGGTGTCCAGCACTTCCGGAACGAAGCCGGCCCCGATGCCCTGAATCTTGTGAGCTCCGGGCGTTCCGGTGGAGAGAACCGGCGAGCCGGCCGGCTCGACCGCGATTATCTCTATTTCCGGCTTCTTGGACCTCAGGAACCCGCCTGCGCCAGTGATGGTCCCGCCGGTTCCGATTCCCGATATGAAAATGTCGACAGCGCCGTCCGTGTCCTCCCATATCTCCGGGCCTGTAGTGGCGTAGTGAATGGCCGGGTTGGCAGGGTTGATGAACTGGCCCGGTATAAAGCTGTTCGGTATCTCCGCCGCCAATTCGTCGGCCTTGGCGATCGCGCCCTTCATTCCCTTCGCGCCCTCGGTGAGAACCAGCTCGGCCCCGTAAACCCTCAGCAGGTTGCGGCGCTCCACGCTCATCGTCTCAGGCATCGTCAAAATTATCCGGTATCCTCGGCTTGCGGCCACCGCAGCCAGCCCTATGCCGGTATTGCCGCTCGTGGGCTCGATAATGACGGAGTCCGCTTTCAACACTCCGCGCTCCTCCGCGTCCTCTATCATTGCCTTGGCAATACGATCCTTGACGCTCCCGGCGGGATTGAAATATTCCAGCTTTGCCAGTATCTTTGCCTCCAGAGAATAGCGCGCCGAGTATTTCTTCAGCTCCAGCAGCGGTGTTTTCCCTATCAAATCGTTGAACTGTGTGTAAATTCCCATAGCAGACTCTCCTTTGTATTATAAAAATATGTTTCGGGTTTTCGAGGAGCTGCGTCCTCCTGATTAAGAGCAAGATTCCATCTTACATATAAACATATCAGAATAATAGGATTATATCGCCGAAGTCACATCTGTCAATACCCCCTTCACCAGACAGTTCATGGTTCATGCATGTACGCGGGTCCTCCGGTCAAGCCGGAGGACGACAGAAAAGACGAACCGATAAACTGCAAAAGATTATTAAAATCAGCGTTTCCCTCTCTATATAGAATAGTCGAGACCAATGAGGCTTCTGTTGTTTTCGGCGAGGTCCTCCAGCGTGATATCGTCGAGATACTCGTTTATGACCTTGTTCAAACCAGTCCAAACTGGCAATGTCGAACACCAGCCGCTGCGAGGACATTTGTTCGGGTCGTCGTCCATGCAGGCAACAGGGGACAAGCTGCCCTCAACAGTCCGCAGGATATCTCCAACCTTATAATCCCTGGCCGGCTTCGCCAGGCGATACCCGCCGTCCTTGCCCCGGGAGCTCTTCAGATATCCGGCTCGGCTCAGAAGCGGTATGATCTGTTCAAGATACTTTATAGTTATCTCCTGACGGGATGAAACATTTTTCAGAGGTATGAACTCTCCCGTGTCGTTAATGGCCAGATCGACCATCACTCTAAGCGCGTATCTCCCCTTCGTCGATATTTTCATAAATAATGCCTCCAATCCGCAATTGCTGCCGCATACTCCACTTGAAACGATACAATATAATTATACCAATATAATAGGAAATGCGTATTATCCATTATTCAATTCCCTACATAGAACTATGTAATTAATCAGCTTTGGGACAAAAATACGTATTTAACGCAGATCTATTACGAATGTGAAGCTGGAATGTGCTATGGAGACACAAAAAAATCCGGGATGACAGCATCCCAGACTGAGGAGAGAGCATTCCTGTTGAGATCGGGCTTGCTGACGGTTCCCGCCAGCTATATCCCGGACACCGAAAGTTTGGGCACACCCTGTTCAACGGACAACTCCAGCAGTGATCGGTAATCGGTGACAGATTTTTTGCCCCGACCTGATGACGCGATGAAGATGCCCACTCCGACGACTGACGCATTGAACTCACGCGTCATCAGAAGCATACCGGCCGCAGTGCTGCCGCCGCGCATGAAGTCGTCCACGATCAGCACCCTGCTGGACGGACTTATGAAACGGGTACCCAGGTACATAGTCCTGACATCCCCGCTTCCCGTCGGAAAGTGTACGCCGACCGCCGGCCCGTCACTGGGACGGTTGCGAAACCTGCACACTGCCAGCGGAACACCCAGAGCGTAAGCCGTAAAAAAAGCCACTGGAATTCCCTTGACCTCAGAGGTCAACACCACTGTCGGCTTGCTTTCGTTGAAGAGTGACGCCATTGTAAACCCCAGGAACGAAGCCCAGTCAGGATCGAATAGAAGGTCCGTGTAATAGACGAGTCCGCCCGGAAGAAGGCGCTCGGGAACGGAGAGTATATCGGCAAGTCCTCTGAGCTTGGCAATCCTGTAGTCCTTCGAGGGCGACGGCATAAAATATGCCCCCCCGCTGCGTCCGCGATCTGTAACTATACTGCCCACGCCCTCGCTCAACAGGGCTTCGGATATAATTTCAATGTCATCGCTGACCAAAGTCTTGGAAACCTTAAAGCCCGACGCAGTGTCAGTAAGAGACAGCTGTCTTGACGGCCTCAGCAACATCCTCGACGCGATTCGTATCAGGCGTTCTGTTCTCTTACCTCGCATTGAGCATCACTCCAAAACCAAAATTTGCCGCAGCCATTGGAAACGCGAAGACCTCTCACTCAACAGAGTTTCCAATAATGCCGGGACGGATTTTCCCGCATCCTCCCTCCGAAACAACGCAAAACATGCGGAACCGCTGCCACATAACCCCCAGGCGAGTGAACCGCAGGCATAAAACATCTCATAAAGGGTATTGTAGCACAATTTATGTTCCGGCATACATGTAATAAAGTCATTAGGCAAAAGGCCAACTTTTTCGCCATTTCGCAGACAATTTAAAACGGATAAAGCTTCTAAACGAGAGGAATCAACATCCAGGATGGGTTCATCCGCAGTCTCAGATATCCGGTAGGAGTCGAGTGACGCATAAGCTCGCCTCGTATCGCTGCTCCACTCCGGAAAACATATTACAGTTTCAAGCTGAAGTGTTCCCTCCATGCCGTCCAATTTATCCCCAACACCATGCGCAAAAGCCAGATCGTGATCGCTTGCTAGAAACGCCACATCCGCCCCCAGAGAGGCGAGACCATCCAAGCTCTCTCCTCGAGACCCAATACGCCAAACTCGTCTGAACCACCTCAGAAGAGCGGCGGCATTGCCGCTGCCCGCTCCCACCCCGCTCCCCATCGGCAGATGCTTGCATATCCGCATATCTATCCTAGGGAACGAGTCGTCTCCATAGCGCTCACGAAGATATCGGCATGTGCGCCATAGGATATTTTCTCCGGGAATTTCGGCGCCTAAAACAGAAACCGCGTCCACTCGGGATGCGGCAGATACTTCCAAAACCTCTGGAGACGGCAGGCGCCAGAAGAGTGAACTTATGTCATGATAACCATCCTCACGCGCGCCCAGCACACGAAGGGTGAGATTGATCTTTATTGAGCAAGACTCTGTAAATAGCATGATTTCAAAAAAATTCCAACAACCTCGCCGTGAGGATAAGGACAAATAGAATGATAACTATTTATTTTTTATCCTCTGCCGGCATGAGTTTCAATTCAACTTCTTTGGTGAGAATATCAGCATAGCTGAAGGAGACTGTGCTGTTTTGAGACTCCACGTAAAGAGTGAAAAGGCTGGGATATGCTTCCATTATGACACCTTGCCGAGCTTCAGCTTTTCTTCGCCCATTTGCCGCTCTGTAGAAAACCCGTGAACCCCTGTACTGAGTAACCTGCTCTCGGATAGCGCTTAAAGTGTCAGTCAAATTAATCACTCCCCAAATATACCTCAACGATGTATCATACTAGCACATTTTTTAAAATAACTCAAGTTTACCGGAGCAAATATATTTCCAAAATCATGATAACCAAAATCATGATAACTATCTTGATATTCTCTGAATAACCCTCCTGTCGCCTGTTAGCTTTGTCACGCCCTGGGAGTCGAAAAAGATTAAAATTGCAGATGAAGCCTTTCGGCTAATCCCAAGTTTACGCGCAAGTGCCGCAGACGATATCTCCCCTTTTATGGATATTATCGCCTCGAACGCCCTCTTCATGATATTCTTCGGGATCAGCAGCCCCTCTCCGATTATCTCTATGCAATCATTTTCCCTGAGATAACCCAACGCGCGCGCCGCCTCCACAGGTTTAGCGCCAAGGATGGATGGGAGCGCAATCGTCTCGATGAGCTCAAAACCGGCATTGTCGATCGCAGCGCGCAGTTTTTCGACAATATCCGACATGGTATCGTCACAGTGCGGTTTGAAATCCGGCAGATGATATCTGACTCCAGCAGCGACCTCCGTCTGCTTAATGATACCCTTCATGAGCAGAGTCTGCAAAAACTCGCGGAACACTAGCGATTCAGGGCGCGAGGCGTCATACTCGCCGTAGAGATCGGACTGAATATCCTCGATATCAGGCCCTGCAAGCTCAGGGCGCAGTTTATGGAAGGAGTTCACGCTCGAGAGGACGTTTTGAGTGAGGCGAGAGACGGCGCTTCTCGACAGCAGGAATCCTACAGACGCGCCAAGCGACTCCACCCCGGAGATACTCTGGTCCTCCTTGAGTTCCGCTATCAACCGATGAAATTCAGAGCTCTCCATCTGGGACATACGCAGCAACTCATCCTCATCCACACACTCCCGCTCCCTCAGCATAACGGACAACATCGATTTAGGACTCCAGTTTGCCGCAAGTTCCTCCAACAGAGACTCGTGAACAGCGCGCTCCTCCTTGCTGTGAGGTCTCTTTGCGCATGGAATCAGCACACGCCCTCCACCGACGACACTAATGGGGCTGTTGGAGAGTATTACAAACCTCTCCCCCGAGGACGTTATAATCCTTGACTCCGGCAGAAGTTGGGCTACAGAGCTATGACCCGGCTCTACGCAATACCCCTCATTCGAAAGAACAGACACCCTCGCCACCACGTCGAAGCTGTTTATAAGGAGACGGACACGCTGAAGATGCGCTATCGGCTCAATCGCCCTCGGCAGAACATCCAAACTCACCTCCAGACACTCCGTCCTGGCAAAGCGCCCCTTTTCACAGAGGATATCGCCCCTTCTTATCTGCTCAGGCGTGACGAAATCAAGCCCTATCTCAATCCTGCCTCCGAGTGGGGATGAGCCGACTCTTACACCCTGAGCCCAGATGGATGACGCCCTGGACAGCCTGCCGTACGGCATAAGCTCGACATCGCTCCCCTCTTTTACGACGCCCCTATAGGAAGCTCCAGCGACAACGGCCCCAACCCTTACGCTCGACACCTTATCAATGGGCATGAAGAACGCCCCTGTTCTATCGCGCAGCTTGGGTGAAACCAGCACATTATCCACAGCGTGCAAGATCTCCGACAGTCCTCTGTTAGCCATTATCGACACCGGAACGATCGGAGCGTCGCTCATAAAGGTCCCGCAGACCAGGGACTCGACATCTCTTCTCAAGCCGCCCAACGCCTCCCGCCCGATGAGATCCGACTTGGTCAACGCCACAAGACCGGATGGGACTCCCAGCAGCTCCAGAATCTCTATATACTCTCGCGTGCGCGGCGTAACCCCTTCATCACACGCAACGGCCACTATCGCAATGTCAAGACCTAAAACACCCGTTGCCATCCAGCCCAAAGAGCTCTCAAACGAAGGAAGATCCACAGCGTCGATCTTATTCCCGCTGGGCAGCACGATCTTGAGAAACTCGAAGTCTACAGCAGAGACTCGATGTTTGGAGTTCGATGAACGACAGTTGGATGAGCTCATAGCGGCTTTCAATGCAGTCTTTCCGTGACCGGTTTGACCAACAATTCCAAGCCTGATATGAACGTCCATAACAATCACTCCCCCAATCCCTTGCTCTGCCGGAGGCGCAAAAGAAACAACAGTACTGGATATATCCGACATCTTTATAATAATTATTATTTATGTAGTCGTCAATAAGTATATGCATTTGTTGAAGATATTGCACACGATGGTGGTATAGTTCACAAAAAATATCAGAGGAAGCGCTCTTGGTACGCGGAATAGTTATTATCGCAGTGACACTCGCTATTTGTTATTACTCCCAATCTTCAACTCGAACTCCGATTACCTGTGACAGGCCCGGTTCGGCCAGAGTTACGCCGTACAGGACATCGGCGCGTTCCATCGTCACGCGTCTGTGAGTCATCACAAATATCTGGCGATCCTTTGACGCGTCCCTGGCCAGATCAGCGAATCGCCTCAGGTTCACCTCGTCCAACGCGGCATCCACCTCGTCCAGCACCGCTATGGGACACTGCGCCACCTCCAGTGAGGCAAATAGCAGCGCTATCGCCGACAGAGACTGCTCTCCCCCGGACAGTTGAGCGATACCGGTCGGATGCTTGCCGGGCGGGCGGGCAACGACGTCCACTCCGCTGTCCCACAGCGACTCGCCCTCTATCATTTCGAGGCGTGCGTCTCCCCCGACAAAGAGCCGCTGGAAGAGCGCGTTGAATTTTTTATCGATTTCCTCAAGGGCGTTCACAAATATAGTCCGCGCTTGTTCGTCCGCGTCGGCGATCAGTTTTTCCAGCTCCATCATGCCGCGCCCGACATCGTCCAGCTGGTCGCCGAGATAGGCGGTGCGATCCTGAAGGCTTCTGTCCTCAGAGAGCACCCCCATGTCGACCTCTCCCATGGACTTCAGGATCCTGTCATTCTCCCTGATGTTTCGTCTGAGATCATCCGCGTCGACATCGTCAAAAGCCCCCTCGCCGGGATATGGGAACTGCTCCTCCCACGTCTGTATCAACTCCGTCCTCTCCCGTGACAGGGACTCCTCCTTAAGACAGATCGCGTTATACTCGGCCAAGACGGACTGTGCCGTCGATTTAGCCGCCTCCAGCCTGGCAGAGCGCATATTTTTTTTCCTCGATATAATCTCGTAACGCTCCCCGAACTCCTCCATATCCGCAATGGCCGCCCTCATACCGGAGGCCGCCTCGGCATACCGGCGAGAGAGCCTCGTCAGGTTGGCCCTGTTCGTCATGATCTCATTGTCACAGGCCGCAAACTCCTCGTCCAGATCAGATAGCGCTGCGGAGAGCGACCTCATCTCAGTGCTCATTCTCTCACTCATGGCAAGTCCGGAGCGGAGCTTCTCCTCCTCAACGGCAACGGAGCTCTTAAGACGCTCTATCTCCTTGAAAAGAGTCGCGTCCATATCCAGAACGACGGCAACTACAGTCTCAGAGTCGAGCGCGCGCTTCGCACGTGCGAGTTCCGCATAGCGCTTGGCTCCCTCGGTGAGCGCGGAGATCATAGACGCGCGCTCATTTTTGGCCCTCGCCCGCTCCCTCTGTATCTCCTCCCTCCTGGCGTCAAGCGCGCTGCGGCTGGAGGCCAGTTCGCGTATCTCGGCGGATACCGCCTCCTTCCTGGCGGCGGCGGCGGCCTCGTCCTCCTCCAACCGGGCAAGATCGCGCGTCAGGGTCTCCACGGTCTGGCGGGAGGCTCTCGACTCCTCCTCCAGACGAGAGAGCGCGGATACTATCTCCATCGTCCGACCCGGTTTTTGAGAGCGCCCACCGGAAATAGTTCCCGCAGGCTGAAAAACATCCCCCTCCAGAGTCGCCACGGGGCCTTTGAAGCCGCCGCGCGTCACCGACTGGCCGACGGAGTAACTCTCCACTATCAGAAGATCTCCCATTATGTGTTCCAGCGCAGGACGCCAATGCTCGTCGGACTTCATGAGCTTCGTCGCCCAACCGACGATCCCGTCTGAAGGCAGACGGAACATCTCATCGCGCGACCTCGGGCGGACGCGTTCGAGTGGAAGGAAAGTGGCCCGGCCCATCTGATTTTTTTTGAGCAGATCTATGCATAATCCAACTTCGTCGATCGTATCCGCCAAAACCCAGAACTGCCTGCCCCCCAAAAATGCCTCCATCGTGGCGGCAAATTCCAGCGGACATTCAAAAGCGTCGATTACCGCGCAGACGCGCACCTTGAGCCGCCCAAGTTTTACGGCGGAGATGACGTGCTGAACCGGTCTGGGATAGACCTCCGCCGCCACCTGTTCCTGAAGGTCGGAGAGACGGTTCGTTATCTTCGAGGAGTCCCTTCTGCTTCTCTGAAGCAGGCTCGACGTCTCCTGAAGACTGGCATAGACGTCGCGGTGCAGCGAAGCGACGCGCTCCTGCTCGTCCAACAGCTCTGAGTGCCGATTCTCCAGCGCGTCTAGCTCACGCTTGATGGATTTGAGCGGATCTGCGGAGGTATCGGAGCTCCCGTCCATATGTGCTTTTCGCGCGTCGAGCTCACGCAGCGCCAGACCGATGGACTTCATGCGCCCCTTTAACGTGGCGAATTCGCCCTCTATCTCTCCGCGTTCCCTGTTTATGCGGTCTTTTTTTTGAGCGGCCAGACGCGCCTCCTCGCTGTGCTGTTTACGCCTCTCCTCAAGCTCTGTCAAGGATTTTTTCAGCGCGTCCAGCGTCTGGCGTCGAGATGAATCCTCCCTGGCGTATTTATCCCTCTCGGCAGAGAGAGATTCCAGTTTTTGAGAGGTCTCCGCGCGTTCGGCCTCTATCTGCACGGCTCTGCGGCGAGATGATGTAAGCGAGGTCCCGTAGCCGTAAGCGGTCCTGGTGAACCCGGAGAGCGCGCTCTTGGCGTCGTCTATCGCCCTTACCTGTCTCTGCCGTCTGTCGGAGAGTAATGCTATATCACGTTCAAGCCCATCCAGGCTGCGCTCCCACATAACTCTCCAGGACTCCCTGGAGCTGAGACTCTCCGAGACGCGGCATTTTTCCATCCCGATTCGCGCCGTCTCAGACTCGCAGCGAGCCCGCCTGACCCAATAGAGCAGTCTTCTCGAGGATTCGATGACATCGAGCAATTCTCGAGCGCGTTCCGCGCGCTCCACTGCTGGCGCTATCTCGTCACGCCGCGATTTGAGCTCCGCCCTGAAGGTTCTGAGCCTGCCATACTCCTCACGAGCCTCGGCCAATCTGCCTGAGGCCTCCTCCCTGCGTCTGCGGTACGAGTCGATTCCAAACAGGGACTCCAGAAGAACCCTCCTGGCGGACGGCCTCTGTTGTATGACCTCGGCGACGTCGCCCTGCCCGATAAAGGCGAACTTGTCCCCGGAGAGCTGCCAGCGGAGTTTTACCTCGTCGAGCTCCGTCAAAGTCACTCTCGAACCGTCTATGGTGACGATAGATCCGGCGTCGGACACTTTCCTTCTGATGGAGCAGACCCTGGTTCCATCCCTCAGTTGTATGGAGACGGACGCCTCTGTGGCCGGCTGACAGGACGCCGAACCGTGGAAAATGAGCCCTCCCTGCTTTGTTATGCGCAGTTTCGATGAGTGAGAGTCCCCAAGAACCCAGCGCAGCGAGTCGAGTATATTGCTCTTTCCGCTTCCATTTGGACCGACGATCGCTGTCATGCCCGGCACAAGCGGAAGATCGTGCGAACCCCCGAAACTCTTGAAGCCCTTAAGCTGAAGTCGTGCTATGTACAACTACACGTTCCTCACGCCGCTCCATAATCTCGACCCTGTGCATAACTCGGGGCAGCGTCCCGTGAAACTCTATTTTATATTTATCCCATGCGTATTCAGGGCACTCCACCATGTAGAGCCTCCTGTCGAACTCCTCCTCCCACATCGAGAGGTAGATATCGGCGATGTATCTGGCTATGGCCGGATGCAGCTCGACAAGAAACGCCTCGGAGCGAGAACCCGTTATGGCCTTGCGGAGAAAGCGCTTTACCTTCATGGCGACCGTCTCCTCCTTGTCAACCCAGCCCAATCCCCCGCAGAACGGGCATCCGCGGCTGATTATCGAGCGCATGTCCAACCGAGCGCGCTTCCTCGTAATCTCAACCAGCCCCAGAGCGGTGACTCCGTACACCCTGGCCTTGCATCTGTCCCCCTTGAAAAACTCCTGAAGCTGTTCAACCAGCTTGACCCTGTCATCCGGGCTGTCCATATCTATAAAGTCGATCACAACGATGCCGCCGATAGCGCGTAATCTCAGCTGCCGGGCTATCTCCTCCGCCGCCTCGAAGTTAGTGTGGAACACCGTGTCGCGCAGGTCCTTTGAACCTATATATTTTCCGGTGTTTACGTCTATCACGGTGAGCGCCTCCGTCTGATCTATGACCAGATAAGCTCCGCTCGGCAGCCACACTTTTCGGTCGCGCATCTCATCTATCGCGCGCTCTATGCCATAAACATCGAATATCGGAAGGCTGCCCTTGTACAGAGAGAGCTCCGGCCTGGCCTCCGGCGTAAAGCGCTGAAGGAAGGACGAAATATTTTCAAACTCGTCCGGCGCATCGACCACTATCTCCCCTATGCTGCCGTTGAGCTCGTCGCGAAGTATCCTCTCCACAAGCCCAATGTCCCTGTGCAGCAGGCAGGGCGCTGAGTTCTTCTTTGCCTTGTACTCGACCTCATTCCATGCCTCCATGAGCTCCGACACGTCGCGGGCGAGGTTCTCCTCCTCGCAGTACTCCGCAACCGTCCGAACTATCAGCCCATAGCCCTCCGGCCTGAGTCTGCGGGCAATGCTCCTCAGTCGCGCTCGTTCTTCGTCGTCCTCTATTCTCTTGGACACTCCTACATCCCCGTTGGACTGCACCAGGACGAGAT
>JAISRE010000003.1 GCA_031273805.1 Synergistaceae bacterium | reverse complement strand
TCACGGTTGCCACAAAAATGGTCCTCAACGTAGCGTTGCTACGCCTGCGGCCATTTTCGTAACAACCGTTTCGATGGAGAACGAATCCGCTCCATTTCGCTCGAAGAACAATAAATCAGTGATTCCCTAAAGAACAAAAATACCCGGCGGATTTATAAGCACACCTGCCGGGTATATGTTGTCCTGTCAATTCATGATTACTTCGTAAGAGATGTCTTCATCAGGTCGAACGTGTCAATCTCGCTGTCAGGAATCTCCAGAATGTAGGGAATGACTATGATGGCCACCTCTGACTTGGTGTGCTGGTCGCGCCTGTACGAGAAGAGATCGCCAAGGAGCGGTATGTAGCCTAGCACTGGAATGCGCGCCCTGTCAGCCGTCTTGTTGTCCCTAAAGAGACCTCCGACTGCGAAGGGCTCTCCGTTTCTCACCCTGACGGTCGTCGTTACACTGCGCTTTGTCGTCTCAGGCGCCTGCGCACCGAGGCCGGCGTTCCTCCACGCGATGATTTCACCGGTTTCCACGGTTATATTTATGGTTACGACTCCGTCGCGCCCGATCACCGGTGTAAACGTCAGTATCGGACCGCTCTCCTGATCGCTGAATGTCACGTTTCCGTTCGAGTCGACCCCGGACGCGTACTTCACGCTCTGCGTGAGTGAAACATTGGCCTGCTGCCCGTCCAGCGTAATTATCGACGGGCTGGCCAGGTTCTTGCCCTTGCCCTTGGTCTCCATTGCAGTGAGCCCTGCGCTTAACGCTCTCGTCCCCGCGTCTATGGTGATGTTATCCAACAGGGTGTTGCTTCCCGGCGCCCTGCCGCCCAGCGGAGTACCAACGTCCGAAAGTGAGTCAATAGGCATGTTAGCGTAGGTATACCCTAAGCCGATGCCGATATGTGAGAAGCTCATAAGCCACTGGTCGTACACGGCGGAGATAAGAGTCTCCAACTCCTGCGAGGCATCGTCGTTAACCTCGAAGATACGCGCCTGAAGCATGACCTGCCTGCCGGGTTGATCGAGCTTGGACAGGAGTTCGGCCACCTGTTCGTGCTGCTCCGGCGTGGCGGTGACATAGATCTGCCGGTTGCGCGCGTCAAGAGTCGGTGGCTTCGAGAGAGAGATGAGCCCAGTGAGCGCGCCCGTTACGTCGCCTCTCAACTGCCCGCTTGCGTCTATGGCGTACGACAGAGTATAAGCGCGGACAACCTCTTTGCCCAACGTTTTCCCGAGGCTCTCCGGTTTTCCTACAATAAGCATGTTCCCAACCACAGAATAGGAGAGGTCGGTAACGCGAAGCAGGTACGAAAACGCCTCGTTGAACGGAACCTTGTTGAATGAGAAGGTTATCGGCATATCAGTAACCGACGAGTCGATAATAAGGTTCAGATTCTGCAGATCGGTCAGCATTCTGAATACAGATTTCACATCTGCGTCCCGCAGCTGCAGCGTAACCGGCGTGGCGATTCCCATCGGGTCTCCCTTGGGGTACGTAACCGGTTTTGGAGGCAATGGCGCCGGTTTTTCCTCCTCGTAGACCTTGATCATAAGAGACATGTCGTCGGCGCCCGCCATTCCCTCGACTCTCTGCAAAACCAGCGGCCTTGTCGAGGTAAATGTCATCCTGATACCGTTTTTACCTGCCAGATCCGCGTTTATACGATTCAGGAGCGGCAGATTATACTGCTTCCACCACGTTTGAGAGGTCGGCGGGTCCAGCTTTAGAATATCCCACTCGTAGTCATCCCACCAGTCCCGCTTCTCCGTGCTCTGCGGAAACCTGACCGTATCCCACTGCAGAACCAGTTTATCCGCTCCGGGAGCTGAAGCGACACGGGGAACGGGAAGGGCATAACCACGAGCGCGCAAGAGCAGTGAATCTCCTCCGAGCTGCAGGAGCTGAATACCTGACAACACAGGTTCGGTTGGGGTGTTCATAGTAAGCCCCGGCGGAATGTCTGCCGCATGCAACACCGACACCGGGAGGATGAACCCCAGCGTAAGCAGGATACCTGCCAGAATCA
This sequence comes from Synergistaceae bacterium, assembly GCA_031273805.1. Taxonomy (GTDB): domain Bacteria; phylum Synergistota; class Synergistia; order Synergistales; family Synergistaceae; genus JAIRKI01. The sequence goes on along the minus strand of JAISRE010000003.1, from coordinate 5,342 downwards.
TAGGAATGACAGGGAAAATTAACTTGCTATATTTTGTCATCGCTAAAATGGAACGTGATAACTTTTTTTCATCCATGTAAACGTCACACCCTTCGCATCTATTTTAGTAACTCTTGCAGTGCCACTTGCAAAATTGCTCCCCTGTCTAACTATCAGACCGCCCTCTTCGCCGACAACGTCCAGCATGGCGATCTTATCGTCCTCCTTGATCAATATAGCCACAACCGTAACAGCTGGGGGATCCGGATCTATTTCGACTATCTCAACCGCCACACCACTCGTGTCCACGGGCTGCAGCTTGTTCTCCGGACTCACCGGATATTTGCCCGAAATCTCCGCCAGCAGCGCCGTCTGCATCGCCATGCTGGTGACCTTTGTCATGTCGGACAGACCCGTTTCCGCCGCGTCAATCTCCTTACTCTCGTTGGCCATATTTGGATCGGGAAGCGCGGGCTGGCTCGCCAGTTCTTGCATGGCGTTCTGGCTCTCCTCAATCAGCTGAAGCGTGTTAATGTAAAAGTACGCGCTCCCCGCGCAACACGCCAGCAACATCACGATAAACAGCACTCGTTTGAGCCTCTTCTCATCCGATCTCTGCTGTCTCATCTTTGGAGTATTGGTAACCGCTGTTTTTTTTACAGATGCACTGTCAGCCATTTACAGTCCCCCTAGCTCCGCACTGAGCTTATTATACTCATGGAGCCCGAGACTCTTCCGTTGTCCTCTGCCCTTATACTCAGATTGGAGACCCTCATCACGTACCCGCTCTCCCTCATGGCCGCAAGCGCCTTCATAAGGCCATAATACGGCCCATTAAAGGTTATCCTCAGTTCGAGTTTGCCGCCTGGAGCAGTCTGGCTTGACGATGTGGTATTCGAGTACTCCACGGAGTTGCTCTTCAAAACAGTATCCAGAGCCGTAAACAGCTCTCGCGAATTCACGGGGAACACTCGCTCGGACCTGCTGTAGTTCAGCGCAAGACTCTCAAATGACTTGTACCTTTCCACCAACTGCCGCCGTGAATCAGCCACTCTGCTCTCCGTCGTGAGATTTGCCGAAACCGACGCCAATTCCTCGCCCGCGCTCCTAAGTGTGCGTTGCAGAACAAACTGAGCCACCAGAAGGAGGATGACGACGACGAACATCAACACCCCATAAAGAGCGTGCTGTCTTTCCGCAGTCATTGTACAGTACCCCCTTCACCAGCAGTGTTGCTGGAAATATCCATAAGATTTGGATAAACGGCCGCGATGGACATAATGTCCTTTATATTACATGTTATGGTGAACTCCGAAATCAGCCTCGCACCCAGAGTCGATTTGGAGGTAACCGGCGCGTCCACATTCGTCACGATGTTCTTCATGCCGTCCAGCTTTGCCGCAAGCTCTATTATCGGCTCACCTGAAAGCGCCGCCCCTTTCATGAGCACATTTCCAGGACGCACATCCATCGTAGTTATCGTGATTCCGCTCGGTATAGCTCCTTCCAGTGACGCCATAAATTCAACCGCTGGAAGCTCCTCTTTTGTAAAGGCCAAATATACCTGAATTTTGTCCCTCAGCGCTTTCATGGTTGTAAGGACACTCGCATACTGAGCGGATTGCGTCTGAACCCGCATCTCCTCTCCCCTGACATCGTTCAGTTCGAGCTTCACTCGCCTGAGATTGAGCGCCAGGAAACCAATATCATAAATGGATAACATGATAAAAACCAGAAAAAACAACACATTGAGAACTCTCAATATATCCACTTTTTGAGACTGCATCTGAACCAGATGCGGAGGTCTCAGATCAAACATGGTCTGCATGACTTATTTCACCTCCGAAGACCTGAGAGCAAGGCCGATTACTACTTCCCAACCGTATATCTGCTTGGGTTGGTTGCTGATTCCCCATGTCTCCCACGGATTCACAAACTCCACAGGCGAACTCGCCGTCTCCTCCATGCTGGCCTTCATCGCGCGGCTCTGAGTCAACCCATATCCGCCGACATATATTTTATCGGCGTCAAAACCTCTCATTTGAGTCGTTGCAAATTTAATCGTAGCCTGCAGGTCACGCGCGAAGGCGCCTATGTTATTCCCGGAAGGATCGTCTGCAGCAAACGACTGAGCCGTATTTCTGAAGACTATCCCGTTATCCTTATAGGTCGCTACAATTATGCTGCTCACGATTCCGGCAAGCGCGTAGATGTTGTATCCGGACGGGGGCACCGGTCCCATAAGACACCTGAGTAAAGCAACCGGCGACGGCTCTATGCAGTTCAGCTTCAAACCGATACGATTAGCCGCCATCATCAGGTTCTCGACGGTGGAATTTCTAACCGCGACCGCTATGCACTGACATATCGCATCCTGCACCGGATCATCGAGTTTTGGACGTTCCACAAGCGCCACATCGTATACTGCCTCATCAACAGGTATGGGGAAAAAACGGTCGAACTCGTACCTGAAAGAATCCTTCAAATCCGCTAAATCCATCTTAGGCAGCTCAACGGTGCGCAACAGGACATCCTTGGACTGAATCCCAACACATACCTTGTTAGCCCAATGTCGTCCCACATGCTTCTTGAGCGTCTTCAGATTATCCTCCACAAGCTCCTGACTGGAGAAAAGTTCTCCTCCCGCCGTGCCGATATCATATGGAACGTCAATGCACTCTTCCACCTTATAGGATTTCGCGCCCTGTTTGGAGAGTACCAGATACTGCATAACGCCGCCGAATATAAACAGCCCGGCTTTAGTCTTACCATCTTTTCTGCCGATTAATCCCATATAGGCGCCCCCTTTGGCCGCATGGTCAAGAAAAAGTAAAAATATTCATGATTCAAAACCATTATAAAAACATCGTAACTGTGCTACATAAAATAATACCGACTCATAATACAATGATATAACCATGCTGTTGAGATCTTGTCAAGAAATTATAGATGCTCAATTTGCAATTTTCCTCAAAAAAAGTTTATAAAAAATAAAACATGTATAACTCACCAGGCTTCCACACATCCATCCGTTCTCGGTTCGGTAGCCCCGACCAGAGTTCCGTGCCCGGTACGCCATATGATCTGACCCCGACCGAATCCAAAAGGATTTGCGGCACAGGAGACCTCGTGCCCCATCCTCTGCAATTTCTGGACAGTATTGTTTTCAAAACCCGGCTCACAGGCCACTTTCAGGCCGCCCATCCACTGCCACCTCGGCGCGTCAAGAGCCTCCTGGGGATTCATATTAAAATCGACACAATTCATGACAACCTGAAGATGCCCCTGCGGCTGCATATATCCCCCCATGACGCCGAACGGGCCAATGGGACGCCCGTCCTTGGATATGAACCCTGGTATTATCGTGTTATACGGGCGCTTGCCCGGGGCCAGCGCGTTTGGATGTTCAGGATCGAGTGAAAAACAGCCGGCCCTGTTGTTGAGTGATATCCCGGTATCGGGTATAGCGACGGCGGCGCCGAATCCTCTGTAGTTGCTCTGTATGTAGGAGACCATGCATCCATCCGCGTCAGCGGCGGACAGGTAGACTGTGCCTCCACTGTAGGGATCGCCTGCGTTGAAATCCTGGGCGATGTCCTGAATTTGTCTCCTGCGACCCTTTATATGTTCATTTGAGAGCAGTCTTGCTGTCGGATCTTCGGCGAACCGTGGATCGGCAACATACCTCAGAGCGTCAGCAAACGCCATCTTTATCGCCTCTATCTGCCGATGAGGAACCGCAGGTGAATCGTGATCTGCAAAATCGAAACCAGATATTATCCCCAGCGCCTGGAGCGCGACTATTCCCTGGCCGTTAGGAGGCAGCTCCCAGACATCGTACCCTCTGTAATTCAGGCTGATGGGCTCAACCCACTCCGGCTGAAACGAAGCAAGATCGCCTTCCGTGAAAAAGCCTCCCGTCCTCCTGGAGAACTCGAGAATTTTCCTGGCTATCTCCCCTCTGTAGAATGACTCCACACCCTGAGCCGCTATCGTTTCGAGCGTATAGGCGTGTCCCGGAGAGCGAAACCTCTCCCCCGGCTCCGGCGCCCTGCCGTCAGGACAAAATGCCGCAAACCATCCGCTGTGGGCATCTCCGGCCCCGCTCGAAAGGCTGGAAAAAATTTTCAGCGCCTCCTTCCAGAAGCGAGAGACGTTTACCGACACGGCGTATCCATCGCGGGCGTAGGATATCGCCGGTTTAAGAGACTCCGACAGAGGCAGACGGCCCATGCGCGAAACGAGCGCTTCCCACGTTGCGGGAGCCCCAGGCACAGTGGAGGCCGCCCATCCAAAGCGCGGAGGACTCTCTCTGTATCCGAGCGAGTGAAACTTCCCTATGCTGAACGATGAAGGCGCGGGACCGCTGCCATTCAAGCCCCACAGGCGACCGTCCTGCCAGATAATGGCAAAGGCGTCGCTCCCTATGCCGTTGGATATGGGCTCGACGACAGTCAGCGCAGAAGCGGTCGCGACAGCTGCGTCAACAGCGTTGCCGCCTTTTTTTAACACCTCCATCCCCGCTGAGGCGGCAAGCGGGTTGGACGCGGCGACCATGCCTTTCGAGCCGTAAACCAGGTTGCGCCTCGAGGGATATCTATAGCTGAATGGATCATATCTCACCGTGTTTATCACCAGTCTTAAAGTTTTATCGCGATTTTGCGCTCCGCGCCGCGTTTTTGATATCTGCATCACAATATGCTCATAATACCACAAGCCAGCCAAATAACACCGGAATATAACGTATTATATCCAGATTACACACAAAACCGAATTAATAGTCTTTCTTATAAAGATAATACTCATGCGTCATATCCATACAAAGCTGATCGCTCCAGCACCTTCACGCGTTTTAATTCGTCCCTGGTCAGTGTGACTCGCTCCTGTCTCATGGGGAGGTTTTCTCATACGAGTGACATAATATTGAAGATTTCACTTGCCAGTGTCTGGAATGCATGGTAGCATACCTTGCGCGTTTCGATTTTCTGCTGGAGGCTCAGTCCCATGCGGCGAAGAATTGTGAACCCCGCCAGGTCCGGAAGGAAGCAGCGGTAAGCAAACCTCTTCGGGTGCCACGGGAGCGCTGGGTCTCCAGCGGGAGATCGAATTTTTTTTGCGCGAGAATGGGGTATAGAGGTTGAGAACGAGGATATGCCGAGGCTTACGACCATTAGGAGGATAGCCGTGTATATCAGATAAAAGCTCACGGCTGACGGGCGAGAAGGTTATTAAATCAGTGGTTCCTTAGGGAATCGCTGATTTAATGTTCTTCGAGCGAAATGGAGCGGATTCGTTCTCCATCGAAACGGTTGTCGCAAAAATGGCCGCAGGTGTAGCAGAGCTACATTGAGGACTATTTTTGT
>JAISRE010000001.1 GCA_031273805.1 Synergistaceae bacterium | reverse complement strand
GGCGACACGATAGCGGTCGAACCGTCGGTCGCGAGGGATATACTGACGGACATGCTCGAATCCTCATCCAAAGCCGATATCTACCTCCGCACGTCTGTCAGGCGCGCGATAATGGACGGCGACAGGATGACCGGCATGGAAGCCGAGCGGCTCAGCCAAGACGGTGCTGAAAAAATCACGTTCGAGGCGCGCGTATTCATTGACGCGACGGAACGGGGAGATTTGCTTCCTCTGGCCGGAGCGGCGTACAGGATCGGGAGTTCGCGGTCCGGCCGCGTGCGGCCCGAGGCTAATGTGCAGGACATCACTTATGTCGCTGTTGTGAAAAAATACCCCGGCGGCCTCCCGAACGACCTGAAGATGCCTGGGCCGCCTCCTGGCTACGAGAAGCACGTGAAAAAATTTCGAAGCGTAGTGACGGTATCCGGCGGCAGATGGCCGGGGTCTTACCCGTTCGACATCCCAACGCACAACGCGTATAGGGCGCTGCCCGACCCGAACAACGATTATCCCATAGTTGGGGACAACGCGGAAACGTGGCGATTTATAACGAAGACATGCGTGAACTGGGCCAACGATTTCCCCGGCGAGAGGGGCGACCGGCCGGGGCTGTCCGTGATGTACGCAGAGGACGGCGAATTTAGGAAGAAGGTCGAGCGCGAGGCCATGAACAGGACTCTCTCATTTTTGTGGTACATGCAGAGCGAACTGGGCATGACAGACTGGTCGGTCGATGACAGCCAAGGCTACGGAGGGTGGTTCTCCAACGATTGGCAGGACGCAGGCGACCCGCTGCTTCCGCGCGAATTCGCCCCGATACTGAGGTTTTTCCCGCCATTTCCTTATGTCAGAGAAGGGAGAAGGGTTATCGGCGTCGAAACCCTGACCGACAGCGATATAAAGAGGGACGCATCCCGTGGAAGGGCTTACAAAAATTACTCGTCCTCCCTGGCTTTGGGCGAGTATCCCGTCGATGTCCACGGCTCGCACCTCGACAGATATATGGAGCACGATCTCGGCGAGTCTTCGGGGTCGTTTCCCAAGGTATGGGCGGGAAACCAGGGCGTCTTCCAGGTTCCCTTCGGCGTTTTCATACCAGAGAAAATCGATGGGCTCATAGCGGCCGAAAAGAACATCTCCGTGTCGCGGATGGTCAATGGCGCGATAAGGCTCCAGCCCGTGACGATGCACACGGGGCAGGCAGCGGGCGCGATAGCGGCGGAATCGGTGAGAAGCGGCGTCATACCGCGCCGCGTCAATGTCATGTCCGTGCAGCTTGCGTTGATGCGCTCGGGCCAGTGGATAGCCGCCGACCAGTGCGCAGACGCGGATGATGAGCCGTATTGGCTGCCGGTTCAGTGGGCCAGCTTATACGAAGCCCTGCCCAAAATAAAGCTGTCGAAAACTCATTTCGGCGCAACGCTGCCGATCAAACTGGAAGAACTGGCCCAATTGCTTTCCGTCGCTTTTCCCGGACGCGCGATAGGCCTGTCGGGCGCTGGGGACGGCAAATTCATATCCAAAGGCGAGTTTCTGCGGATTCTCTCGGAATGCGGACTGAGGACCGATGCCGCCTCGCCGGATGATTGGCTGTTGCTCTCTCGCGGCGAGGCAGTGCGCCTGGTTTTCGGCTGCGCTTTCCCCGGAATGCTTTAACACCGGCTAGAATGACAGAGAACACAGTAACCGTGATGAAGCCGCCAGTGAGCATTTTTGGTTCTAACTCAATTTTCGCACATAAAAAGTGTGCATGGGGTCTTGAACATGGGCTTTGCCACGCAAATAGCAAGAAGTTATTTTGATCATTTTGGGGAACATATTGACAGAATCCTCTTGCAAAAGCAAGGAAATTCTTACCCTTTCTGAAATCCCCCGCCGGACAGTAACAGGAAGTGGAACTATGGCGGGATGGATTCAATTTCATACTTGACATATAGGATTAAAGTATTTACAATCCCATTGTTACGCAATTCGGTCTTCCAAAGGGAGGAGATCTGTTATGACCACAGAAGTATACGCGCATATCTCGCTTGTCATAACTATGTGTCCTGACCCCAGATCCTCGCCTGGAGTGACCGGCTGTTAGCTGATCATACAAGTCCACTTGGCGGGGATCCTCGTTTTACATGAGGATCCCCGTTTTTTGCAAAAAAACGGGAGAAGGAGGGGTGTCCAGAGCACAGGGCCTCAGACATATTGGGATGCGTTCAGGCGTAAACACAAGAGAACCTTGACCGACAAATTCGACAGCCCCACGAAATAAGATTAAGGAGGAATATATTTTGCGAGTTTTACGAGCCGGGAAAAAAATTATCATTCCTTTACTTGCAGCATTATTGTTGATTACCTCACTGTTTGGTGTTTCATTGGCGGCGGAAGGAGACAGGATAGTTGAATCCGCGATCATCTTCGTTTCATACGAGACTCCGAACAAAAATTACCTGTCTCTCGAACATACCCCCCTGACAAAGGATGACATGTACGAGTTGGTATATGTTGGAGACGGGACTCCGCAAAATCCGGGATTTCTCAGCTTGGCGGACTTTTATAAAAAAGCCACTGACAATAAACTCCAGCTTGTACCAGCAATTGACAGTCAAGGCAGAGGACCGATCATCGAGGTAGTCGTATCTGATGATTGGGCCAGACCTTGGGGAAGAAGCATGTCGTCCTCTTTCGTCAATGATATCGTACTCCCGAGAGCTGCCGAACAATTTAATTTCTATGAATGGGCGACCAGCATTTACACCACAGGTTCAGACCAAAATCAGGTGAGGTACGCCGCCCTTGGTGAAGGCAAGCTCTCCCTCGCAATAGTCATAAGCGGATATGCCGCCGCAACAGATTACGATTATGTCATGTTCTCACCCAATATTGACGGCGGCATCGGGGCGCCTAACAACTGGGCCAGCGCCGGTTCCGGAAGAAATGTAGGCACAGACTACTATGTCCCGCAGGGCGCCAAGAGTAAAATAGAAGGACACGAGGACCTCGATCTGTCAGGGCTGCGTCTGAGGTTCGGCGACAGGACATATATAGCCACGACTGGCGGCACAAGTCCGGTTGACAACCACTCGTACGGTCCTATGGGCACAGGCGTCCATGCACATGAGATGGGGCATGCCGCATTTGGCTTCACCGACGTTTACGACACAGCGGGACAAACCAGGGTCAACACGGTGTCGACCAATGGCACCGGATGGCCAAGAGAGCTTACCCCGTATCCCATCAGGCCGGGTCTGGGCAACTGGTCGATAATGGGCGGGGGGCTCTACATCTACTACACCCATCCGTCACTCCCGACAAGCGCGCTCCAGAGAAAATGGGTAAACCCGGTATCGCTGGCTGACCCGCTCGAAACACGCTCCGGATATCTGGACGCGTATAACCTGGAGATTGCGGGAGTCCTTGCCACCGAACTAACAGACCGCGACGGCAATGTGCTTCCAGAGTACGAGGGCAAGACAATCACCATAAACAACCTAAACTTTGAGACCTACAAACTCTGGGGACCGCCGGTGGTTCCGCAGTCCGGCGACCTTCCCGCAAGTGGGACCGGCTCCAATCCGGCGACAGTCCAACAGTACTTCCTGCTGCAGGCTCGGGCGGACCTCGAAGAGGACGACTACGACAACGCGCCCTTCCAGTGGGGACGCAAATTCGCCCGTCCTGCGGATAAACCGATCAAGGGAGGAGTACTGATACTCCACATCGACCCGGACTTCAGCACCAGCAGCGGCAACGCAAATGTGAGCATTGACTACCAGGGGCAGCAGAGGAGCTTCTCCGCCCAACTCGCTCCGCTGAGCATGCGCTTCGTGTGGGAGGAAGCTCACGGAGGCATACAGCATACGGTTCAGAGGAAGGTCTATGACAGGTCCATCAACGAGGGTGACGTCAACCACGGCGACCCGGGAGATCTCTTCGGCCCGCGCGTGAAGGAGTTCGGCCCCAACACAGCGCCGAGCAACAGAGCGTTTTTCTCGCCGCGGCGCGCGACCCCTGGCGCCACAAGATACGCCGACGCTGGGTTCGACCCGTACAGGCAGACTCGCACGCCCGGACAGACTCAGTTCGGCGAGCCGTCCAAATGGCACATCAGCGAGATATCGTTTGACGTCGAGACCAGAAAGGCATCATTCAAGATAACCTCCGCTAAACCGGGCCCGACCGTCACAGAGCGCAAACTTGCCAGGTCGGAGCTGAGCTCGGCGGATGTGGCGTCACTTGCCGCAGGCGTGACGGAAATTGATTCCATCACCGTCTCCGACCCTGCAAACGCTTACTTGACAAACCTCACAGGAATAGACATAACGAACGATCCGGCTTATACAGAGACAGCGAGCGATATAGCCGACGGTACCGAGTACCGCGCAGAGGTTGGGGAGGGCAACGGCCTCCTGGTCGACCTTAACTTCGAATTGCTGCACAATGGCAGTTTCGCGCTGATCAACGCGTTCGAGCCCGGAGAGACGATAGACATCACGTCCAGATTACCGGATTACGTCCCGGCCAGAGAAGGACGCAATCTGAAGGTTCGCACTCTCGTCGTCGACGGCAGAGTCGAGAACTCCGGCGGGGTGATATTCTCCGCGAGCAACCCGATTTTCGGCGTAAAGATCGAGGAGATAGACGGCGAACAGTTGCTCGTCATCTACGACGGAGTCAAGGACGGAGAGGCCAACAACGCCCTCCTGATCTCACAGGCTGAGGGCGGCGTGAGGCTCGACAAGAACTCCGCCAAACTGCTGGTCGGCGACACAGTTCAGCTGAACGCGTCATTCACCCCCGAGGGCATTTCCAGCCCGCTGGAGTGGTCCTCGGATAACGAGAGCGTTGTCACGGTCAGCGACACGGGGCTCGTCACCGCGCTCGCCACGGGCACAGCAACTGTCACAGTCTCCGCACTCAACCTGGACTCGACCGACACAGCCACGATAACGGTCGAGGAGAACTCCGACGCGCTCTCCTACGTAACTGACACCCCAGCCGCAGCAGGAACATCCGACACGAACGGAGAGGTGATTGCCGCCGGCAGCATAGAGACAAGCGAATCGGCGATACTGGATCAAATAATCGGCATAGAGAACCCCGACGACAGCTCCCTGGCGCAGGATATCATCGATCTCTTCACCATATCGCATAGCGGCAAACTCTTTGCCGATGGGGACGCGGTGAAGAGCGCTCTCCCCGACAACTCCGGCATAAAGAGCGGCACGGAGATCCTGGGGCTTCCAGTGGCATCGTTCCATGCGCCTGAAGAAGCCGTCTCTGTATACTCTATCCTCGCCAGACTCGACAAGTTCGCGGCGGACACCTTCGCGGACCTTGCGATCCTTGCCGTCCCCTCCGGCGGGACTCCGGCGCTCCTCACCAGAGCGTCCAACAGCGCGAGAATCGGTGAGGGAGAGTACGCCATCTTCAGAAACGGAGCTCCTGTCCCCGACTCGGCTCACCCCGAGACAGGGGCGGAGTACATCATCGTGATAGGCGTACGGGACAACGGCGCGCATGACCTCGACACAACCGCAGGGAGCGTTCTGGTAGACCCGCTCGCGGTGGCGGAGAGGAGCGTCGGCACAGGTACCGGCAGCAGCGGCGGATGCGACTCCGGCTTCGGAGCGTTTGCCCTGACAGCTCTGGTCGGCTCTGTCATTATGAGGCGCAGAGTGCAGCGGTAAAACACCTGGCGCTGCCCGGACCCGCAATTGACGACCTTAACATACGTTTTATCTGCCGCCCCGCAGTGCGGCAGATAAAACGTATCGGGACCGAGAGAACATCCTCTGTGGATTTGGGCGAGGATAAGCCTATTTTAAAACACGTTATTGACAATAGGAAATAATCATCCTAAAATCTTTTTGTCAAAAGAATCACTGATTATCAGTGGTTCCCTAAAAAATTAGTCGTTCCATAAGGAGGAAACACGGTGAGTAGATCTGTTCGCACAATAAAGTTTTTCGTGACAATGATGTGTGACTATTGCGGATCCTCGCCTGGAGCGACCGGCTATTAGCCGTGCAGGACGCTCATCAGCGGGGATCCCTTCAGACCAGAGGGGGCCCCGCTTTTTTATTAAATATCTAAAGATATAAAACAAAAGGAGGGCAGGCGTCACAGGAGGCTGATTTCAACACAATAAAAGGGGCGAGACCCCAAATATAACGGAGGAATAATTTAATATGAAGAATATCGCTCGTGTTTTGCTTCTTACGGCAGTAGTGCTGGCAGTATCCTCGTTTTCGGCTTTTGCGGCTGAGCCCGTCAAGCTCATCATAGGCGTTACCCCGTTTCCGCACGCCGAGATAGTCAAGATTGCGGCGCCCCTGCTCAAGGCAGAGGGTTACGACGTTGAGATCAAGGAGTTCAACGACTACGTAACACCGAACATCGCTCTCTCCGACGGCAGCCTGACGGCCAACTTTTTCCAGCATGTCCCGTACCTCGAGAACATGGTGAACGAGCAGAAGCTCGATCTGGTATGGGTCGCAAAGGTCCACATCGAGCCACTGGGATTGTATTCGAAGAAAATCAAGGCGCTTTCTGAAATCAAAGAGGGGGACTCCATCGCGATACCCAACGACCCAACAAACGGCGCCCGCGCGCTTCGTCTGCTCGAAAAGGCCGGGCTGATAAAGGTCAAGGAGGGTGATCTCGTGACCGCCCGCGACATCACTGAAAACCCGAAGAATCTCAAGATAACCGAGCTCGAGGCCGCTACTCTTCCCAGGACGCTCGAGGACACGACAGCGTCCGTCATCAACACGAACTACGCTGTCGAAGCGGATCTCATCCCGGCACGGGACGCGCTGATAATAGAGGACAAGGACTCCCCATACGCCAACGTCGTTGCCGTCCGCAAGGCAGACGCCGAGAAGCCTGAGATCATAGCCCTCGTAAAGGCCATCAACTCCCCCGAGGTGAAGAAATTCATCGAGGTCGAACTGGTGCCGAAAGGGATTGTCCCCGCGTTCTGATGAGCCCATGCATGGGCTCATATCGCGTGGCATGAGCCTTCAGACCTATTCCGAGAGGCCCTGTGCATCTGCGCCGGGCCTCTTTTTATACCCTGAAAATAATTCCTTCGGGAAGCGCTGATTAATTTGCTAAAACCGCGTTTTGCTGTTTAGCAGCAGGAGACGCCGCAAGGGTTTAAATCTTTACCCTTTAGGCATATAACGATAAATCTGCATGTCTTTAAAAAGGGGCTGATCCGTTGACAGACGGAGAGAAATTTGACGAGAAATACGAAAAGATGACGACCGCTCCGGTGGAGAGGCTTGTTCTCGACCTGGCCGCCCCAAGCATCGTCATAATGCTGATATCCGCCATCTATAACACCGCTGACACGTTCTTCGTGGGCTCTTTAGGCACGAGCGCCGTGGCGGGGGTTGGGGTGGCTTTCCCTCTGATGGCGATCATACAGGCCATTGGCTTTTTCTTCGGGCACGGCGCCGGCAACTATGTCTCGAGACAGCTTGGAGCGCACAAGCTCGACAACGCGTCGAGAATGGCCGCCACCGGCTTCATCTCCTCCATAATAATCGGCGTGTGCGTAACGATCGCCGGAATACTTCTCTTGGAGAGACTGGCGGTATTTCTGGGAGCCACAAGAACGATCCTGCCTCACGCGAAGAGCTACCTGTTTTACATACTGCTCGGCACCCCCTGGATGACAGCCTCACTTATGCTGAACAGTCTGCTGCGCTTCCAGGGAAGCGCGTCCTACGGAATGATAGGCATGGTCAGCGGCGCGGTCATCAATATATTTCTCGACCCACTCCTCATATATGTCCTCAAAATGGGAGTCAGCGGCGCGGCGGTGGCCACTACGGCGAGCCAGTTCATAGGATTCTGCCTGCTGCTGAAGGGATGTTCGAGCGGAGGAAACATCCGCATCAAACCGCGCGACTTCTCACCCAACTTCTCATTTTACAAAGAGATAGTACGCGGTGGTATACCCTCCCTGCTGCGGCAGGGCCTGGCAAGCGTGGCGACGATATATATCAATAGAATGGCCGGAGGTTTCGGAGACGCCGCCATTGCGGCTATGTCGATAACTACCCGCATAACCCTGCTGGCCAACTCGACGCTTTTGGGCATCGGACAGGGTTTTCAGCCGGTCTGTGGCTTCAACTACGGGGCCGGCGCCTACGACAGAGTCAAACGGGCATTCTGGTTTTGCATAAAAATTTCCACAGTCGGGCTCTTCCTCATAGCCGTCCTGAGCTGTGTATACGCCCCAAATATCATGGCCGTCTTCAGGAGTGACGACGCTCAGGTCATCAAAATCGGCTCTCTTGCGCTCCGCCTTCAATTCCTGGTGGCGCCGCTGTTGGGCTGGGTGATTATGAACAACATGATGTTTCAGACGATGGGCAAATCCATCAGCGCCAGCGTCATGGCTATGGCAAGACAGGGGCTGTTCCTGCTGCCGCTGCTCTTCATACTGACGCCCCGGCTGGGTCTGTTGGGCATTCAGATGAGCCAGCCCCTGTCAGATATCGCGACTTTCATCCTCTCGATACCTCTCAATGTGATGATAATGCGGGGCATGAATACGAAGCCATGATGGACCGCACAACGGTTCCGAAACACTCATAGGACTATTCCCTGGGCACAGTGACGGTAAAAACGCTCCCGCGTCGGGGCGCGCTTCTGACATCTATACTTCCTCCGTGAGACTCCACAATGGCCTTGACGACAGAGAGCCCTATCCCGTTCCCGCCCGAGTCCCGGGCTCTGGACTCATCGGTCCTGTACAGATGTTCGAAGATATACGGCATGTCGCTCTCCGCTATCCCTATCCCATCGTCCTCGACGGACAAAACCGCATGATTGCCCCGGTTGGATGCCGATACGCTGATATTGCCGCCATTGTCGGTGTATTTGACGGCATTTGATATCAGGTTGAAGATAACCTGGCTGAATTTGTCGCGGTCGACGCAGGCTTCGCACTCACCGCGCTCATAGCGCAGACGTATACCCTTGGAGCTTATGTTCGTCCCAAAGCTGAGAATGATTCTCTCTGTCATCTCCGCAATGTCGGACGGGGTTTTCTCCAACCGCTTCCCCAGGTTTCCGACCTTGACCAGATTATCGACCTCGGACACCATGCGAGACATGCGGAAGATCTCGGCGAGCAGACTCTCCAGACGTTCCTTCGTGGGCGCCCACAGACCGTCTATCATCGCTTCGAGGTTGCTCTGCAGCACAGCAAGCGGGGTGCGAAACTCATGCGAGTAATCACCAGCCATCCTGCGCTTCAGCATAAACTGCGTCTCGAGGCTCTCCGCAAGGTGATCGATGCCCTCAGAAAGCGCGTCTATTTCGACCGTGCCGGTCCTAAGGCTGACCCTCCCGGAGTATTCCCCCTCAGCTATGCGCCGCGTCCGCTCTGTGACGCGTATCAGAGGGCCTGAGATTCTGCCGGCCATGACGAGTCCGATTACCACGGACACGGACAGAAACAGTATCGACATGATGAAAAACACCTGGTTGAACGCCGCGAGGAAGCTCTGGTCGCTCTCGCTGTAGTAGAAGGGTTCGTGATAGCCGAGCATGATCGAGCCAAGCAGAGTGTCGTCGCGCTCTATGTCAAACCTGGCCTGCGAGTAAGTCCCTTCAAAGTCGGAACAGACCTCGTTCCACCCTGTTTTTTGAGGATTAGATATGTGGCTGCAGCCGCTCCCCGGCTCGATGCCGGTGCAGTAGAGCGTGTTTTCTCCCTCGTCCAGAACCATCAGGACAACACCCTGCTCCAGCAGCGAACGCCCGAGATCGTCCAAAAATTTTGCAAAGCTCAAAAAATCCGTCCCTCCCGGTGCATCGGGAACCGGAAAGTTTTTCGAGATCTGATCGGCGATCTCCATATTTTTCATGTCCTGCTTGTGCGAGACGTATATCTGAAATTGTTTTTCCAGAAAATAATTCGACACCAACAGCAGTGACGCCACAAGAAAGACAGCGACTGCCGCATACGAGATGACCAGCTTAGTCTTCAGCTTCAACTGTTTTTTCCCGACCCCCCGAACTTATAGCCGACCCCGCGCACGGTCAGGATGTATGTCGGGTTCGCCGTATCGTCCTCTATCTTGCTCCGGAGGTTCTTGATGTGCGAGTCTATTGTCCGCTCAAAACCGTCGAAATCAGAGCCCAAAGCCGAGTTGATCAGCTCTTCGCGCGTAAATATCTTCTGGGGATACCTGACGAGCGAGGAGAGTATCCTGAACTCGTTGGGGGTAACCTGGACGCTCTCCCCTTTTTTCTTCAGCGTATGGGACTCCACGTCCATCTCCAGATCTCCGTCATTCCAGCTCATGGAGCTGAACAACGGAGATATTCCATCCATCGAACGTCTCAGTATGCTCTCTATCCTGGCCCTGAGCTCCCTTGGGCTGAACGGCTTTGTGACGTAGTCGTCCGCTCCTATCGCAAACCCGGAAATTTTGTCGTCCTCCCCGCTCCTGGCGGTCAGCATAACGATCGGAACGCGCGAAACACGGCGTATCTCCATACAGAGCCGCTGCCCGGACAGTTTTGGGAGCATTAGGTCCAACACAATAAGGTCCGGGTTCGTCTCATTGAACAGGGCAAGCCCGGACTCCCCGTCGAACGCGGAGTAAACATCAAACCCGGCGTTTCCCAGATAAGCTCGCAAAGCATCGACAATTTTGACCTCATCCTCTACAACGAGTATCCTGGCCTTATCCGGCAACGATCTCACTCCTTTATTCCTTGGGGAATCACTTAATGGTTCATGCAAATCCGTGGGTCCTCCGGTCAAGCCGGAGGACGACAGAAAAACAAGCCGGAGGACCGCAGAAAAAATGAACCATAGGACGGCAAAGAGGTTTTAATCTTTACCCTTTAGGCCCTTAACAATAAATCAGCGGTTCCTCAGGGAATCGGGGTTTTAATCTTTACCCTTTAGGCCACTAACAATACATCAGCGGTTCCTTAGGGAATCGGGGTTTTAATCATTACCCTTTAGGCTCCTAGCAATAAATCAGCGGTTCCTCAGGGAATCGCTGATTTATTGTTCTTCGAGCGAAATGGAGCGGATTCGTTCTCCATCGAAACGGTTGTTACGAAAATGGCCGCAGGCGTAGCAACGCTACGTTGAGGACCATTTTTGTGGCAACCGTGA
>JAISRE010000147.1 GCA_031273805.1 Synergistaceae bacterium | reverse complement strand
TATCGGGCCTTCCCCCTTTCGCAAATGGAGCGACCACCCCGTCAGGCTTCGCCTGCCACCCCTCCGAGGGAGGGGAATAAAACCGGAGACGTTTCTAAAATTCCCCTCCTTCGGAGGGGTGGCGCCGAAGGCGACGGGGTGGTCCCCCTACCGCGCCGATGGGGGCGGGATTTAGGATATTATGCCGGGCGCACCACAAAAAGGAAGCCCCTCATAATGAGGGGCTTCCTTTTATCTAATCTTTTATGCCGATTATCTTCTGGGCGCCGGAAGCGCCTTGAGCTTAGCCTTGGCCTTGGACCTGCTTCCTCTGGCTGGGGCTTCATCATCGTCCATCCTGAAGAATGACAGTTCCGTCTGAAGGTCGCCGGACAGAGACGACAGGTTCTCTGCGCCTTCCGCCACCTTCTCCGACGCGGCCGCGACCTCCGCCACGCTCGTCCGTATGTTTTCACCGGCAGTAGCCGTGTCGTTTATCTTGGTCGACATGCTCTGAACGGCCTCGGCTATCTCCTCGCTCGACGCCGCCTGCTCCTGCGCAACTGCGGCGAGGTCCTGCGTGGAGTTGGCTATGTCGTGCAGATAGGATATCATGTTCGATATCGCGTTCTCCGTGGTGGTGGAGAGCTCCTTGGCCTTGTTGGAGTCGGCGGCGTTCTCCTGAGCGTAACGCACGATGGAGTCGAGCTCCGATGTTATGGTCGAAGCCAACTCCGCTATGTTCTTGGCCGCCACGTTGCTGTCCTCCGCCAGTTTGCGCACCTCTTCCGCCACGACCGCGAACCCTCTTCCGGCGTCACCGGCGCGGGCCGCCTCGATCGCCGCGTTCAAGGCGAGCAGGTTCGTCTGGTCCGCAATGCTGCCGATCTGAGATACGAAGCTCTGTATCTGCCTGGCCCTGTTGCCCAGCTCCAATACGGCGGACGTCGAAGCCGCCGAGCTCTCTGCAACGCGGCCTATGCCGTTCACGACATCGCGCACCGCGCTCATTCCGTCCTCTCCGGCGCTCATTGCGTTGTCCACCTTACGGGCGATATCCGTCCCCTTCTCAGCCGTAGTCTGCGCTCCGGCGGCCACTTCCTCGACCGACGCGTTGACCTCCTCGCTGGAGGCGGCAAGACCGGCGAGATTTACGCCCATTTCGTCCACGTTTGCCCGGAACTCCTCAACGGACGCGTTAGTCTCCTCTGCCATTGCCGAGAAGTCCTGTGACGAGTCGGATATTTGACTTCCGGCGTTTTGAACGGCTTTTACGACATTCTTCAACGCGTCTACCATGGCATCCAGCCCGTTGCTCATTTGAGAAATTGCGTCGCGCCCGGTGTCGGAGAAATTAACCGACAGATCCCCGTCGGCGAATAACGCTATCTTCTCCTTCATGTCGTTGATTGGTCTCGTTATAATGCGCGAGATGAAGAAGCTCAACACGATGGTGAAGATGACCGCTATGAGCGCGCCCATGCTGCTGCTGAAGGTCATCGAGTTCGAGTCCTCCACCGCCTTTTTTTGAGCAGCGTCTGTCTTTACTGTCATCTTTTTCGCGAGTTGAACCAACTCGCCGTTGTACTCTGCGGCGATAGGCTCGAGCTCTTCGAAGAATTTTGCGTTGGCTTCATCGCCCTTGTTGACGGCGCCGAGCTCTATGCATTCATCCTGGAGCCTTCGCAGATTTGCCGCAACAGTCTTAAGTTTATTCAGCGACTCTTTGTCCTCTGCGTCCAGAGGCACCTTCGAAAGTTTTTCATAAGTTTCAACGGTCTCCTGGCGCCTTAATTCGAGGTCGGCCTTGAAATCCCGTATCCTGGCAAGGTCGGTGTCGAGTGCGATTTTAAGTACGTTCTTCTGAGTTGCCTGGAGATTGACTCTTATTTGGTCTATATCCGTATTGGGAACAGTATAATTTTCATAAGCGTAAATGAAGAGCTGGTTTGATGTATTTGAGCTGTAATAATTAAATATTGTGATGAAAACGAGAATAAGCAGTGGTACTCCGGATAGTATTCCCAGTTTTGCTCCTATGGACCTATTCTTTAACCATGACATGATGAATTCCTCCTCGTAAATTACGTATATCAAAATAAGAAATCTTGCTTAATGCTATCATTAATTATGTAATATTTCAACCTATCCCTGAGGTCCTCATGTTAATTTTTATTTTGACTTCGTCATCTCTCCATATAATCTCCACATACAAGATGTAATTTGTTTCCGTAAAGGAATTGGCTTGAAAAAATTTCATTAATTCTTAACAGGGAGTGTTTCCGGTGGCAAAAAGAATTTTGAAGACAGAAACCCTGATCATAGGAGGTATGACCTGCGCCGCCTGTAAGGGCAGAATAGAGCGCAAGCTCAGGTCCATGAAGGGCGTATCGGAGGCAGAGGTCGATTACGAACGGGGGACCGGTCGCGTCGTCTTTGATGAAGGGGCGGCAGGATTGGACTCCATCACGGCGGTTGTCAGGGAGTTGGGCTACACTGTCTCCGGCAGGTCGAACGGCGTTCCGGAGTCAAAGGACGCGGAGGAGATAAACAACATCCTTGGGGCTGTCGCAATAATATTCGCGCTCTATATTTTTGTGAGTCATGGAGGAGGGGATATATTCTCACGCTTCGTCGATTTCTTCCCTCAGGCGGAGCGCGGCATGGGATATGGAATGTTGTTCGTGGTGGGTCTCCTGACATCCCTGCACTGCGTCGCAATGTGCGGAGGCATCAATCTTTCTCAGTGCCTCGGCGGAGCTTCTGAGAATTCGGGCGCCGACGGCAAAAAATTTTCCAAATTACTAACATTTGCCAGTTTGAGGCCAAGTATCCTGTACAACACCGGCAGAGTTATTTCATATACTATTGTCGGCGGAGTTGTAGGAGCTCTGGGCTCCGTAATCAGCTTCTCCGGGGCGGCCAGAGGAGTGGTTCAGCTTGTAGCCGGAGTTTTCATGGTTATAGTCGGGATAAACATGCTGGGGGTGTTCAGCTTCCTGAGGATGCTGGCCCCGCGCCTCCCAAAGGCTTTGGCCGGCAGAATAGAGAGACACAAGAGCGGCAGAGGGCCTCTATACGTCGGTCTGCTTAACGGTTTGATGCCGTGCGGCCCACTTCAGGCGATGCAGCTCTACGCGCTATACACCGGCAATCCTGCCAGCGGGGCGCTCTCCATGTTTCTATTCAGCCTTGGAACCGTGCCCCTGATGTTCGGCCTTGGGGCGTTCGGATCCCTGATGAGCAGAAGATTTGCCGGCAGGGTCATGAGGGTCGGCGCCGCGCTTGTAATAGTGATGGGCGTGATGATGACCAACAGCGGAATAAGCCTCTCCTGCCTGACTTTTCAGGCTGCCGCTTCCGCTCCGGTCGGCGTTGATGGGGACCCTTCACTTGCCTCATCGTCCGCGCCCCTGTCGGGCGCCGTTCAGGAGGTGACCACCAGCCTGACGAGATACGGGCGCTATCAGCCCATAACCGTGAGCGCCGGAGTTCCTGTCAGATGGACCATTCACGCCGAACAGGGGACCATCAACGGATGCAACAACACGATGATAATCCCGGCATTCAACATGAGGAAGAGGCTGAATGTCGGTGATAATGTCGTCGAGTTCACTCCGAGCAAACCCGGAGTTTATCCCTACAGCTGCTGGATGGGAATGATCAGAAGCACCATAACTGTTGTGGAGGACTCTGGCGTCAACCCCGTGTCGTCCGTCCGGGGCGCTGCGGTCGCCTTTGTCGGCATTGAATCAACGTTTACAAATTATAATTGAAGGAGGTATCGTTTATGAGCAGAGATACCATGACAATAAGCGGCATGACATGCGCGGCGTGCGCCAAGCGAATCGAGAAGGTCGTTGGTAAACTTGACGGAGTCGCCAACGCCTCGGTGAACTTCGCCACTGAAAAGCTGACGGTTGAGTACGACGCCGGAGCTCTTGGGATATCGGCGATACAGGACACTGTGAAGGGTATCGGCTATGGAGTCGCCTGCGACGCGAAACATAGCGAGGTCAGCATCCCGATCGAGGGGATGACGTGCGCTGCGTGCGCGGCGAGGATCGAAAAGGTTCTCGGCAAACGGCAGGGGGTAAAGAGCGCGTCGGTGAACTTCGCGACTGAGAGGGCCACAGTGGTCTACGACCCCGGGACGATAAAACTTGCGCAGATAAAGAGCGCCATCTCGGACATCGGCTATAAGCCCTTGGATATAGAGAAGAAGGGCGCGATAGATGAGGATCGCATACGGCGCGAACGTGAAATTCGCGCACAGGGCAGACGATTTGCGATTGCCGTGATCTTCGCGATCCCCCTTCTTTATCTTGCTATGGGCTCGATGATCTGGTGGCTGCGCTTCCCGATACCGCGTCTGCTCCGGCCCATGCAGTACCCCTTGAACTACGCCATAGTGCAAATAATATTGACCGTTCCCATAATCATAGTCGGGCGCAGGTTTTACACTGTAGGCTTCAAGGCGCTACTCCAGAGAAGCCCAAATATGGATTCGCTCATCGCAATAGGAACATCAGCGGCGATTATCTACAGCCTGTACTCGACAGGGCAGATTATGAACGGCGTCTTCAGGACTCCGGACGGCGGCATGATGGTGGACGGGCTTTACTTCGAGTCGGCCGGGGTCATCATAGCGCTAATACTGCTGGGCAAATATCTGGAGGGCATATCGAAGGGCAAGACGTCCGAGGCCATCAAGAAGCTGATGGGCCTTGCGCCGAAGACCGCCATAGTCATACAGGATGGGCGTGAGACCGAGATTCCGATAGACGAGGTGGAGATCGGGGACGTCATACTGGTGAAGCCGGGCGGCAAAATCCCGGTGGACGGCGTAATCACTGAGGGCTATTCGGCTATCGACGAGTCGATGCTCACAGGCGAGAGCATACCTCTCGACAAACATGTCGGGGACAAGGTATTTGCGGCGACCATAAACAAGAACGGCGTTATTCGATTCGAGGCGACGAAGGTGGGCAGCGACACCGCGCTTGCGCAAATCATCAAGCTCGTCGAGGACGCGCAGGGCTCGAAAGCCCCGATAGCGGCTATGGCCGACATCGTCTCCGGGTTCTTCGTCCCGGTGGTGTGCGCGCTCGCCGTTATAGCGGCCGCCGCCTGGTACATAGGGACGCGCGACGCGCAGTTTGCCCTCACGATATTCATCTCCATACTGATAATAGCCTGTCCCTGCGCCCTCGGCCTGGCGACTCCCACCGCGATAATGGTGGGCACGGGCAGAGGCGCCGAGTATGGCATTTTATTCAAGGGCGGTGAGGCGCTCGAGACGACCCATAAAATCAACACCATCGTCTTCGACAAGACCGGGACGATAACCGAGGGGCATCCGGCAGTGACCGATGTCGTAGTGCCGGGAGGCGACAGCGAAAGAGAAACTCGTCTTCTGCGGATAATCGCGTCGGCGGAGCGAGGCTCCGAACATCCGTTGGGCGAGGCCATTGTCAGGCGCGCGGAGGAACTCGGGCTTGAATTCCTCAAGGTCGAGCGTTTTCAGGCGCTGACAGGGCTTGGCATAGAGGCCGTAATAGACGGGGAGACGGTGTTTATAGGCAACCGCAAACTGATGACCGAGCGCGGCATATCCCTTGGCGACCTCGAAGGGGAGTCCGACCGTCTCGCGGAGGAGGGGAAAACCCCGATGTATGTCGTCTCAGGAGGCAAGCTCGCCGGGATAATCGCGGTGGCGGACGTGGTGAAGAAGAGCAGCGCCGAGGCCATAAGAGTTCTGCGCGGCATGGGAATACACGTCGCCATGATAACCGGAGACAACGTAAAGACGGCCAACGCCATCGCGAAACAGGTCGGCATCGACCGGGTGCTGGCTGAGGTAATGCCTCAGGACAAGTCGAACGAGGTGAAAAAATTGCAGGGCGAGGGGAGGCGCGTCGCCATGGTGGGCGACGGCATAAACGACGCCCCCGCGCTCGTGCAGGCGGATATAGGCATTTCCATAGGCTCCGGCACGGATATAGCTATGGAGTCCGCAGATATAGTGCTCATGAGGAGCGATCTCATGGATGTCCCGACCGCCATCAGTCTGAGTCGCAGCACCATCCGCAACATCAAGCAGAACCTCTTTTGGGCGTTCGCGTACAACACGGCGGGCATACCTATCGCGGCAGGCGTACTGCACCTCTTCGGCGGACCGCTGTTAAACCCGATATTCGCGGCAGCCGCCATGTCGTTCAGCTCCGTCTCCGTCCTGTCAAACGCGCTGAGGCTCAGGAGATTCAAACCGAGCCGCTAAGTAACACGGTCTTTTAGCTGCACCGCAAATTTTCACTATATTGAGGAGGGGTTTTAATATGTTGAAGAAGTCAGCTTTGAAAGCAGTAGCAGTTGCAGCACTTGTAGGTATGTTGTCGATTTTTGCGAGCGAGCGCGCGTTTGCCGCGCTGGGAACAGATGTGGTCGGACAGAGCGCAATAACGTCCTTCAGCGCCATGCTCGAACTCCTGCCGTCGCCTCCGGTCGCGGACGAGGATGAAGGCGTATGGGTACTCTCCTCGCCGGATGGAGCGGCGAGCTTCTGGTGGAGAAAATCCGCGAGCGAATCGCGGGCATACGACGTGTATCTCTGTTTTGACGTGGAGCCATTCGTGAATGCCGGGCTCAATCTGGACAAACTGCCTATGGAGATGAAGATGATGCTCGATGATCGGGGTCGGCTGATGATCGGCTCGAAGCTCTCTAACAAACCGCTCGAATACAAAGGAGAGATCACTCCCCTGTCGAGCTTCGAGCAGATAGTGAAGCTCGACAGAGAAGCGGTCGGCTATCACTCCGCCCTGGACCACTACGGCGTCACGGTCTCGGAGGGCTCGATCTTCGAATGGGCTAAGGATACCTCCAAGAACGACAAGGATATAGTATTCGTCCTGAACCCAAGCGTATTCATCGACGCGGGGGTCGACCCGGCGAAGGTAGAGGGCTGGGTCTTCGCTCCCGTCCCGGTCGAGGACGCCAACGGCAGAAAATACGAAGCGGAGAAGTTCCTGAAGCCATTTGATCTAGGGAAGCGCTGATTAATAGCTTAAGCGACGTTTTGCTGTTTAGGAGCACAGACGCCGCAAGGGGTTAAATCTTCACCCTTTAGGCTTCTAAGGAACCGCTGATTTAATAACCTTCGGCTGCAATGGGCGTATTCGCTCACCATCTTCACGGTTGCCACAAAAATAGTCCTCAATGTAGCTCTGCTACACCTGCGGCCATTTTTGC
>JAISRE010000146.1 GCA_031273805.1 Synergistaceae bacterium | reverse complement strand
TATGGCATCTTAGCGCGCCGACGCTTTACACGTTACTCGACGAGGAACTGACCACAGGCCGGATTACATGGCCGGAGGAGCAGTAATCAAATGAAAGACGAAGTTAAATTTTTAGCCTATTGTATTGAAATTTATAAAGACGCAAAAAAAATCAGCGGCAAACAAGTCTTCGCTTTGTTTGAAAAATATGGCGTGTTGGATTATGTGATTGACTGCTACGGCGCGTTACACACCACCGGGCCGCAGTATACGGTAAATGATATCGATGGATTTATAGCTTCGCGCGGAGGGGTGGCGCTCTAGTTAAGGAATTCTAAAAAGTTTGTCGTGTTCGGACAATTCAATAATCCTGAAATGAGGCCTTTAAGTCAAACTTCGCACATGAAAAAAGCATCTAAAGGCTTGATAAATTAAGAGCCATGACATTGGTAAAACCGTCTGGATCCAATTTTGGCCAAAATGCTACAACAATCCAAGATATTTATGTAATGATAAAAAGCGCTTATTCCAATATTTTTGTATAATTTATGCGAGTATGGCATGTATTTTTTAAGTCGCTAATCGCCATCAAAACGTCTCAGAGCAGGTTCTTTTGTATTATAAAGTTCAGATGTATCAAGGCATGAGGCATATTTTCAATGTGCGAAGTTTGAGTTATCCTTTAGAACCTTTTTCTCTGCTTACCCACTGTACTGTAACCTTGACTTCTTATAGCTGGTTTTTATAATACTCATAATGCGTCGATCCATGCGTGAATTTTTTGTTGGGGGCGCATAAATACGCAGGGCCTCAGCTCGAAGTATTTTTTTGGCTCTTGGTACAAAAAATTTCAAGGGAGGGTTTCATCAATGCAGAAAAAAAAGTGGGTTTCTTGGGCAGTGATGGTTCTTGCGGTCTTTGTGCTCTTGGCCGGCGGCTGCGGCAGCGACAGCGACGACGATACGAAAACAGTCGCGGACACCATCTACTACAACGGCAACGTTTACACCGTCGACGAGGCGAGGGGACCCATAACCCAAGCCGTCGACGCGTTCGCGGTGAAGGGCGACAAACTCCTGTACGTCGGCGACAGGGAGACTGCGTCAACGGATCACGCGGGAGACGACACAAAGTTCGTCGATCTCGGGGGGAAAACTGTCATCCCCGGCATCATCGAGAACCATCTGCATTTCGACGACACGGGAATAATGAAGATCACGCCAGATACCAACTGGCAGCCCAAGGATTGGATCTTGACGCTCATAGGAATGACAGCCGCAGAACTTGCCCCAGGCGAATGGATATATTCGTTCGGTTGGACCGAGGGGTCGCCTTGGTGGAATTGGGAGTTTAACGGGGAGACTTTTGCTGCGTCGCCCGACAGGGTAATGAGCCCTCCCACAAAATGGGATCTCGACGCGGTGGCGCCTGACAACCCCGTGTTCCTGATTCGGACCGACGGACACTCCGCGTGGCTGAACTCCGCCGCGCTCACTGCGTGCGGGATAACCGAGGAGACGCCCGATACGTCTGAAGATCCGGAAAACGCGCCTGACTACGAGAAGAACGAGGATGGCGAACTGACCGGCATAATCAGGGAGAAGGGCATGTACGCGGCGTATTATATCGCTCAGTCGCACATCCCCATGTTCAGTGATCCCGTTGAGAAGCTGGCGATGTACAAAGCCGCCGAGGATACATTCCTGTCGTATGGGATAACCACATTCGCCGACGCCGGTATCACCGCTGCCGAGGTCAACTTTCTGGGAGAGAAATACAAAGAAGGAAGCCTCAAGGCACGGGCGTACGAGATGCTTGCAGCCGGGGAGGAAGAAAAGTTTGGCAAACCGGTGTTGGGGGAGCACAACGGCAAGTTCTCCGTCAACGCTGTGAAGGTATATGCTGACGGTTCGTTCGGTTCCCGCAGCGCGTGGCTCTCGGAGCCGTTCGCCGACGATCCATCCACTGACACCAATTACGGAGCGCCTGTGTACTCGTCGGATGGGCTGAAGGAGGTCATCAAGCGTGCCAGCGACCTCGGTTTCCAAGTCGGGACCCATGCCATAGGCGACAGGGGGGTAACGGAGACCATCGACGCCTACATAGCCGCAGCCGGCAGCAGCTTGCCCGATCGCAGGTTCAAGATCGAGCACTACTCGATGACGATGCCCGACGATCTCAAGAGGGTGGTTGATAATGGCATCGTGGCCTCGATCCAGGGCAGCTTCGTGCCGTCCGACCACTCGGGCAGCATGGTGGATAACCGGGTAGGTCCCGATCGTCTGAAGTACGTGTACACGTGGAGGACGATGATCGACGCTGGACTCGAGATCGTCGGAGGTTCGGACTCGCCCGTCGAGGACGTGAACCCGTTTCGCAACATGCACGCGGCAGTGACCAGGCAGTTCATAGACGCCAACGTGCCGGAGGGCGACCCGAATCTTCCGTGGCAGCCACAGGAGAAGATCACGAGAGAGGAAGCCCTGAAGTCGTACACCATCTGGGGCGCTTACGCGGTCTTCGGCGAGAAAGACAGGGGTTCGCTCACAGCCGGAAAATACGCTGACTTTGTGGTCATAGACCGGGATTACTTCGGCGACTTCCCGGATGCCGACCTGCAGCGCATAACAGTCTTAGAGACCTACGTCGGCGGCGAGAAGGTCTACGACGCTGCTGAGAACTCGGCGGAGGCTGTGTCCGTACGCAGGATGCGCAGCGCGTTCAATCTCACACATGCCCAGATAAGGGCGGCGGGCGGCGAGTGCCCTCAGTGCTCGCAGGCGCTGGCCTCGACCAGGATCCGCCAGAAGATGAAGAAGTAAAAGAGCAGGAGAGAAGATCGTTGAGGGGATGTGCCTCACATCCCCTCAACCTCATCTTTTTTATCTTCCACATTATCGAATAATTTGATATAATACCGGAGAAGGGTCATCATGTTCGAGGCGGTTGCCTTGATTTTGACGACCAGATCATATACAGGTCCTTTGTCTGCCAGAAAGGGCATACTTCTGGTGAACCGAGGCGACATGTAATATTGAGATTATATATCCCGCACTCTAGCGGAGTATATATTTATTTGTCGCGCTCGATCTCACCTCAGGCGCGATTTTTGTATTTTAGGGGGGTGGATGTTTGCTGCGTATTGCGTTTATCGGCGCTATTCTGGATGAACCTGAGAGGGCTCAGGTGGAATTTAACTCGGTTGTCTCGTCGTTCAGATCGATTGTCAGAAGTCGTTGCGGCAATCCTTTCCCGGAGGGAGTGGCGGTTGTTTCGCTCGTCGTGATGGGGGAGGTTGACCAAATTAACGCCCTGACTGGGAGGTTGGGGCAGATTCCTAACGTACAAGTTAAGAGCGCGATATCCAAAAAAGAGTTCCAGTGATAAATAAAGATAGGGGGGTATTTTTTATGGATATGACCATTGATGCTGTTGTCGTCGAAAGGATGTTGGAGGACTCGAAGGGAACCAAAGCGGAGAAGTTGGATGAAATTCTGGATCGCGCGGAGTCGCTGCGCGGACTTGCTCCCGAGGATGTCGCGGCCTTATTGACGATGGATTCTCAGCCTCATCTGGCGAGGCTCTTCAAGATAGCGGGGCGCATCAAGGAGGAGATTTACGGAGAACGAATAGTGATGTTCGCTCCTCTCTACGTCAGCGACTACTGCGTCAACAGGTGCAGGTACTGCGGATACAGCTGTGACAATAAATTCGACAGAAGACGGCTTACCCTGGACGAGATCAGGAATGAGGCCGAAATCCTGGAGCGCATGGGACACAAGCGCCTCGCTCTCGAGGCGGGAGAGGACCCGGTGAACTGTTCCATCGACTACATGCTGGACGCGATACGCGTCATATATAATATGAAGGCCGGTCCCGGCGAAATCAGGAGGGTCAACGTAAATATAGCCGCGACCACTGAGGAGAATTTCAAAAAACTGCATGATATCGGCATAGGTACCTACATACTATTCCAGGAGACATATCACGAGCCGACATATTTCAGGATGCACGAAGCGGGACCAAAGCGCAATTTCGAGTATCACCTCACCGCGTTTGACAGAGCGATGCGCTCCGGGATTGACGACGTGGGCGGAGGAGTCCTGTTTGGGCTTTACGACTGGAGGTTCGAGGTGCTGGGGCTTATGCTTCACAATCAGCATCTGGACCGCACATACGGCGCCGGATTCCACACCATTTCGTCGCCGAGGCTGCGTCCGGCCGCCGGCATGGACATGTCGGAGTACGAGAATCTGCTCAGTGACGAGGATTTCAAGCGAGTAGTCGCCACTATAAGAATCGCTGTGCCGTACACCGGCATGATAATCTCCACGCGCGAGTCAGCGGAAATGCGCCGCGAGTTGATACGCCTCGGCATATCGCAGGTGAGCGGAGGGTCGAGCGTCGAGGTTGGAGGGTACGCTATCCGCGAGAGCGGCGGTGAGCAGTTCGAGGTTGCAGACAGCCGCAGCGCGATGGACATTATGAGATGGCTGATGGATGAAAAACTGGTCCCCAGCTTCTGCACCGCCTGCTACCGCAAGGGTCGCACAGGCGACCGTTTTATGTCGCTGGCCAAGAGCGGCAACATCAAGAACGTTTGTCTGCCGAACGCCCTCATGACGCTTTGCGAATATATGATGGATTACGGGGATGAAGAGTTCAGGCTTCAGGCAGCCTCGCTCATAGACAGCAACATCCCCAGGATAAAGAGCGACAACATGAGAGAGCTCACGAAGGGCAACATAGAGAAGATCAAGAGCGGGGAGCGTGACCTGTTCGTCTGACACTGCTCCATCTCGCAGGGTTTGAGCTCATACGATTTATAAACGGGGCCGCGACCTCATTCCGCGCTGCCCCGTTATTTGTGCGCAGTGAAATTTTTTCATTTCCGATTAAATCGATTGACTGCTGCAATCCATTGCTGGTATCCTTGCAGACATTAAGAGGTGATGCCGAGTGAAAAAGCTTTTTATTGTGATTGTACTCCTGAGTCTGTTTGCCATACCATGCTTGGGCGGTGAGGAATATCTGGCGGACCAGGGCGTTGAGCCGCAGGACTTCCGAGGTATCAAGTGGGGGCAGAGCGCCAAGTCGGTGCCAGGCTTGAAGGAGCTGTATCGCGAGGAGGACGGCAGCTTGATTATCTACTCGCGCACAGGGGATGATATGCTCTTCGGCGCGGCAGTTCTAGCATCCGTGGAGTATATCTTTGTAGATGACAAACTGTCGAGAATAGCAGTGGTCGCAAAGGGAAAACCCGCAGAAGATGAGCTCCTGAAGCAGGCCTTCTCGTTTTACGGTAAGGAGAGCATCAACGTGGGGGAGGACTATATGTGGAGATTTGCCAGCGTAAGCATAATGTTCAGCCGTGAGCCGGATCTGGGCCAGTCAGTCCTGTACTACATGTATAAATCGAAAAAATAGAAACAGCTCTTTGAATTTTGAACGAGTTCTCCGAGAAGATCATATGGGTTGCCCACTCCGATCATATATGCCGGCGCCTCTATGGGACGACGCAGCGTAAAAATTAAAAACAGTCTTATACTCAAGGCAGTGCTGCTCTTGCTGGCTGTACTGTCGTTTGCGTTTGGTTTGCTCAACATCTCGGACGACGGCCTCACTATGTACGCCTTCGATGTCGGTCAGGGCGATTCGTTCCTGTTTCGCTTCCCGAGCGGGGAAAATGTGCTCATTGACGCTGGCGGCAGAAGTTCTGCAGCGAAAGTTGTGGCGAAGCTGCGTTCACTGGGCGTCGAAAAAATCGATATACTGGTGGCGACCCATCCTCATGAGGACCACATAGGGGGCATGACGGAGGTTATAAACTCGTTCCCCATAGGTAAGATATGGGACAGCGGATATAATCACGGTTCAGGCGTGCAGCGCTCGATGCTGAACGATATCCGGGATAAAAAAATTCGCTTCGGGCGCCCGAGGGCGGGTTTTGTCGAGTCCATCGGCGACGCGAGGCTTGAGGTGATAGCGCCTCGAAGCCCAATCTCCGGCACTAACAGCGACGCCAACAACAACTCTCTGGTTCTGAGAGTGGTATATGGAAATGTCGCGTTTCTGATGACCGGCGACATCGAGGTGGAGGGGCGCAGGAATGCCGGAGTTTTTCCGCGTGCCTCTATATTGAAGGTCTCTCATCACGGCAGCGCCAACGGGACCGACTCACGGCTGCTTCGGGAGGTGTCTCCCGACATCGCGATCCTGAGCTATGGCCGGGATAACAGTTATGGACATCCTCACCGCGAGGTAATGAAACTGTTTCGTGAATTTGGGGTGCGGACATACGCCACGGAAAAAGGGGATATTAAAATTGTCACAGACGGCAGAAAATATAGCGTCGAGGGAGGAGCGGGGGCGAAGTGAGTGAAATGTATCTTTTCGTCGACAGGGTGACGAACGGTATCGCGACTCTGCTGCCAATGGATGGGTGGGAGGGAGAAGTATCGGTTCGGGTGAACCTCCTGCCGGATGGCGCCCGGGAGGGAACATGGCTTCGCGCGACCCTCGATATCGATGCCGGCAAAAGGGATGAGGCAGTGAGCGACATCGACTCGCTGATGGATGAACTTGGGGACGCGCCGTAAATAAAACCACTATACAAATGCGTGTGTTTGTAAGATAATTGAAACAATAACTATTTCAGTTCCCATTTTCGAGGGGGCCGCTGAGGAGGTCGAGGAGGTTGACAGTGGACGAGGGAATAAGGTATTTGCAGAATTCGGGGGCGAAGATAACCGAGACTCGAGTGGCGATAATGCAGTCTCTTGAGAACAGGTATGATCATCCGTCGGCTGAACAGCTTTTTATCGAGTTGAAGCCGAAGCACCCCACTCTCTCTATAGCTACGATATACAGCACCACTCAGCTTTTGGCGAGGGCTTCGTTACTGCGTATTTTGTCCATAGACGAAAAGAAAGTTTACTTCGATCCCAATCTGACTCCGCACGGACACTTTATGTGCAGAACCTGTAAGAGGCTTTTCGATATTCCGGTGGATTACGAATCTATCTTCAGGTTCGATACTCCCTCCGGTATTTCGTCTGTGGAGGCGGCAGAGGTGTTTTTCTATGGCCTGTGTACGAAGTGCGACGGAAAGCGTCGTCCTATGGCCAAGGTGTAAGGGGGTTCAGTACGTAACCGCATGGAGTTCATCAAGAATAATATAATCCCGACGGCAGTCGGACTGGTTTTTATTTACGCGCCCTTTCTATGGTGCAGATTGAGGAGAGAGAATCCCGAGTCATACGGGCTTTCATGGAAATCGGATAGGCGAAGTGTGTGTGAGTGTCTGATTATAACGGCGGCGGTTCTGACTCCGCTAACTTTTATCTCAGTCAACTGGCCTATGGAGAGTTTGCCAAGGAGCAGCTCTCTGTGGCGCAGTTTAAACCTTGGAGCATCCGGAGTCGCGGCCGCCATCATAGAGGAAATTTTCTACCGCGGATGGATACAGCCGCTCTTCAGGAAAAAATTTTCAGCACTGTGGTCCATCGCATTCACAAGCGCCATATTTGCGATGTCGCACATATTTGTGGCGCGTACGCCATTTCTCTTTGCCGTCTTCGTCCCAGGCTGTATAATGGGTTTTCTTAGAGAGCGGCACGGTAACATATCGACATCCACCCTGTTTCACGCTATGGGCAACCTGTGGGCAATATGGTTTGCGCCGCTTTACTGGCCGAGCATGGACTGGATCATCAGAAAATTTTCAGATATACAACTGTAGGGCAAGGATGGCTGTCATGAGAACAAAACGATCACTCATTTCTCTCGTAATTGTGTTTTTTTTAGCGTCATGCGTCTTTTTTGACGGAAAGTTGTTTGCAGCGGACGACTCCACGCCTCTGTACGAGGTCATGATTCCGTTTGAAGAGGGGGGAGTTGCGCGAGCGTATCTGCCGGACGGGCGCGGATTCGACCTTGGGCGAGTGGTCAAGCTGCCTCTGCGTACGCAGTGGCCCAGTTATACCGCGAGCGCTTGGGGCAAGCCCGGCGCCGTGACAGCAAGCGCGGTAAACGCGATTCACATTCTTATGGGGGTCGAATCGGGCCGCGGCCGCACAATAAGCGTGATTCCCGCCGAGACAATAGCTCCGGCGGCAGGCCCGGGCGCTGCGGTTGTGCTCGATTGCAAGGGCGGAACATCGTTCTTCGGAGCTTGGGCGCCTCCGGTTGGCGCCCCGGTATTCGTCAAGTCGGGCGAGTCGATTTCTCCGCTGGGGAACCTGCTTCCCGAGAGCGGGGATGTGCTGATCTTCAGGGTTTATGAGGATAACATGCCGTACATGGTAGATTTCGAGAACAGACCGGGCGGACGGGTCATA
The DNA here is from genome assembly GCA_031273805.1 of Synergistaceae bacterium. Lineage (GTDB taxonomy): Bacteria > Synergistota > Synergistia > Synergistales > Synergistaceae > JAIRKI01. Next base: position 596 of record JAISRE010000146.1, on the reverse strand, counting down.
GCTTGGAGCACATCCGGAGCTATGCTGATTGCCAGGGTTGTGAGGCCGCTTGGCGGAACAGGCCGTTTCGATGGCACGCTGTATCAGGGGCCGGGGCGAATACGCGCCAATCATTCGGGAGTTATCGACGTCAGCACGTCGGAATACGGCACGATAGGCGGTTTTCAGATAATCCCGTGGGATCACGCGCTTCATTCCAGTGAGATGCAGGGAGCGTGGCAGATGACGCAGTGGATGATCATAGCCCATCCGGACGGCAAGTCAATGATGGGAGGAACCTCTCCGCTCTTTGCCAGAGGTTTGGTACCGGGGACCCAGGACGGAGAGTCGCTTTGGGATCTCTGGTCGACTTACGGAAGGAAGTCGCTCGTCATGGCGAGGATCGACGGCGGCCCCTGGCAGCACTTACCAAGGGCATCCGGCAGGGATGACAACGCCATGAAGCGGATAACTCACCTTAGGATTTATTTCCCGATATCTAAGGAACCGCTGATTTAATAACCTTCGGCTGCAATGGGCGTATTCGCTCACCATCTTCACGGTTGCCACAAAAATAGTCCTCAATGTAGCTCTGCTACACCTGCGGCCATTTTTGC
>JAISRE010000019.1 GCA_031273805.1 Synergistaceae bacterium | reverse complement strand
ATCCACTTGGCTGCCTCGGACAGGGATGACTCGAGCGCGGCAAAACGGCTCTCAAAATCGGCAGAGCCGCGTCCGCTCCCGGCAGCGCATCCAAAAGAGCACGATATACCCAGCCTGTCAGACACACCGTCTCCCCCGTTCACTTATTCTTCTCGTCCCCGAACAATTCCTCGCGGCTGCACAATACCTCCGCCACAATTTTGTCGACACTGCCCGGTATAAAGAGCTGCTTTCTGGAGATGGCGACGCCAACGTTCATCGTGTAGTCGAATTGTTTCAGAATGTCCTGGGCTATCTTCAAAGCCAGCCCGGTAAGAGACCTGAACTTGGTCCCCATCATTACGTTCTTCGTCAGCTCGTAGATATCGCCGTCCCGCACTATCGGCTCGTACGTAGGCGTAATATCATCGCTTGCCAGCTCGAACTCGAGCGACACATCCACTACAAAAACCTGTCCCAGCTCGCGCTCAACCTCGAGCAATCCATGGAACGCGTGGAAGCTCATGCCTTTAACAGTGTATCTCCCTATCATCAAATATCACTCTCCCCTTGATAAATAACGCATTTAAAAAACCGTGAGGCCGATACAGTTATCCTCACGGTTTTTGAAGTTTGACGAGTTTCATCTTCGCAGTCTCAAACCTCTGATCTTCTGCTATAAGAGGTTGATTTCCTTTAACCCGGATTTTATAGCGTCCTGATCGAAACCGACTATATAGCGCTCCCCTATCTTTATCACGGGGACTCCGCGCTGATGAGTCATCTGGACTATTTCACGGGCGGCATCCTTGTCCGCCCCCACATCCACCTGCGAAAACGGAACGTTGTTCGATGCGAGATATTCCTTAGCCTTGACACACCACGGACAACTGCTTGTATAGTATACGACAACTTTATTTTCATCAGTACTCACTGACATCACTCCTTTTTGAGAATTTTCCAAGTAAGATATTAGACACAGTATCAAAACGCGTCAATAGCCACTTACCTAATACGACACATCTACGTAGGATTCCAGCTTCTTATATTTATGTTCCGCGTTGACGTACCTAAGTGTACCACTTTTCGATCTCATAACCAACGACGATGTAACTATGGAATCCCCCAGATATTTTACGCCGCCCAGCCAATCTCCGTCGGTAACTCCGGTAGCCGCAAAGTAAACGTTGTCGCTCGCCACCAGGTCGTTCAACGTCAGGACCTTATTGATATCCATCCCCTGCTCGGCGCATTTATTTTTCTCCTCATCGCTGCGAGGCCAAAGTTTGCACTGCATGTTGCCTCCGACGCACTTGAGAGCGCACGCCGAGATAATTGCCTCCGGCGAGCCTCCTATACCTATCAGCAGGTCAATGCCCGAGTCCGGCTTACAGGTCGAAAGGGCGCCCGCGACGTCCCCGTCCATTATAAGCCTTATGCGGGCTTTCAGCCTCCTCACCTGCTCAATTATATACTCGTGACGCGGACGGTCCAACACCGTTACGGTGACGTCCTCGACCCTCTTGCCAAGCGCTTGGGCCACAGCCTTGATATTCTCCTCTATAGGAGCGTCTATGTCGATCACTCCAGCGGCTGCCGGCCCAGTCGCCATCTTGCTCATATACATTACATGCTTCGGGTCGAACATAGAGCCGCGGTCCGCGAACGCGACCACACTTACCGCGTTCGGCAGCCCCTTGGCCGTAAGCGTGGTACCATCGACAGGATCGACGGCTATGTCCAGCTCAGGGTCATGCCCATTGCCCAGACGCTCTCCATTGAAGAGCATGGGAGCGTTGTCCTTTTCACCCTCCCCTATTACGACCACGCCATCCATAGACACGGTGTTCAGCACAAGACGCATGGCGTTGACGGCAGCTCCATCGACACTGTTTTTGTCCCCGCGTCCCACCCATCTGCTGGCCGCCATCGCCGCCGCCTCAGTTGCCCGGACCATCTCAAGCGCAATGTTTCTGTCTGGACTAGTTATCATAGATGATACCTCCTAATAAGTGTCAGTTTCGTTCTATATACGAAAATCTGGCGAATATTTCGTCGACATACCTCAGATAATAATCCAGGTCAAACAGCGATTTCAGACGTCCGTCCTCCTCGCAAAAGGCCAAGAGGCGAGGATCTGCGGCTAGAAGCGAGTATAGGGACTCAGGAGCGTCTCCGGACAGAACCGATTCCCAGCACCGCATGGCGTTATCCTGAACGACTGCATAGGCTTCCTCTCTGGAAAATCCCCACTCGACCAGAGCAAGAAGGACCCTCCCGCTGAAGAGAAGTCCCCTGGTGATCTCCAGATTATGAGCTATTTGAGCCCTGTTAACCACAAGTCCATCCACTATTTTTTTCATAATATTTGTCATGTAGTGCGTCAGGTTAAAGGCGTCAGGCCATATCACCCGCTCTACTGATGAATGACTTATATCGCGCTCGTGCCAGAGCGCCACGTTTTCCATCGCAGCCCCTGCGTACCCGCGCAGCAACCGGGCCATTCCGGTAACACGCTCCGAGAGTATCGGGTTTTTTTTGTGCGGCATGGCGGAAGAACCCTTTTGCCCCTTGCCGAAGGGTTCGCTCACCTCCATCACCTCAGTCCTCTGAAGGTGACGAATCTCCACCGCAAGACGCTCGAGCCCGGCGCCATAGAGAGAGAGCGCGCTCATAACGCGCGCGTGCCGATCCCTTTGAATTATCTGAGTGGATACCATGTCACGCCTGAGACCGAGTTCAACCGCGACTCTCTCCTCTATATGAGGCGGGCAGTTTGCATAAGTTCCCACCGCTCCGGACAGTTTACAGGCGCGAACATCCTCTCTCGCCTGTTCGAGTCGCACTATGCCGCGATCGAGCTCGGATACGTATCCCAGCAGCTTGAGCCCGAAGGTTGTGGGCTCCGCGTGAATACCATGCGATCTGCCGACCGACGGGGTATGTCTATATTCCCACGCGCGGCGGCCGCAAGACGCGCGGAGATCCCTGGCCGAGTCTATTATCACGTCGAGCGCTTGGGCGAGCAATAGAGACGCGGCAGTATCGATGACGTCGCTGCTCGTAAGCCCAAGATGAACAAATCTCCCGGCAGGTCCTATCCTCTCCGCAACCGAGCTGACGAATGCTATAACGTCGTGCTGTGTTATCTCCTCTATCTCGGCTATTCTGGAAATGTCGAATGACGCCCGCTCCTCTATTACAGCCAGATCCCCCGGCGGGATGGCGCCGTCTGCGGCCCATGCGCGGCAGACGGCGAGCTCGACGTCGAGCCACTTGGTGAAGCGATTTTCGTCGGACCATATTTTTTTCATAGCCTCGGTACAATATTTCTCTATCAACTAAAAGCTCCTCCTCAGCAGATATCATCGATAATATTTCTCGTTTATAAACATAGCCCGCCTGAATGAAGTCAACCTGCCTCAGATTGTTTAAGGAAGCGCACGTCTCTCTTCCAGTCGCATCTGACTGCGTCGAGGAAAGCATCGTATATCCCGCTGGCAAAATCGGGAAACGTGTACGAAAAACTTTCCCACCCAAACTTCCTGCGGCACATCGTCACCTCTGCGTATATGTCATCATGGAGATATATCCTGTGGGCATGATCCTTCGTCGAGGCAAGGATTATTCTGGCCCCATCCACATAACCAGGATCTATATTGACCCTTCTGCGGCAAGCGCTCTCCGGGCTGCTCTCCGCCTCGAGCGATATCGCGAGTTTTTTCCATGCGACAAGGCCAAGGGGATGCCGCAAGCCCTTGAACGAGAAAAACCGGCGCGCAAGGTTTGACGAAATATCCATGTAGTAATCGGTGCAGTCAAATGTGTATGCTTCACTTGTCCTCTCGATATCACCGAAGGTCTCTGACAGACGCGCTGAAGTCCATTCAAAGAGTTCAGGCGAGTTCACGGGATAAAGCACGCCTGATATGAGTTTTACCGCAGTCGTCCTGCTATTAGCCCTCGACCCCATTATCTGGCGCCTCTTTTTTTTTGGTCTTCCTGTGCCTTCGAGTGCCTCCATACGCCTTGCGCGCGGCATTTTTATTGAGACCCGTCAGATTATCAGGATAATCGCGCGCGCCATTGATCTCTTCAACAGAGCCAGCAGAGGCGACAGGCGCATCCTCGCTATACGTCTCCTGTGGCAGCGCGTCGGACAACTCAGGAGGCTCTTCCTCGCGCAGCTCCGACTCTGCGGAACTCTCATCCGTTTTTGTAAAACTATTCTCACTCTCGCCGTGCTCACGCTCACCCGTCCGCTCGGGCAAGTCATCCGGGAGCTCTATGGAAAGCCGACCTAGCAGCTCCCCCTCCCACATGCATGATATGACCTCCGCAGAGTTCTCTGGAGGGCTCTCCAAAGGGGTAAGGCGTTTGAACAAAAGTCCATTTTCCTCCATCCGACGAAACAGCGTCTTGCCGACCGAGGCCCACCATATGAGATCCTCCGCCATTTCGAAATCTCCGGATATATCCTCCATAAGAAATGCGTCATCCGTCATCTGATAGAGCGCGAAGGTTTTCTCATGTTTCGGCCCTTTGAGCACGATTATCTTCTCTTGTCTTATGCGGCTTATCTGATCCGCCAGATATTTTACATCGCCGGACACCAGGTCGTAAGCTGGGTCGTTGAGGTAAACCCGGTCTCCAAAGATATGGAGTATGGGAAGCGGTATCCCCCACCACTCCGGAAACGCAAACTCCGATTCCTTTATTTTTCGCTCTCTGTACTCCTCAAATGTCGAACGGGAGAGCGCCCCCGGAGATTCGCCTCCTGCCTGCTGGAAGATCAGAAGCACTGTCTCCTGAGGAATATCCTCTATCAGTGTCTTAGCTGCCAGCGGCTCGTTCAGCACAACCGACATTATGTCCTCCAGGGTCGAGTTCTCCTTGCCATTCTCCAGGAGGGCCACAAGCTGCTCCTTGTGTATGAGGCGCTCTCTCCTCCCAATGACGGACATAATATAATCCGTCCCGTAAAAATACAGCGCCCTCAATATCTCCTGTACCGTAGACGATACCGTCAGCATGTCACTTTTTACGTCAGCGGCGTTATTAGTCATCATGATCGTTATTCTCCATGCCCAGCAGGGCGAAAATAAAATCTCTGGGAGAGAACGGTTCAATATCGTCCAGCCCCTCGCCAAAACCAATGTACCGTATCGGAAGACGCAGATTTCGGGCTATGCTGAGCGCTATCCCTCCCTTTGCGGTGTTGTCGAATTTTGTCATAATGACACCCGTCAGCGGAACTGCCTTGTTAAACGCCTCCGCCTGTATAAAACCGTTCTGTCCCATCACGGAGTCAAGGACGAGAAGTGACTCGCCGACCTCGCCTCCGAGCTCTTTCGCAACTACGCGCTTCACTTTGGAGAGCTCATCCATAAGGTTTGATTTTGTGTGGAGCCTCCCTGCGGTGTCGATAATCACCACGTCGGTGTTAGCTGCTCGCGCCGCCTGGATTGCGTCGTAGACAACGGCTGCGGAGTCACTCCCGTGAGATTGCGCTATTACCCTGACCGAGGCGCGTTCGCCCCACGCCTTCAGCTGCTCTATAGCAGCGGCCCTATATGTGTCCGCAGCCGCCAGGATCACCGATCTGCCCTGTTTGAGCAAGTGGGACGCGAGCTTTCCGGCCGTGGTCGTTTTGCCGCTGCCGTTCACTCCGACGAGCATAATAATCGACGGGACCGCAGAAACATCGAGCGGCGCGCCCATCCCGGGAACCTCATTGAGATACCTTACCAACATTTCCGCAAAGGCCCGTTTGAGTTCGACCGTATGGGCGATTCTCCTGTCTATCGCAACTTGTCTCAAGTCCGAAATCAGCGTTTCGACCGTTTCGATTCCGACATCCCCGAGCAGGAGACGATCTTCGAGCTCCTCCCAAAATTCATCCGTCAGAGGTTTATCGGAAAAAAGATTCGAGACCCCCTGTGACCACTTGTTGGCGACATTTCGTACACTGGATATCAATCCATCAAAAAAACCCATTCCAACCCCCCCACTGCTTGATTATGACTATAAACTTGCCTCATGCTGCAGGTCTGGGGCTTGTATCCGCCCGATTCGCTTCGTTCATTCGGCGAATACAAGCCTCTGCCTGAATTAATATTGATAGTCATATAAAATCATTCATCTTGCTCAGTTTCAGCAGCGCTTCGCTTCGGACGTCTGCGCCTGTTGCTCAGCCTTGCAGTTTTGCGCCGCGCCTCAGGCAAGCCCGGCTCAGACAACTGAGCGCTATGATTGACATGCCTTATATGGCTCGGAACGACTTCGCTCTTCTCGGGCGTATTTTGAGCGACTACGACATCCGCATCCGCTCTGTGCCTTCGCCCTCCCCTGTGACCTCTTCTGCGATTCTGGCGTTTGCGCTCTGAGGCCGCACTGCCTCCTCCGGAATCATCGCTCTTCTCCGCAGGCGCCTTGATCTGTTTGGGGACGCGCCTCTCGTTAGACGCATCGGCCCGTGGAGCCGTTTTGAGCAGCTCCACACCCGCTGCGGCATTGAAATCAAAACTCCTGCGGCACGACCCGCAGAGGTTATTTCGGACGGCATTTGACTCCTGCTCCTCCGATAACTTCTCCTCCGGCGACTCCCATTGCTTCCCGCTGATAACCGTCTGTTTGAATTCGCTGAAGTTCGCTATGGGAACGACAATATCGCCGCCGGAAGGCTTGTGGCATCTGACCGCTTCACGCGCCACATCCATAGCGAGGACTATGTAGTTGCCTTCAGGAGTCTTTATCTTGCTTCCGGGACCCGGCAATCCACTCCATAAATCCTTGTACACCCTGTGCTCAAATGACATGCAGCACATGAGGCGTCCGCATATACCGGATATCTTTGCCGGGTTCAGCGCTATGTTCTGCTCCTTGACCATCTTTATCCCAATTGGGGCAAACTGATTGAGCCAGTAGCTGCAGCAGCAGGGTCTGCCGCATGACGACAGTCCGCGAATTATACGAGCCTCATCGCGAACTCCCATCTGACGAAGTTCGATGCGAGTCTTGAACTTTCGCGCCAAGTCCTTCACGAGCGTTCTGAAGTCCACTCTGGTCTCGGCGGTAAAGTAGAAAAACAGCTTTTTTCCATCCAGAATGGACTCAGCGTCAATGAGCTTAATCTCCAACTTATGCCACTCGACTAACGCACGCGCCGTCTGTAATATTTCGTCCTCGATTTGTGCCTGTGTCTGGCGTTTTGAGATATCCTCATCCGACGGTATCCTGAGAAAGCTCATATCGGTTACAACCGGGTCGCCGCCGCGAAGAGGCCCCTCTCCATGCTCTGATATGGTCTTCAGGTTTCTGTACTCAATCTCCTGTTTCTCGTCAAGAGAGCCCATTGCCGTGGCCATCTCTTCGCCTCTGTGAGTCAGTGTTACCATCAAACCGCCACCGCCGCTGACGGAAGTATATATATTATCCTCGAGATCCACTATGCCGAGAAATCTAGGTTTCCCGTAAGTTGCCAAATATTTGCTCACTCCGTACTCCCTCCCTCAGGATAGCCGTAAGCGCGTCCTGAACCATAGAAACCGGCATATGTCTTTTTTTTGATATGTACATTACATTTGCAAGTGACGCGGCCATGCGCCATTCGCCTTGCTCCGAAAACCACCTCGTCCACGAGTCGGTTTCCCGAGACAGCTCGTCAAGAGATTTTTTCCTGCTTCGCTCAATCCACTCCGCCCATTCAAGAATGGCCTCAGGAGGAGGACAGGCATGAGCGGAACCCTCCAAAGAGTTAAAACGAACCATCCACACCCGGCTGCGTATGGTTTGTATCAGATTATCCTCCTCCGCCAGAAACAGAAGATGAGCATTCTCCGGCGGCTCCTCCGTAATTTTCAAAAGAGAGTTGGCCGCAGGCAGTGACAAACTCTCCGCTGCGGGTATGAGTCCAAGCCTTCCGGGCGCCACAACTGGTTTCAAACTCATCTGCGACTGCAGCGCAAGACACTCGGACACTCCGGGCGCCCCTCCGTCGCTGCCGGCAACCACGAGATCCGGGTGCCCGTCCTCGGCCCACGAGGCGCACGAGACACAGTTATCCGTGCCGGTCCCCGATTCGCAGAGCACCCTGCGCGCGTACACATTCAAGAACGACGGCATAAGTTCTGCGGGTATGATGGCTGCCAGCGCCTGTGGAGCGCTCCGCGCCGATATCATAGCAGAAAGTTCCGCCCATTCCGCCGTCTGAGTTATGTCAATCAAAAGAGAAGAGAGATCAGACATCCCTTTATCTCATCTATCAGAGAAAACATACGAGTCCTGTCCTGTTCGCGCAGGAGCGCCGCCTCCAGCTCTTCCAGTTCATTCAATGCGTTCTCGGCGCGTTCTATGGTCATGAACATGGAGCGCTCCGTGCGCCTCCATTTGAACTCGCGTTTTATGTGCATACCGCTCTTAATCCTCTCCAGCGCTCTGCGGACCAATTCCCTGTATCTTGCGAGCAAAACCGACGTCGGATACCTGGAGAGCTGCCCCCCTATATCATCGAGTTCATCGATAATCTGGCGAGCCTCCATGTCAGACGCAATCTCAGCGAAAGAAACTTGAGCATCTCCAACATGGGAGACCTGGTTTCCCCCTTTGCCAAGGCTTTGTCCCGCGTGGGGCGCCGCATCTCCTTTTTTTGCCTTTGACGCGCTGCTGACCTTCATTTGTTCGCCCTCTCAGTCCTTTCAGACACCATTATCCTCTCAATATGCCCCTTAAGCTCCATAAAAACAGACTCCTCATCCGCAGAGGCGTCGACCTTTATCCATTTTGACACGTTATCGGAGCGCATCAGCCTGTCGTAACCCGCTCTGACGCGCTCAAAAAAATCTTCGCCTCTCTCGTCGAAGTAATCGCTCTTTGCCCTCGACGCCATCCTGAACTTTGCCACATCCACCCCCACGTCGAGAAGAAATACGCAATCCGGTTCGGGAAGCCCGATTATCTCGGGGAGGCCTATTATTTTTTCAGTAACCGACTCAGTTATTATAGTACTGCTTAATATCTGATACGCCAGAGTGGAAGGCATATATCTGTCGCACAAAATAAATTTTCCACCCTCGATGGCAGGATTGATCACTCTTGAAACATGTTCGCACCTATCCATCATGAAGAGGAAAAATTCACTCCACGAGTTAGAAAAATCTCCGCGCGCCACGAGTTTTCTTACCTCATCTCCGCCAGCCCATCCACCCGGCTCGCAAGTCAGTATGACCTCTCCGGCGTCAGGGATACCCGCCAGCCACTCCGCCAGTCTCCTGGACTGCGTCGACTTACCGCAGCCATCTATACCTTCCAGAACGATAAACATCTGTACATGTTCTCTCCATCCGTCCCTTGCAGTTTTATGAATTATAACCTTTACGGCTATTATTGTGGAGAAAAATTTTCCCCGGTCAGATAAACGCAACAAAAAAGACCGCATAGCCGGCGCGGTCTTTCTGCTGCAATCGCTTAGAGGGATGAACAAATCCGCCGCGTTTTCTCGATTTAATCACTGTTTCCTTAAACTTTCGCGGAAGCCATGAGCAGTTTTATTCTGTTCAGCTGATTTACGTTGCTCACGCTCGAATCATAGTCCAAAGCCAGCACGTTGGCGCTGCTGTAAAGTCGCCTCAGTTCCTTCATTACGCCTTTGCCGGTGATATGATTCGGCAGGCACGCGAAGGGCTGTATGCATATGACATTTTTGACTCCGCTGTCTATGAGACGCATCATCTCGGAGGCGAGAAGCCACCCTTCACCGGCTTGGTTTATCGGAGAGACGAGGCTGAGCGCGTCATCCATCATATCCCTGATGTCGTGTATCTCACCAAATCTAGTGCCTGCAACCGCGTCTTTCATAGGCCCGCGCAAATATTCCAGCGTACTTATTCCCATCTCCCCCAAAATACGGGATAGAAAAGAGCCGGAGAGCTTTTTATGCGCATATATCGGATCGAAGAGACAGTAGAGGATAAAATTCGCCAGAACCGGCGCCACGGCCTCCCCGCCCTCGCTCTCGATAACCTCCACAAGACGCTCGTTGGCGCGCGCGTGATATTTGACAAGTATTTCGCCGACTATGCCGACTCGGGGGCGCGGCGCAGCATCTATCGGTATAGACGAGAAATCCCTGACGAGTTCAGCTATGTCCTGTTTGAAGCGTCTCCAGCTTCCGCGCGCCACATTTTTTTTGCATCTTGTTACCCAGGACTCGTACATCGCGTTCGAGTCGCCCTGACGCAGCTCATACGGCCGCGTCCGATGCAGAACTCTCATCAGCATATCTCCGTACAGCAACCCCAATACAGAACGCCACATCGCTCCCACGGACACCGAAAACTCTTCCGCGCCGCTGTTCGCCTGAGCGTTGGCAGCGAGAACACGTACGCGCTCAAATCCGGCGGAGTCAAGCGCTCTGCGCAGGAGAGGAACGTAATTGCTCGCCCTGCAGGCGCCGCCGGTCTGCGCGTACAGGCAGTCTGTCGTATCCGGGTCGTATTCTCCGCTGGCGAGCGCCTTCAGGAATTGGCCTACCACAACCATCGCCGGGTAGCACGCGTCGTTATTGACGTACTTGAGGCCCAATTCGACTGACTCGCGCCCCCCCTCCGGCAGGAGCCTGAAGTTATGCCGCGCGCTTTGCATCGCTGTCTCCAAAAATTGGAAGTGATGCGCTGAGAGGGGCGGACAGAGCACCGTGCGAACCGTCTCTCTTGGCGTACAGTGCCGGGACCTCGAAGGAGCGGGGTTATTGACCGGCGCCGACCTTTTACTGTTACTCATCCTCACAGATGAGAGAAGCGATCTGATCCTTATATTGACAGCGCCGTTGTTCTTACCCTCATCTATTTTAATGAGAGTGTGGAGCTTGCCGTGACTCTCGAGAATAGCCGCAGCCTGATCCGCGCTTATAGCGTCAAGCCCGCAGCCAAATGAGTTCAGCTGTACCATCTGAATGTTGGTGAAGTCCGGATGTTTCGCCACAACAGAGGCCGCTCGGTAGAGCCTGGAGTGATACGTCCACTGGTCGACGACATAAAGCGGGTCAACCCCTCCGACCTCGCCGACGCGGTGGCATATCGAGTCCTCGGTCAGCACCGCCGCGCCATAGCCCGATATCAATTCAGGGATCCCGTGATGAACCTCCGGATCGAGGTGATAGGGATGTCCGGCAAGAACGACCCCTATTCCTCCGCTCGCCTTGAGATACTCCACAGCCTCATCCCCATATCGCCTCACATCAGCTTTATAAGCATTCTGCGCGTCAGCGGCGGCGTTCTGCGCGCGTCTTAACTCCCGCATCGTAACTTCGAAACGCGATAACTCCTCTTTCAGCCTTTTCGCCATCCTGCCCTGGCCTTCCCCCAGCTCCAGAGGAAGCGCGGGATGTATAAAGTCCGCCCCAAGCACACGCAGATCGTCTATATTTAAGAACACCACGTCCGGATAGCCAGTCACGACAGGACAATTGAAATCTTGATGAGCATCGGGAAACTCCTTGGGCTCCTTCTGGATGATGGGAAAGAAGATCCTCCTAACCCCTCTCGAGAGAAGACTGAGTATGTGGCGATGCGCGATCTTAGCGGGATAACAGATGGTTTGGGACGAAATCGTGTCCAGCCCCAGAGAGGGTTCGGGGCTCTCCTCCGATAACTCCACTCTGAACCCAAGGTTGGTGAACAGAGTGAACCAGTATGGATAGTTCTCGTACATATTGAGCACACGAGGAATGCCCATCACTCCGCGAGGAGCTTCCTCTATCGGCAAAGGCCTGTAAAAATTGAAGAGACGTTCGTATTTGCGCTTGAATATATTAGGAGGAGAGGGCAGTTCGCCGGATGCCCTGTTCTGGCTGTCGGCGCCGCGCTCGCAGCGATTGCCTGAGACGTATATTCGCCCGTCCTCGAATCGCGTTTTTGTGAGCATGCACCTGTTGCCGCATCCTCCGCATCTGGAGGTCCCAGTCTCTGCGCGCAATGCCTTGACGGCCTGAACTCCGAAAATTGTTCCGGGCTCGCCGGAGTCGGAGTCTCGCGCCGCCAGAGCAACTCCAAATGCCCCCATAAGCTCCGATATCTCGGGACGCACCACCTCTCTGCCTGATACCAGTTCAAATGCGCGCAGAAGCGCGTTATTCTTGAAGGCGCCCCCCTGCACAACTATCTTATCTCCTAGTTCATCGATGTTTCGGATTTTAAGCACCTTGTAGAGCGCGTTTCGGACGACGGAGTAGACCAAGCCGGCCGAGATATCAGCGATACATGCGCCCTCCTTTTGTGCCTGACGCACTCTGGAGTTCATAAATACAGTGCAGCGCGAGCCAAGATCTACCGGCATCATTGACTCCTCCGCAATGGCGGCAAAGTCCTCGAGCGTCATCTTAAGCGACTCCGCGAAGGTTTGCAGAAATGACCCGCAGCCGGAGGAACAGGCTTCGTTAAGAAAGACGCGACGTATGACTCCACCTCTTACTCCAAGGCATTTCATATCCTGGCCGCCTATGTCTATCACGAACTCGGCCCCCGGTATGACAAACTCAGCCGCGAGAGCGTGAGCCACTGTTTCGACCTCTCCGATGTCGATGCCAAAAGCAGCTTTGACGAGCTTCTCCCCGTAGCCGGTAACCCCGCTGCGTTTTATCCTTACACTTTTCGGAAGTTCATCGTACAGATTTATCAGGAGCTCCCGAACAGTTTGAATGGGCTCTCCGCCTCCGGTAGGGCGATAACGCGAAAAAAGCAGCTCTCCGCCGCGACCGATCAGGACGACTTTAGTGGTTGTCGATCCTATATCGATGCCCAGATATGCGTCACCGCTGTATTGGCTGAAGTCGACTCTTTTAACGAGAGCGGCCGAATGCCTTTTTTCAAACCGCTCCTTAGCCTCCGCATTTATAAAGAGGGCCGGAAGAACGTTGACTGAACCCGCGCTGCTATTTTTCAGTAAAAGTGAGGCTTTGTCGTGGAGACTGGCCATATCGACCGCTCCGCTTCTTTTACCCAGTATCGCCGCGCCGATAGCCACAAACAGATGAGGGTTTTCAGGAAATATACACTGATCCTCCCGGAGCCCCAGAGTTTCGATAAACCGTTTTCTGAGCTCTGAGAGAAAATAGAGCGGACCTCCCAGAAACGCAACGTTACCGGAGATTTTTCTGCCGCACGCGAGCCCGCTTATAGTCTGGTTCACGATGGCCTGAAATATCGACGCCGCTATGTCAGAGCGGGCCGCTCCATCATTAAGGAGCGGCTGGACGTCAGTTTTAGCGAAGACTCCGCAGCGCGAGGCTATCGGGTAAATAGCGCGCTGGCTCTTAGCCAGCTCATTCAATCCGGCAACGTCGGTGCCGAGCAGCATGGCCATCTGATCCAAAAATGCTCCCGTTCCGCCCGCGCATGTTTCGTTCATCCTCTGGTCGATGCCGTTATTGCCGAAAAAAGTGAGTTTGGCGTCCTCTCCGCCCAACTCGATGCTGACGTCAACCCCCCTCAGATATCTCTCAACGCTGGCGCGACACGCGATCAGCTCCTGAGCGAAAGGAACATGCATTCCCTCAGCAAGCGCCAGCGCTCCGGAACCAGCCATAGCCAGAGTTATCATCGAATCGCTGTACTGCTCTTTTATCTCGCTCATAATGCCGCCCGCAGTGGTGCGAATATCCGAGAAATGTCTGCGGTAGCTGCTGTGTATTATACGGTCGTCCTCGTCCAAAACAACCGCCTTCGCCGTTGTAGAACCTATGTCTAGTCCCACATGCAACAAGGACATATCAGCTCCTCCTCAAACAATCACAAAAAAAAAGAACAATAATCTTAAATGGAATTACTGATTTAGCGCTCTTTTAGCGAAATGGAGCGAATTCGTTCTCTGTCGAAACGGTTGTCGCAAAAAAGCCCGCAGGCGATTCAGAGCTACGCCCGAGGAGCATTTTTGTGGCAACCGTGAAGATAGTGGGCGAATACGCCCATTGCAGCCGAAGGTTATTTAATCAGCGTTTCCTTAATATAATAGCACTAAATGGTATACTGGTCCAATCTGAATCTCGTGAGGGTGAAGGATACTAAGGATGGGTTAGCCACATTATTGTATTTGCTATGAACTGAGCTCAAGGCTATAATACTGATCATTAAGTTAATTATAGGAGGTTATGTGAGTGTTTAATAATATGAAAATAGGAACTCAAATTATCCTCGTATCGTTTTTTCTGGTTGTAGCCTCGGTCATCTTTACTTCTCTGACAGCCATGAGATCTTTCAGTAATTTTATGCAGAGGAACGCGGCTAAAGAGGCGCATTATTCCATCGAGGGCCTCAAGAAGACGATAGAAGACGAGATGCGCAATGTCAGGGCGTTCAGGGATCAACTGTCTCAAATGAACGAACTTGGCCGCCTTGTTCGCGACCGGGACACAGACGGGATATATAATTTGACTAAACCTCTGATGGACGCTTCGGGAATAGATATCCTGATGGTGGCCGCCTCCGATGGCGAGGTTCTAGCTCGCCCTCACGACCGCGAAAGAATCGGAGACAGTATAGGAAACAACTCAGACGTGAAAAATGCTCTTCAGGGCAACAAATATGATATGTTCATGTCGGCAACGTCCACTAAGCTCGGTTATTATTGCGGCGCTCCCATAAAATATAACGGAGCGGTGGTTGGTATGTTGAGAGCGGCACTCTCTCTGGAGGATACAGCGCTGGTGGACCAGATCAAGACTCTGTTTGGGGCCGAAGCCACTGTGTTCGCGGATAAGACCAGGATCAACACCACCTTTACCGAGAATGGCAAAAGGATCGTCGGCACGGACGCATCTCAGCAGGTGATCGACCAGGTCCTGCAAAAAGGGGAGGATTACTACGGGGAGGTAAATATCCTCGGCGCCCCTTATCTGACCCGATATACCCCAATCAAGGACCCCGGGTCGGGCGAGATAAAGGGCATGCTTTTCACGGGAAAGTCCCTCGGCGACGTGCGCTCCGAAATAAAGTCCTCGATCATCGAGGTGTCCGTAGTTTCTATAGCGATTCTGCTGCTGGCGTTTGCCTTATCCTTCTGGCTGGCCCGTAGGATATCGAAATCTATCAACGTCCTTCGCGACAGCGTGGACAAGTTCTCAAAGGGCGACCTGACTGTAGACCTGAAGATCGAAGGCAGGGGCGAGTTTGCGAATATAGGGGACTCTCTGCGCAACATGTCCGTTGAGCTGAAAAGCGTGATTCAATCCGTCAATGGCGCCAGCGACCAAATTACCGAGACGGCTCAGGGCTTCTCGGCTCTGGCGGAGGAGACCAACGCGACGGTTGAGGAATTCCGCGCGAACGTCGATGAGATGGGAACAAACCTGAACGCGCTCGCGTCCTCCGGCGAAGAGGTCAACGCATCGGTGGAGGAAGTGGCGGCAGGGGCACAGGCTACGGCGGAAAGGGGCACTGACATCGCTCGCCAGGTCAACGAGGCGCTGAGCGCAGGCCAGGATGGGATGAAAGCGGTCCACAGCGCCGTAAGCGGCATTGCCGGAGTGGCGAAAAATGCCTCTGAAGCGGCTCAGAGCATACAAGAGTTGGGAGCGAGGACGCGCCAGATACAGAATTTTGTAGCTCAAATTGGCGGCATCGCTGACCAGACGAACTTGCTTGCGCTAAACGCCGCGATAGAGGCCGCGCGCGCTGGTGAGGCGGGGCGGGGGTTTGCCGTAGTCGCTGAAGAGGTTCGCAAACTTGCCGAGGACAGCAACGTTGCGGCAAAAAACATAGCAGAGCTCGCGACTACCATAACCGGAGATTTGGATGGCGTCGTTAAGATATCGCTCGATAACGCAACGGCGTCACAGGAGGCCAGGGAACTCTCGTCGAAAACAGAGGAGATTATAGGGAGCATGATATCGTATCTTAAAAACATATCGGACTCCACTCAAGACCTGGCTTCTGTTTCTCAGGAACAGGCCGCTTCGAGCGAGGAGATTGCTGAAGCGGTGCAAAACATTGCGTCAAAAGTGGCGACCACGGCAGAAGCTGGAGACCAAATTCGCTCCGGAGTGGCAGAAGTCGCAGCGGCAGCGGAGCGGATTGCCCAAGGAGCGGAGAGCCTCTCTAACCTCACCGACGATTTGCGCGAGCAGTTGGAGTTCTTCGAGATGGAAGAAAATGCGCGCGATAATAAATCGAATAAATCAAAGCAGAACGAAATCAAAGCTCTTCCGGAGGGCGGCCTCAAGCTATGGAACAAGTCGCTTGAGACTGGGATAGAACTAATCGATAAGCAGCACATGGAGCTTTTCCGACAGATAGAAATTCTTCTGGATTCGGGAAATGCAAGCCGCGTTAATGAAACGCTAGATTTTCTCGAAAAATACATTGCTAAACACTTTTCAGACGAGCAGGATATGCAGGCTAAATCCAATTATCCCAAAGCCGCGAAACACAAAAAATATCACGAAGCGTACAAAGTCACGTTCCACGAGCTGAAGGAGAAATACATCAAAGAAGGACCGACCATTACGAACAACATCGCGGTCAATAAGACCGTGATTGGGTGGTTGAAGGACCATATCATGATTCAGGATAAGGATTTCGCTAAATTTTACAAGGAAGGGCATCGCTGATTCAGAATCAATGGCGCGGATTGGCGCCTACTACAAGACTGCAAGCGCCAATCCAACGTGCGTACAAATACTGACGAGACGGGAGCTTTCGAGGCGCCCGTCTCGCTATAGGGGACCGCGTTTATAACTCTATTATAAGTCTCTTGTCAACTCTAAATACAATGGTGTTATTGCAATCATACATATATATTCAAGTGTCATTGCAAAAGGCCCTGCAGGGTTAAATCCTGGCAGAGGGAACCAAGCAAAGAAAATTGGCATTGCGGCTATATTTACAAATGCCGTTATAATAGACATAATATATAATACAATCTTATTTTCACGTAAACCATTTTGGTTTTTACGCTTGGTTTGCAGAAGAAATCTAACCAAAATTATGATAAAAAACATAAATGCAATTCGCATGCCAGAGTAATTTATTCCTGTGTTTGGATATTGCATAAATATTCCAATAATCACATATAGAATAACTGCCACTAAAATCCCAAAAGAATTCCAACGTTTCGCAACATTCACATCCACCCTACCTCTCTTCAAAGAAAATACAAAAACCACCAGATACACCACCATAATAATTATTATCAGCTTGATTTTTGCTAAAAATATTGAAAAGAAAGAGACTAACATAAAGGAAATCCCCTGCATTATTATCGCTTTTCTTGTTTCTATAAATTTATAGTAAACAAAATAAAAGCATGTCGTAAATACACACAAAACCAAGGAGGATACAATATAAAAATATTCATACACATCTAACTGCATAGTAAATAGCAAACCTCTTAAAAAGAATAATAAATTGACTATAAAAATACTTTTTAGCAGGCATTCGCTCATTTTTTCTGAGGATTGCCAAAGGAATGATGTAAGGTCTTTATTTATTGCTTGAATGAACAAGGCAATATCCGTCAGCATAATCTAATCGTCTCCGGTATTCTTTCTTCGTTGCTTCCAAAATAAAAATGTTGTGCCATACAAGACAATAAACCATAATGAGCACAAAAAAAATTGTTTTTGATTATACGCTGTAAAATGCAAAATTGGAAAGCCTAAAATATTATAAAATAAAAATGCAAAAAACATGACAATAGCCCAAATTCCATTAATTATAAAGGCTCATCGCAAGATTGCGTTCATCGTTGATATATGCGGCCATAGGGCTATTCAGGCATTTGAAAAGCAGTAAATATCAGCATTTGTGCCATTGTTTGTGGTTGAATAGCAAGAATTATTTTAGGAAAAGCCTTTGAAGTAGTTGCCATAAATAAGAGGACATGATAATCATATCCGGCAAGTATCCAACCAAAACACTAACCGGAGGAAAATCATGTCCACAAGCATACTTTATCACAGCCAGGGAATCAGCGACTACACATATCAAAGAACTTTCTATGAAGGAGGCGCGATCATATACAAGATCAACCCACAGTCACGCTTGATACGTTGCCCTATATGCGGCTGCAGAGAGGTCAGCCCAAGGGGTTCGGTAAGGCGCAGGATCATGCTCCTGCCAACCGGGACACATAAGAATTATGCCGAAGTGAATATACCCCGCGTCTACTGCCCGCATTGTAACAAGCTGCGCCAAATCAAGGTTGTGTTCGCGGATGAGCAGCGCAGCTACAGCCGGACATTCGAGCGTTACGTCCTTGGATTGTGCGAACTGATGCCGATACAGGATGTGTCCCTGCATCTTGGAATATCCTGGGGTACGGTCAAGGAGATACATAAACGCAGGCTTGTAAAAAAATATGGCTCACCGTCACTTAAGTGGTTGAGTAGCATAGCGATAGATGAAATATCGATAGGCGCGGGTCACCATTACCTGACAGTAGTTTTGAACCTTGAGAACGGAGCCGTAGTATTCGTTGGTGACGGGAAGGGCTCGGATATCCCTGCCGTGGGGATGCCTGTGGCGCGCCGACCAAGGCTTGAACCTGTATGTTGGCGTATCCTCACAACATAGGAACATTGCGAGAGACAACACTTTTGCGGCTCTATCAGCA
>JAISRE010000149.1 GCA_031273805.1 Synergistaceae bacterium | reverse complement strand
AATCGGTCAGCGACAGTTCGAATTTGTTGGCCTCTATCTTGGACATGTCCAGGATATCGTTGATGACGCCCAGAAGGTGGGTGGATGCGTCATTAATCTTATTGAGGCAGTAGTCCTTCCTCTCGATATCGTTGGAGGACTTTGCCAGCGTGGTCATCCCTATGATCGCGTTCATCGGAGTGCGGATCTCGTGGCTCATGTTTGAGAGGAAATCGCTCTTTGCGCGGCTTGCCATCTCTGCGTCCTCCTTGGCGCGAGTCAACATTGTCACATCGCTCAGGATAAGCATCACGCAGATGGTTTTTTCGTATCCGTCTCCGCCCTCTATTTCCGTATCGTCGGAAATTCTTCGGAGCCTCAGCGTATAGTAGCACTCGGTTCCCCAGTTATCCAGGATAGTCGTGTCCGCGCTGTAGGTGTCCTCATCGGGCGGCAGTACGTTGAACAGCGCCGCCACCCCAGGATTGAGCGCCTCGAAGGAGGGCTTGGAGGATAAGAGCGACTGGAGCAGATACTCATCGTCCAGATGATAACTATGACGCGCAAGTATGTTCTCCATAGCCTTGTTGAGGTAGATCGGCTGCTGCGACTTATTGAACAGGGCGAGCGCGCCCGGCATTATGTTCAGGTGAGAACAGAATACATCCAGCGTGGAGTTTATGCCGGATATGATAAGGTTATAACTTCCCATGTGCGCGTCGGGATCGGCTCTGTCGTTGAGAGAACCGGAGCGGGCCGCCAATGAGAGCTGTCCGATGTCGTGTATGACTCTCCTGATGGAGTTGGACATCTTGACAAATGCGGCGCTCAGCTGTCCTATCTCATCATTTCGGGATATGAATTTTTGGAGTATCCCGTCCTCGAACTGACCGGCTGCTACGCTGTGCGCGCTTTCGGTTATGGCGCCCAGCGGGACCGTGAGTATTCTCTGAATAAAGAACGCTATCACCAGCGTGAAGAATATGAGAGCCAGCGTTGTGAAGAATACGCCTATAAAAATCGCGTTGCGGACCGCAGAGAGAAAATCGCTGCGCGGCGCAACTATACCCAGGGACCATAGCGTTCCCCTGATGGGCGCGTAGCTCATGAACATCTCTCCGTCAACGTGCGGAATCTTGGCGGATCCGGTCTGGCCCTGGTGCATCAGCATGAGCACTTCCCGCAGTTCAGGCGAGTGTCCCATGCTTTTTGTGATGTGCTCCAGGCTGAATACCTTTCCCTGGTCCCTGTGCGCTATCAGTTCGCCGGAGGCGTTGATGATGAAGGCCATTCCGTTGGCCCCTACGTTGATATTGCCCAAGACGTCGCTCAACACGTCATATTTGTAGCTGCCGACCAGATAGGATGATTCGTGCGCCGAGAGGTCGTCGCTGCCTGTAGGGCTCTCCATGTTCAGCGGAACGCCCATCACGATTTCGAGACCGCTGTAACCCACGGATGTGTCGGCAATGACGAGGTTGTCCGTCTCCCGCATGATGGAATACAGTCTGTCTCCGAAGATGCTGCGCGGACTCTCCTCGCTGCCGGTCGTCAGGTATCCGTTTACATCGTAAAGACCCAGCCACACAAACTCGATACCTGAGATTGCGTTATCGAGCACATCCTGTTTGCTGGATATGCCGACGTTCCGCGAGGTCAGGGCGCTGTTGTCCCGAATCATGAGGAATCGGTCCGCCATCATGTGAAGATTTCCCTCGACGCTTTGCGCCGCAGTTTTGGCGATTGGCTGCATGATGCCCAGCAGAATAGTATTGGTGAGAGAGTTCATGAAGTACGTCATGACCGTTACCAACCCAACCGCGAGAGTGATAACGGCCAGCAGCGTCATAAACAAAATTCTAGCCGTAATGCTGTTATTTATTTTCATTTAGCTTCTTCAGCCCTGCCGGCATAAAAATCGCGCCGCGACAGGGCGAGCTGTCAACCATTTCAGTTGTAAGAGACTTCAACAAACGCCACCGTTTTATCCCCGTTCCTGGCCTGCCTGATAACGGCGTTCGCCAGCTTCTGGAATGACGCGTGCGACTCGGTTGCGCCGCTCATTGCGTCCACCTCATCGGCATTCTGCCTGTTCAGCAGTGAGGCGGCATAGACTCGCGTGTATTTGTTGGGGTAATTCCCGTCCGTCTTGTTCATGACGCGCATATAGTTCATATCCCAGGACTTTATGAAGCCGCTCGCGTTTTTTGCGTTGTACTCTACGGTGGCTATTTTTCCGTTATTTACGTATATCGTGAGGTACTCCTTCCAGCCGTGAAAGAAGTTACTGCACTCGGCTGTGTAGTATCCGTCCCGCAGATCCTGCGATTTCCGCGAGTTATACGAGTTGAACGACAAAGTGGCATATGTACCGGTCGCGACCAGAATCAAAGTCAGCAATAAAAGCAGATTTCGCACTTGTATGACACCTCCGGCAACAGAATAGCCATTACATAAGCACTCATACAATTGTCATAAACACATGCAAACGCTAGCGGTTTAATTAGCGCTTCCCTGGACATTATAACACCTTATTGTGAAACGCCCCTAAATAGACAATTGTAAAAAGTTAAACGTTTTTTTGCTTTGCGTACCACACTGCCAAACCGCTTGCGTTCAGGTCCACGGTGCTTTTGACGGCGACCGATTCCATATCGGGGCTGGACGTTTCTCCATGCCGGATAACCTCTTCCCTGAAGAGCGTCTCCAGCCCCCTTTTGATCTGCTCCACGTCGCCGCTCGACTCCTGCGCGATTTTGATATAATCGTCGATGAGCCTGTGGAGGTCCGACGCGGCGCCGCTCTGGCCTGCAATCTCCCCGAAGTGAGTGATATAGAGATGGTCCGCCCGCGTTGAGATTATCCTGTCTATAGACCTGTGCATTGCGTCCGGGTCGAACTGCACAGGAGAGGTGGTCGGCATGACGAAGCTTCGATCTCTGCCGGAGAATTCAAAGCACGACAGACCGAACGCGTCGCCTGCGAAGACCGCGTTGGCGGATGTATCGTAAAATGCCAGATGATGGCGCGCGTGTCCCGGCGTGTCCATGCATACTATCGTTCTTCCGCCGATCTGTATCTCGTCTCCGTCGGACGGGACGACGACTCTCTCGGACGGAACAGGAATGATTTCGCCGTATAGCCTCTCAGCTTTGGATTTACCGTAAACCTCGACTGTTCCCTGAATAAGTTTCTCCGGGTTTATCATGTGCCGCGCGCCGCGCTCGTGAACCACAAGACGCGCGCAGGGCATCTCCCGCATAAACAGGCCGGCGCCTCCCGCGTGGTCCAGGTGGATGTGCGTCAGGAAAATATAGTCCACGTTTGTCAGTGCTATGTCGAGTTCGTCCATCGCCTTTGTCAGCCGGGTTATCGAGGCGTTGTTCGCCGTGTCCACAATCGCGGCCCGCCCGTTGCTCAGTATGATGTGAATGGCCGCCAATCCCTCCACCTCGTATCCGGAGTCCACGCAGTATATACCGTTTTTATAGTCTCTCAAACAAAAAACCTCCAAATTTTTTATTGACACGAATCATTGGCATCGGAGCTCGTGTCCTTATTGTCGATGGCGGATGCCAGAGCAGCGTCCATGTACAGCGCCGTCCAGCTCGCTCCTGATATCTCCTCTGGTCTGGAGAGGCTCCCAAGCGAGTGTGAGGCAAGTATATCAGTTGATGTGTCCTTTGGTATCCCGAATGATCCCCACCAGTTGTTCACGAGCGTCTTTCTCCGGGAGGCAAATGAGCCTGACAGCAGGCGGCGCCATATTTTGTCGCGCGGCAGCCCCAGAATGGAGGTATTATCGCCGGAAAATTTTACTTCCACAATGGCGGAGTCCACACGCGGCGTCGGATAGAATGCGGTGCGAGAGACCCTGCGTTTCACCGAGGCCTCTCCCATAGCGGAGAGAGTTATTCCGAGCGGATTGCTGTCCCGATTACCGGCGCCCGCTGTCAGCCGACTTGCGGCCTCGACCTGAACCATCACCAGCATATAGCGCAGGCCGGACCCGGAGAGCGCCTCTATCAATCTCCAGATCAGAGGCGTTGTGATGTGATATGGCAGGTTTGCTATTACATGGGTGGGCGGCGGGGTCAACCTCGAATAATCGAAATTGACAGCGTCCCCCCAGTGCAGGGCGAGCCGCCTGTCGGAGTCTGCTATCGCCTCCATGTCGCCGCGCAAGCGGGTATCGAGCTCAATGGCGTCCAAGCGGGAGCATTCGGTCCCCAGGATGCCTCTCGTCAGCACCCCGTTGCCCGGACCGACCTCGAGCACAATATCGCGCGAGGTCAGGCGCGCGCACGCCATCATCCAGTCGACTATAGACCTGTCGCGCAAAAAGTTTTGACCTATATCCGTGTTATACCTGAAAGCCATGCTATCTCGTCGGATCAGCCTGCGCGTTCTCCGCAGTCATCGGCGCCCAACCGCCTCCAAGTGCCTTGAATATGCGAACGATATTTGACGTCATCTGTCCCTCGCTGACCGTAAATTGATCCTCGAGGGAGAGGAGCGCGGACTGAGCTCCGATGACGTTGCTGAAATCGGTGAGGCCGTTTTTATACTTGTCCTCCGCCACATCCAGCGCGGCTCTCGCTGCGGCTATGCCTGAGCGCAGGGAGTTGTTCCGTTCGATCTCCTGCGTGTTCTCCGCAAGGGCGTTTCTCACCTCAGCGACAGCGCCCAAGACAGCCTGTTCGTAGGCGGCGAGGTACTGTTCCTCCCTGGCTGTCTGCACTTTTATATTTTTCCTGATGGCGCCTCCGTGAAATATCGGGAGCGTTATCCTCGGTCCGAAGCTGTATGAGAAGCTGTCGCTCGAGAACCAATTGCCGGTGCTGAGGGACTCCAGGCCTATCGAGCCGAACAGGGTGAACTTCGGAAGCAGGTCCTTCTCCGAGGATTTCTTGCGGGCTATCTGAGACGCGAGCTGGCGTTCGGCGGCCCTGATGTCGGGGCGCTGGCGGATTGCGTCGGCTGGAATACCTACGAGGTTGACCGCGTAAGGCCTTGGCAGAGATTTTGGTTTATCCAGCATCTCCTCCAGGCTCCCGGGCACTCTGCCGACAAGTATTGCGAGCGAGTTCATGACGTTCTCTATGTTCGCCTTTATTGGAGGTATGGAGGCCTTTGTCTGCATGGCCGTATATTGTGCCTGGTTCAGCGCGAGCGAGTCCATAAGCCCCGCCTCGTACTGAGAGCTCAGCATTTCCAGCGTCTCCTCCTGGAGCGCGAGGTTATTGTTTGCGATGTTGAGCCTCTCCTGCAGTGTGCGCAGGGTGAGGTAGTTCAGCGCCACCTCGGAGGATAGCGTGACCCAGGCGGCGTGCATGGAAGCGTGTTCGGCCTCCAGCGCTGCGGACGCCGCGTTGACCTTATCCCTCTGTCCTCCGAATATGTCGATTTCCCAGTTCGCGTCTATACCAAGGCGATAGATTTCCACGGGCACTCCATTGCCCGTGGAGTTCACGGGCGTCTTCCCGCGAGTCCAGCTGTCAGTATTGTCCAGCCAGGGCAGCGTTGCGGTCTTGCTGATGCCCAGAGTCGCCCTCGCCTCGGTGACTTTGGCCCGGGCCGCCTGAAGGTCCTTATTGTTATCGAGGGACCAGAGAATCAGTTCTGTAAGTGTTTCATCCTCCAGCGTCTCCCACCAGCTCGCCAGTACCTCGATCGACATCGAGTCCGGGGTGTCCTGAGAGGTGACGGCGGCATATGGGTTGTCGTACTTTCGGACAAGTATCTCCCAGGCGCCGTTGCTGACGTCGATGTCGTCAGACGCCGTGACATCGTCCGCAAGGCACTGGACGGAGAGCGATGCCGTCAGGAGCAGCATGGATATCAGGACGATTTTTATGATTTTCATATATCATGCCTCCGATTTTTTCGAAAGTAAGCTGGAGATCAATCGCTTCGCGCGTTCCCTGTTTGACTCCAGAACAACATACAGCCCCGGTATCAGGAATATTCCGAAGGCTGTCGCCATGCTCATTCCAAAGAACATAGTGGTTCCGACGTGGAGCCTGCTGGCAGCTCCCGCTCCCTCGGCCACCAGCATCGGAGAGACTCCGATGACGCAGGTGAGCGCGGTCATCATAACGGACCTGAATCGCTCACGTCCCGCCTCCGCTGCGGCGTCGAGTATCGAGCGTCCCAGGATCTCGTGCTGTTCCTGCGCGAACTCTATTATCAAAATTGCGTTCTTGGCGGCCAGCCCGACAAGAAGCAGTATGCCAAGCTGTGCGTAGATGCTTAAGGACAGCTTCATTATGAATAGTCCTATCAAAGCGCCCAGCAGCGCCACCGGGAGGGAGAAGATGACTCCAAGAGGCACCGTCCAGCTCTCGTACTGCGCCACTAAGAAGAGGTATCCGAACATCAGAGCTATGACAATTATCATGACGGTCTGTCCCTGAGCTTCCTGCTCCTGGTAGGTCATACCTGACCACTCCGAAACATACCCGTCGGGGAGTTCGTCGGAGATCTGCAGTACGCGATCCATGCCCTGTCCGGTCGACGCGCCCGGGGCCATCAGCGCGGTGATCTGCGCCGCCGGATAGAGGTTGTAACGGCTGATGGATCTTGGCGCCTGGGTTTGTCTGAACGTCGTGAAGGTCTGTATGGGAACGAGAGCCCCCGTCACGCTGTTCACGTGGATATTGCCGACGCTCTCCATCGTGCCGCGGTACATCCAGTCGCTCTGAAGCATTACCTTGTTTACCTGAGAGCCGATGTTTATGTCGTTGATGTAGGCGGTTCCGAAGTATGTCTGAAGCGTCGAGAATATGTTCGATACCGAAACGCCCATCATCTCAGCCTTCTCCTTGTCTATGTCGAGGAAGAGGTGCGGCGTGTTTGCCGTATAACTGCTGAATGCGTACATGAACTCCGGAGACTGGCTGATCTTGGCTATGAACTCGCCCATCACGGACGCCAGCCTCGCCGGGTCGTTATCGACCCTCGACTGGAGCTGTATCTCGAGTCCCCCCGCTATGCCCAGTCCTGATATCGCCGGCGGAGCTATTACGTTGATGGTGGCCTCCGGGATGCCTGCGGCTATCCCCCGGACCTTCATCATGATGGCGCTCTGGCTCGTGTCCGGCGTCTGGCGGAGCCTCCAATTTTCGAGCGCCATGACGACCATGCCGACGTTCTCACCCGCGGCGCCCATCATGCTGAATCCCTCGACTGACATGACGTACTTGACTCCCCTGATCTCCCTCACCTGCGGAATCAATTCGTTCAAAACCGCTCTGGTTCTGCTTTGAGAGGCGCCCTCCGGCAGCTGTATCATGGTCATGATTGCGCCCTGATCCTCATCAGGGATGAACTCGGTCGGCATGGTAGTGAATAAATATCTTGACGACAACAGGACCGCTGCGAAGAGCAGTATCGTGACGACTGATTTTCTGGCGATCCACATAGCGCCTGCCACATAGCCCTTCGTCCCAACCTTGACCGCATTGTTGAACCAGGCGAGCGGGCCTTTCGTCTTTGGCTTCACGCCGCTCAGCATTCGCGCGCACATCGCCGGGCTGAGCGTCAGAGCCACTATAAGGGAGAATACGACTGAAAACGAGATGGTCACGGCGAACTGGCGGTAGATGACGCCTGTGATGCTCTGCATGAAGGCCACCGGAACGAATATCGCCAGGAATACGAGTGTGGTGGCCGTCATAGGCCCGGTTACGTCGCGCATTGCCTGAATCGTGGCGTCGACGGAGTTAGACTTGTCGCGCTCCATCACGAATATAACTCGTTCGACGACTATGATCGCGTCGTCGACGACCGTCCCTATAACCAGGACCAGGCCGAAGAGAGTCAGTATGTTGATGCTGAAGCCCAGCACTGAGAGCCCTATGAAGGTGGCGGTCAGCGATATCGGTATCGCCACGACAGGCACGAGCGTGACGCGCCAATCCTGGAGGAAGAGATAGCACACGAACACCACCAGAAAAAACGTCAGCGCCAGAGTCGACAGTATCTCCATAATCGTCGCCCGGACAAAGTCGGTGGAGTCGTAGCCGATGACGAACTCGACGTCGTCAGGAAGGTTTCTCTCAAGTTCTGTGATCGCGTCGCGAACCCCTGTCATGACATCCAGGGCGTTTGCGTCGGCCGCCTGAGAGAGGAGCATCATGGCGCTCGGAGAGCCGTTCAGGTTGGCGCTCATGCTGTAGCTCTCAGCGCCAAGCTCTATTCGGGCGACATCCTTTAGCTTGACGGCGCCGCCCTGTTCCGTGCCGCGAATTATTATATCCTCGAACTCCCGGACGTTTGTGAGGCGTCCCCGCGTCGTGAGGGAGTAGACTATCGCGCTGTCAACTCCCGTGTTCCCCATACCCGAGCCGATGGCGCCGAGCGACGCCTGTCTGTTCTGGTCGGAGATTGCGGATGCGACGTCGGACGTCCCTATACCGAGCGAGGCCAACCTGTCTGGGTCAAGCCATATCCTTATGCTGTACTGAGCGCCGAATACCTGGACATCCCCGATGCCTGGCACGCGCTTGAGAAAGTTGCTGACGTTGTTAAACGCGTAGTCCAGGAGGAAGAGCTGGTCCCTCGTTCCATTTGGAGAGCTGAGCGCCACGAACCCCAACATATTAGAGAATGATTTCAGCGTTGTGAGGCCCCTCTGTGTGACCTCGGGCGGCAGCAGGGGAGCGGCCTGCTGAATTCTGTTCTGCACGTTCACCAGCGCCATATCCGCGTTTGTCCCTGTCCGGAACGTAACCGTGAGCTGGTAGCTCCCGGAGTTGCTTGACGTGGAGTTTATGTAGATCATGTCGTCTACGCCGTTCATGGCCTCCTCCAGGGGGGCGGCGATGGTGTTTGCCACAGTCTCCGCGTCCGCCCCGGGGTAGTCCGCGAATACCATGATCGTCGGCGGCGCCACGTCGGGATACTGTTTGATGGGCAGATTGAGCCCGGCTATTACGCCCGCGATCATCAGGACGCAGGCGATGACCATAGCAAATCTTGGCCTGTCGATAAAAAATTTGGAAAACATCTCTCAATTATCCCTTCTATTTTTGGGGCGCGTCAGTGGAGACAACGTCGGAGGAGCCGATTGCGGCAAGGTCGTAGCCGGACTCACTCGCCAGTTCGGCTGGAGTCTTGACGCTGTCCTCATTCCGCAGCAGCGTCGGCTTGACCGTAATCTCAGGCCGCACGTTCTGGAGCCCTCGCAGAATTATCCTCTCGCCGGCAGTGACTCCTGATATTACCTCTCGGACTGTGCCTATCTCCGCTCCAAGCTGAACTGCCCTCCTGTGCGCCGTGTTATTTTCGTCTATCACGTATACGTAGCTGCCTCCGGAGTCACTGAGAAGCGCCTCCTGCGGGATAACCGGGCTTATATGGCTCTTGGCGGGCTTGGTAATAACGCGCACCATAGCGCCCGGTATGAGCGCTCCCTGCTCGTTATTGAAGCGCGTGTATATCATGAGCGTCCCGGTCCTCTCATCCATCGTTATATCCTCGAAGTCGCGTTCGCCATTGAACTCGTAGGCGCTTCCATCAGCCAGTTTGAGCGTGGTGTTGTATACGTCCGCCCCTGACGAACTAAACGCGCCGATTTGCTCCATGTAGTTCCTGTCCGGTATGGCAAATGTCACGCGAATCGGGTCCACCTGGACGATGCTGGCAAGCGGGTCATCTGCCGGGGTGACGTAGTTTCCCTTTGTAAACGCCGCGCGGCTGATGCGGCCCGATATCGGCGCCTTTATCTTCGTGTAGTCTAGGTCGATTTGAGCGAGCCTGAGGGACGCCTTTGCCTGTTCTATAGCGGCTTTACTCTGAAGGATATCGTTTGCCGCGATGTCCAGATCCAGCGCCGAGACGCTTCTCTTGTCCGCCGCCTTGAGACGCTCGCTGTATTTAAAAGCCCGGTCGAAGTTCGCCTCCGCCTTGGCGAGGTCCGCCCTTCTCAGTGAGACTGTCGCCTGGTATTGCCTGTTGTCGAGGGTGAATAGAAGGTCTCCCTCCTTGACGACCGAGCCCTCCTTGAAGTGGATGGACGCTATCTGCCCCGGCACCTGCGGCTTCAGCAGCACGGTCTGAATCGGCTCGACCCTGCCTATGAACTCGCGTCCCACGGCGAGGTCGGCGTTTTCGACCAGATGCGCTACGACCGTCGGCGCTGGAGGCGCCGTCGGAGCAGCCCCGTGATTTTGTGCCCCGTTTGACTGATTGGCAAAGTGCGACCATGTGAACCATGCCAGTGTCAGAATTAAGGCTGAAACAACGATGGACTTCAGTATTTTCAACCCGGAATTCCCGGGGCGGGATGATTTGTCGTTACTGTTGGTGGATGTCATTGTTGTGTAACACCGTCTCTTTCGCTCTGAGTATTTTGTCGATCATTTATATTTGTGTCGTGTGATTCATACTTCAGCATTTTTTCAATCGCGTCCAAGAGGAAATCAGTGTACTTCGAGAGATCGATTTTGTAAAATTCGTGAAGCTGAAAGAAAAAAAGCCCATGAAATATTGCCGATAACAGCATGGCCAGTTCATCGGCGGGGTAGTCGCTGATGATTTCGTTCCTCTGCTGTGATTTTGCTATAATCAGGGTCACCATCTCACGCTCGTTCAGTGTCATGTCGCGAACGAAGGCGATTACCCTTTCAAAAACCTCGTTTGGCCACTCATGCCTCCGGTGGAGCAGCCTGTTTATCTTCTGGATTCGAACGCTGTTCATGGCAATGGTCAGTTTTTTTTTGAAAAAATTCCGCAGCCCCTCGAAGGTTTCCGGGAAGTCCTCGAATCTATATAGATCCCTCCCCGCAGTTGAGCAGATATCCTCCAGCAGGTTGACCAGCAGATCGTTTTTATTCTTGAAATGCCAGTACACCGCGCCCTTAGAGAGTCCCACTCTCTCCGCTATGTAGCTCATGGATACGTTTGAAAAAGGCTTCTCGCTCATTACGTCGAGCGCTGAGGCGAGAAGTTTTTCCCTGGTCTCGAGTGCATCCTCCTTGGTTTTTCTTGCCACAGATCCGCCCCCTTACAGCATGAACGACTGGCAGATTATACATACCTTCTAGTACGTATGTCAAGCCGGTAAAGAGCTCCCTGAAACCACAGACCCATTTTTAATTTTTTTGCTCTGCGAAATGATCCGTTGGGTAAACGAAAGGAGAATAGAAGACTGGGGGAACATTTCTAAAAAGTTCCCCCAGCGGGTGCGGGTGAAACCTGTGGCGCTTCCCTGTAGTTTACAACCTACCGATGGCCACGGGTTTTACATCTGCGGGAATGGCTGAGCGGTAGGTTTCTCCGTCGAGGCGATCTCTCAGCTCCGCTTTGGCGCGCTCTATTATTTCCGGCGATTCGAACAGGTCCACCGCCCCGCCGGCCATTACCCTGGCTGCAAGCAGCATGCCCTTGTGGCCGACGGATGTTCTGCCCTGTGAGACCAGCTGCCACGAGTGCTCCGGGGTGCCTAAGGCGTAACAGGCGGTTACGACCTGCGCTGTCGGCGCAATCCAGCTGACGTCCCCCACGTCGGATGAGCCCGCCAGGATTTGATCGGGGTCGTCATGGTAGAAGGGCAGAACGATATCGCACATGGGCTTGCCCTCCAACCTCTTGATGCACTCTCTCAGGTCGGCCGGGTGGGACTTCAGATATCGGTTCAGATCCGCACTGGCGGCGCCGGGAGAGGTCTTAGCTATCTCTCCCGCGAACTTGAGCTCATCCGCCGTATAGACCGGCAGTTCCTGTATCGTCAGGTTATCGTGGAGAACTTTCGAGAGCGTCTTATTCGGCACAACATTGGAGCACGCCTTGATGAACTGGATTTCCAGATCGGTCTCAGTCATCAGCGCCGCCCCCTGAGCTATTTTGTTGACTCGCCGGTAAATCTCCTCCACCTGCGAGGTACGGGGCGCCCTGATCAGATACAAAACCTCGGCGTGCGGCTGCACCACGTTGGGCGAAAAACCGCCGGAATTTGTTATCGCATAGTGTATGCGAGCCTCCTGAATGACGTGCTCGCGCAGGAAGTTCACTCCGACGTTCATGAGCTCCACCGCGTCAAGAGCGCTGCGTCCCTTGTCAGGGGCGGAGGCTGCGTGCGACGCCACCCCTGTGAACTTGTACAGCACCTGATAATTTGCCAAAAGACTCATATCCAGGATGGCGTTTACCGACATAGGATGCCAGGCAAAAGCCGCGTCGAGGACGTCAAAGACCCCTTCTCTGGCCATAAATGCCTTGCCGGACCCTCCCTCCTCTCCGGGACAGCCGAATAACTTCACTGTGCCCCGCAGTTTGTTGCTCGCGAGATATTCACGGACGGCGATTGCCGCGCCGAGGGACGCTCCGGCGAATAGATTGTGTCCGCAGCCGTGTCCGTTGCCGCCGGGGGTCGCCGCATCCCTCACCGCCAGACCTGCCTTTTGGCTCAGACCTGAGAGAGCGTCGTACTCCGCGAGTATGCCGACGACTGGGCCGCCCTCTCCGAATGTCGCGCAGAACGCGGTGTCGATGCCCCCCGTCCCGCTCTCCACGTCAAAGCCCCGTTCGGACAGGATGTTTTTGATCAACTCCGAGGATTGAAATTCCTCGAACGCGGTCTCTGCGTAGTCCCATATCTTGTCCGACGCTTGTCTCATAATCCCGATATTTTGCGTCAGATAGCCGAACATTTGATGTTTATTCACTTTGTCACCCCCGCTCTTTGACGCTGGCGGGTTTAGCGAAGATGCCGCCGGCAAATATTATCACTATCATTGACGCTGCCAGGAGCCCCGTCTGATATGCCAGATTGGGGCCGAAGCCGTATTTCAGCAACATATTGACCGTAATGGGTAAAAGCACGAAGTTTAAGACGGATGTGAACGAGAAACCGACGGAGTAGTCGTTCAATACCGGCAGATCATAGTCCGGGTCGCATATCTTGAGAAGCATGAGACCTGTAAGAAATACGCCTGTGCAGGTCCCCAGAATTGCCATGCTCCGCTCAAATTGGCAGTTGTCGAAGAATTTCCAGCACAACAGCGTCGCCAGCAAGTATGTCACAATGTACGCGATTATTACCATGACAATAATTGGCGTGATGTACCGCATTATGGCCCGCACAGGCATACTTGCTATTGCGGCCGTAATGGCGTAGTCCGAGCAGATTCCGGCAATCCGGGATTTGGTCTTGTTGTCGATCAGGCTGCCCAGCCCTATTTTCTGTATCGCGAAGTTGACGACGAACATCACGAGTATGGAGTATGCCCAGATCGGTATCTGCCCTAGTCCCGGAATGCCGTTGTTTTTCGCGGCGTTCATTATGATATATGCTATCCCGCATCCCGCAAGGATTATTGCCAGATGGAAGGTAATGGAGTCGATGGAGGAGTTGTAAGTCGTCTCCCTGCCGAGACTTTTCTGAAGCTCCTGGTTGCGCTGAAACCCCTTGCCCATATCCAGAGGAATATCGCCGGGTTTTTTCAGTATCGCGGTTTTGCCCCGTCTGGCGGCGATGTTGATGGCTATGATGCCTATTATCATCCCTCCAACGATTCCGAATGTGGCGGTAGTCGTAGTCACCCCCTGCGCTATCTCCCAGTATGGAAGATCGAGCCCCTTGTAGAAGCTGCCTATTACCCCGGCCGTGCCGTGTCCTCCGGAGAATCCCTGTGACAGCTCGAATCCAAATGGCGCGTATAGATTCA
Organism: Synergistaceae bacterium; assembly: GCA_031273805.1. GTDB lineage: Bacteria > Synergistota > Synergistia > Synergistales > Synergistaceae > JAIRKI01. Next base: position 10,542 of record JAISRE010000149.1, on the reverse strand, counting down.
TCTCAGGCTGAGTGACCATGAAGAACTGCCTTACGCCAAGTCCAACCAGCATCTGAGCCGCGCATACGGCCATCAATACGCCGAACATCTTCAGGATGTTTGCCGATGTTCTGCCCGCAGAACTTCCGGCCCCTCCGAATTTCATCCCCAGAGGGACGCTTGCCACAACAGGCACGATGAGTATTCCAGGCAGAGCGGCCCAGGTGGAGATCCACTCCTTCGGGAATGGAATTCCTCCTCCGCTCCATATGATCGGTCCGGCAAGCAGCCCTATGAAACCGCCGATGACAGACGCGGGCAGAAAGAGCTTCCTGAAAAAAGGGACCACTCCTCTCAGGTAAGTACCCAGAAGGAGCAGGACGCTCAAAACAGAGAAACAGTACATGAGCTCGGTTAACAACGCAGATGACATGTAAATATCGCCTCCTTTATAATTTATCCCGATGATCGGGATATTTAGGACATATAAGGACTTGATTTTGAAGTGAAGTTATTATGGCGCATCGGTATTTTTTTTGCAAGTGCGCTTTGTGTATTTAAGCAATACATTATTTATGCTGAGATTTTTTTATTGTATCCTAAGAAGCGCGACCGTGCGATATGCAAAAGCTCACTGCTAAACGTGCTTCAAGTTCGCCCCTTGCAGTCCTCTGGAATGCGTTTATAATATAAGCGAGGCTCCCGCAGACAAGGAGCAGGATACGCCTCGCAACAAAATCGTCCGAATGAGCGGTAACTCACCGGACGAGAGTTTAGGAATCACCACCAAATTCGGCGCAGTAGTTCAACCAAAGCGGCCAGAAGCCTTACGGTGGCTTCTGCGAGTTTCAGAATAGCCTCCCATTTCGGGGGGTTATTCTTATTTCTCACGCCCGGTTTTGTACCGGTCTTCATCGGGGATCACCTCCCCTCTCGCCGGGGAAGCTGTCTCACCGGACTACGCCCCCGGCAACATAGCCCGGCGCCTTGTCCGTGCGTCATTGTATCACTTTCCTACTTGAGCTGTAGCGGATAGCGGCGCATTTGTTGCGCCGGAGTCACGCGGTCAAACCGGTCTCGGCTGATATGCAATAATATTCGTGAGAGATAAATACTGCTTGACGTATATGTCGTTTTATATGTCTTTGTATCACGCTATAATCCGATATTTATGTTATCCTTTTTAGGGAACCGCTGATTAAATAACCTTCGGCTGCAATGGGCGGATTCGCTCACCATCTTCACGGTTGCCGCAAAAATGGTCCTCAACATAGCGCTACTATGCCTGCGGCCATTTTCACAAACCGTAGGGACATACTTCTTAAGGAGACTTATCATGAGACTTTCCATTGGCATTATATCCGCCGAGAGGTCTGTGGAGTTGATCAGGAGGGCGCACGACGCGCTGAGCGATATATGTGACGTCACATACCTGCCATATACGTCCATGAGGCATCTGTCGCATATATACGAGCAGAACGCGCGTCTGTTTGACGGCTTGATCTTCAGCGGAAGATTTCCATACTCGTACATAGTGAGCAATGTAGGCGGCATTTTGAAGCCATGCGCTTATTTTGAGCTGACTGACAGGGACTACTACAGGGCATTTGCGGGGATATTGTACAGATTTCCGGGGATATCTGTGTCGAGAATACTGATAGACAGGCCATATTCCCGCGTTGATTTCGCCGATGTATTTGGCGGAGACGTCCCAACGTTCTTCGACCCCATGCCACAGGATTCCACGGGTCTGGGGTTTGCTTACGAGATGACGATGGAGCAGTCGCTGCGTCTATGGAGGGAGAAAAAAATAGACCTGATAGTGACCCGCTTCACCAATCTTGCGGACTCTCTCAGAGTGTCGGGCATACCGTTCGAGCTCTTGTTCCCATCCGTGGCGTCGATGCTGGACGCGTGCGGTTCGCTCTGCGCCCTGATCCAATCCCGCAGGCTCGTTGACTCGATGGTCGCCTCCGGAATAGTGGCTGGGCAGGGCTCGGACGATGCGGAGGGCGCCTCGCTTCTGAGCCGTCTCGAGCGCTTCAACGGACAGAACGGCATGTCTATGGTGATAAGGAGGAACGGCGGCGTTTTTGAGCTGACGACTTCGAACGGGACTCTCAAGGATATAACAGAGGGGTACTCCAACTGTCTCCTGACAAGTTACCTGCACGACGCAATAGGCCCGCGCGTCTGCGTCGGCTGGGGGCTTGGCGCTGACATAGTATCGTCCGGGCAGAACGCGCTGAGGGCGCTCAGGGAGTCGATGCGAAGCTCACGTCACTACGCGTACCTTATCAATGACCTCGGCGACCAGATAGGACCGATGGTGAGCGGCAGGGTTGTAACCATGACCGGCGTTCCAAGCGCCGCAATCGAGAGGATGGGGCGTCGGCTCGGCATCTTTCCGTCCAACCTGCAAAAAATAATGGATTTACAGGAGAAGCGCGGCATAGGCGCCTTCAGCAGCGCGAACCTGGCGTTTTATCTCAATATCACTCCGCGAAGCGCGGGCCGCATACTTTCCCGCCTGGCGGAGCACGGCGCGGCCAGCGTGACGCGAGGCAATCAGCCAAACGTAAAGGGCCGCCCGTACAAGATCTACGATGTCGACTGCGGGAAATGGGACTCGTTATTGTCGCCGGAGAAAACAGCCTTGCGCGACGCCGCCTCGGATGAGCGCTAGTCAGTCATGCTCAGCCTGGGTGGCTTGATGGGACGATTTTTGGCATAACGCGGCAGGACTATGCTTGTTGTGAGTCTGCCGTGGTGCGCCAGGTCGCTCAGCAGCTCCTCCAGGAATTCGAGGGATGAGACGTGGACCTCCAGCAGGTAATCGCTTGCTCCGGTTACGGACCAGCACGATATGACCTCGGGGGTATCCTCCAGCGCGTTGTTTATGATCTGATCGCTATTGCTTCCATCAGTGGACACGCTTATCAGGGCAGAGAGCGCGTATCCGACCTTCCTCGGATTGATCACGGCCCGGTATTCCATGATAATTCCGTCATCCTCCATGAGTTTGACGCGTTCGGCCACTTCGGAGATCGGGATGTCCATCATCTCGGCCAGCCGCTCAAACGGGATGCGAGCGTTCTTCTGAAGCTCGTCCAATATCCCCCAGTCAATATCATCGATCTCTCTGGATTTTTTGTCACTCACGCCTATCACCCCTTGAATTTTTTTATTTCGTCGGCATCACCCGAAAAAAATGTACTTATCACTATCTATTTCGTATTATGGTATTATGACAGATCGTTTCAAAAAAATCGAGATTCACATCGTCCTTTGTAATAAACTCCATGTGCTCTTGCGTATAATGGCATGACGCCGTTACAATATTTTCTTAGGAACCACTGATTTAATAACCTTCGGCTGCAATGGGCGCTTTCGCTCACCGTCTTCACGGTTGTCACAAAAATGGTCCTCAACGTAGCGTTGCTACGCCTGCGGCCATTTTCATAACAACCGTTTCGACGGTGAACGAATTCGCTCCATTTCGCTCGAAGAACATTAAATCAGTGATTCCTTAGGAACCACTGATTAGGGAACCACTGATTTAATAACCTTCGGCTGCAATATATATTTATTTTAGGAGGAATTTACGATGAAAATAGGCTGCCCCAAGGAGATAAAAAACAGGGAGTATCGAGTCGGGATTACTCCTGCCGCGACTCTGTCCTATGTTCGGTCCGGTCACTCGGTGTACGTGGAGCATAACGCCGGATTGCAGTCCGGGTTTACTGATAATGAGTACGTCGCAGCTGGCGCCGTGATACTTGACAGCGCTGAGAGTATCTGGAAAACGTGCGAAATGATAGTCAAAGTCAAGGAGCCTCTGCCTGACGAGTATCCGCTGATGAGGGATTCACAGTTGATATACACTTATTTTCACCTTGCCGCCAACAGAGAGCTGACCGAAGCCTGTCTCAAGTCTAATGCGATATGCGTGGCGTATGAGCTCGTTGCCGAGCCGTGGGGCTTGCCCCTGCTCCAGCCGATGAGCGAGGTCGCCGGAAGAATGTCGGTCATCATGGCTTCGTTCTATCTGGGCAAGACGTTTGGGGGCAGCGGTGTTCTCTCGATGGGAGTACCAGGGGTTGCGCCCGCCAAGGTCTTTGTTCTGGGAGGGGGAGTCGTCGGCGCCAACGCGGCCAAGATTGCCGCAGGGCTCGGCGCCAGGGTAGTGATTGCCGACGTCAACCACAGGCGCCTCGAGTATCTGTCGGAGATCATGCCGGCCAACTGCGTTACGATATACAGCAACCCTCACTCGATAGCCAATGAGATCGCTGATTCGGATATCGTCATCGGGTCCGTGCTGCTTCCGGGCGGAGCTGCCGCGCCAAAGCTGATAACGAGGGAGCATCTGAGTTCGATGGTTTCGGGCTCGGTCTTTGTCGACGTTGCGATCGACCAGGGCGGCGTTGCGGAGACGTCCCGCCCTACCACCCATGACGACCCCGTGTTTATAGAGGAAGGGGTAGTGCACTATTGCGTTGCAAATATGCCCGGCGCGTATGCAAGGACGTCGACGATGGCGCTCTCAAACGCCACCGGCCACTACGGGCTGATGCTTGCCGACAAAGGAGCGTTTCACGCGTGTCAGAACAACGCAGCCCTGTGCAAGGGACTCGCGGTGTATTGCGGTAAGTTGACTGTGCCCGCAGTCGCTGAAGCCTTTGACATGTGGAGCGTATTCGCCGACCCGGAGGCGGTATTGAGCTGAGGAAACGTTGATTAATTCGCTTAAGCGACGTTATTGTCGTTTAGGAGCACAGACGCCGCAAGGGTTTAAATCTTCACCCTTTAGGCTTCTAATGATAAATCAGCATGTCCCTAAAGAAACGCTGATTTAATAACCTTATGGACGAACTAGAGTTTGTAAGGACGATAAGGAGCGCGCATGGCAGGGTTTATATCGTTGGCGGCTGGGTGCGCGACAAGATTCGCGGCGTTTCGCCGCACGACAGGGATTATGTCGTCACGGGTCTGACTGAGGATGTGTTCTGCTCGTTGTTTGACGCCATTCGAGTCGGCGCCGGGTTCCCTGTCTATCGTCTCGTCATCGATGGAGAGTGGTGCGACGTGGCGTTTGCACGAGGGGAAAGAAAGAGCGGCCCGGGGTATCGCGGATTTTCCGTATCTTACTCACCGCGCACGACCATCGAGGAGGATTTGAACAGGCGCGACACGACGATAAACAGCATTGCACTGGATCTCGAGACCGGTGAAACTATAGATCCCTTTTGCGGTGTCTCCGACATAGAGGCTCGCGTCGTTCGCGCGACATCAGAGCACTTTGTCGAAGACCCGGTCAGGGCGCTTCGAGCGGCGCGTCAGGCGGCGCAGTTCGGTTTCTCCGTGGATGGCGTCACGATAAACATGATGCGTATGTGCAGGGATGAGATAGCCCTCGAGCCGGGCGAGCGTATAGTGAACGAGCTGCGGCGAGCGCTGGCCGGGTCGCGTCCTTCACTCTTCTTCAGATATCTGCAGAGCGCCGGGATACTAGACGTCGTTTATCCGCAGGTGTTTGCGCTTGAGGGGGCGTATCACCTGCATGAGCATCATCCGGAGGGGGACGCCTTCGAGCACTCGATGAAGGTGCTGGATGAGGTCGCAAGAGTGACGGCCAGAACGGAAGTTCGCTTTGCCGCGCTGGCTCACGACCTGGGCAAAGCTCTCACCCCGGTTAGTGAACGGCCGCATTATTATGGGCACGAATCTCTGGGGCTCGATGCACTCCGTGAGTGGAACCGCCGGATGACGCTCCCAAAGCGCTGGATTCTTTGCGCCTCATGCGCCATAACTGAACACATGAGGGCACTCGTCGTTACCAAGCCCGGCAAGATCGTCGATCTGCTGTATCGCATACGCGGAAATCCCATAGGCGCCGATGGATTTTCCGCGATAATCCGCGCGGACAGAGGGCATATCCCGGAGTTCCTGGAGAACTGCGAGCGATATTACGAGGTCATGGATCGCGTAAGAGGGGAGGACGCGCCTCAGAACCTCAAAGGTCCCGAACTCGGCGAGTGGATCAGACAGCGCCGGATCGAGGAATACCGCCGAGCGGCGCCTGTCGGGTGACTTTTCGCGCGTTTCGCGCGGGCGGCAGAATAATCAATCCCCGACGATGAGCCAGCAATATCAAAGCCGAACACCGCTGGACAGTAACTCCTCATTTGCTTTGCTGCTTTTGATCGCTTGCGATCCTGTGTAAAATATGCTAACGTTACTTATGGTTTAAAAACTTACGTTATGTGTTGACTGGGGATAAAACTAATGGTTTTTACTGATGCCTCACAAAACGGACCGAGCATAATTTTCGCAAGCAAGCAAGCAAGCAAGCAAGCAAGCAAGCAAGCAAGCACTCTCCCTCTTGGGTAATTTTTTAGTCCAAACCGCCGCTCGAAAAACGTCGGCTCGTGTTGCCAACTCCCGAATGATTCAAACGAGCAAAAAAATAATAAATATAGCTTTTTACGAGGCGCATGGCTTCGTATGTGGCGTGTGTGCGTGTGTTTTGCGCCGCGCGCTGGGGTATATGTGTATGTTTAGCGACGGCGAAGCTAAACATCGGCAACAGAAGGGGGGGACAACGTACCACTGCTCTGGGTCATACGATCGCAATTGTATCACGGCAAATAAACTAAAACTTAGGAGGTATTTGAGATGAAGAGAAGCATTTGGCTGTTGTGGGTAGTTTTGGCGCTTATGGCGTTCGCCGCGATAACAGGCGGCTGCGGCGGGGGCGGAGACAGCGGCGAAAATTACGCGGACGACCCCTCGGATACGGTTACCGTCGAGCCTGTCATTTATTATCCGGGCGAAGATGTGGTTGTGGTTTCCAAGGTGATTGGAGCGAGCGGCGGAACGATAGAAGCCGGTAATACAGGCGCCCCAATAGATGGAGTGAAAGTTTCTTTCCCGGTGGGCGCTTTGCAGTCGGACACGGAAATTAGGCTGGGATACAACACCGGCTCCATGACCCCAAACAACGGCACGTGGAGCGGCTCTGCTATTATGCTGGAAGGCGATGGCGTATCAGATTTCGGCGCTCCTGTCGAGATAACAGTGCCATCTACAGCGGCTTATGGAATCATCGTTCCGTACTATGTTGAGGAAAGTGGGAGAATAAGTCCCTGTCAGTTAATTAATATTGATACTCTTGAACAAACAGCGACCTTCGTCACTTTTCATGCGTCCAATTATTTGACAATAATACCAATTGATTTTAATGGCACGCATTCTGCTTTTTGGGATTTTTCACCTTCTTCAGATGGTTTTCGCATTGAAAATTTTAGATCTGATCTTACCCCCGATGGATCATGTTTAGGAATGTCATGTTTTGCCATTTGGTATTACGAAAATGAAAGAGAAAACGGTAAATTAAACGATCGATTTAAGAACGATGCCCAGCAGCAGTATATTGCGGCGCACTCTCATGTCCGTCTGAACGATGATGAAACTTGGCTCAGGTTTGAAAAGGCATTTGAAGCACAACATTTTGTCATGAGGAGATTAACGCAAAACATCTTATCTAATTCTGGACCAGTAATGATTTATATGAACAAAGGAGGCACAGGAAAGGACGCTAGTAATGCTCACCAGGTTGTTGCTTTTGGCTTTGAAATTGACCGTAATGACGATGTCAATTTTTATATATACGATCCAAATTATAAAGGAGAAAGGAGATCAATACATTACAATGACCGCACCGGAAAGTTTGATGCTTATGATGGTCGTGATTACTTTCAGTGGTTCGGGAGAGGTTCAGTTGACTTGTCAGGGATTTTAAGGCCAATTATGAACGAAGCACTGGCAAATCTATGAGGGCGAAGCCGAAATAAATTACTCTTACTGCGCTTGTACTCAAACTTCGCACTATAATGGTCTTGACAACAGTGGCCACCTCAAGGAGGATTATGATGAAAAGTAAAACAGCGTATCTTGTGTTAACGGCTTTCATTACCATAGCGCTGATCTTCGTGGCGCGGACGCCGGGCGAGGCGGCGCCGTATGTGTTTCTGAGGCACACGACAACGTCATATCTCATCGATGGCGCGAGTAATTATCGCCCCAACAGGGGCAAGATGACGCCGCCTGATTTCCGCTACATATATGTCGAGGTGGCGCCATTCGACGAAGCGGCCCCGAAAGGCACTCTGACGCTCAACCCCAGTGGCAGAATCGCCGCCGATTTCTATGATGCCAACGATAAATATGTCGGGGTGACGTGGTTTTCCGGCAAGAGGGAATTTCCAATAGTAAGGCACAATGATAACAACTACTATTGTATGGTGGATGAGCGTGACCGCCACGGTGAATTCTACGACTACAGCGAGGCCTATTTATCCAGAACCAAATTCACAATTGCCCTCGGCGATGTCCGCACTGAGGGCAGTTTTCCCAGGCTTCGCACAACGAAGAACCAGATGGAGAGCAAGAGCGTCCCATACGTTGAACTTATCAAAGAAGAGACAGGCGTCACAGGCCTCAAATGGCGCTTCGTCGACCCTGAGAACTCGGCTGTGGCGGCAGTCAGGAAAACAACGAACGACGTTGCTCAGGTGCGGCAGATCGAGGTTTTTTCCAAAAAAGGCGATACGCTCTTCAGCGACAATATAAATGTCCCCATCTCCGAGGGCGAGGCTATCGAGGGAGAGGTGACATTCACAGCTGTTAAAGCCGACGATATAGGGCAGGTGAGAATCCTGTTCAGCTTTGACGACAACAGCGGCGAGAATGTAAACGTGGAGTATTCCTGGCGTTTTTACACTTACGCCAACTGAGGAACTAAGGGTTACAGTACAGTGGGCACGCGCATCGGAATCGCTCAACACATGGTATGACTGAATTTATGGATTCCATGCCGAATTCGCATTGAACATGTGAGTGATAGCAATACTTCACAGTCTCTGCTGCCTCCGCCTCACTGTACTGTAACTGGCTGGTTTAGTTGAAATCACCTTCTATGTTATCAAAAATAAGGAGGTCATTTACAATGTTGAAGCGCAACATTATGTGTTTGTTAGTCGTTCTTCTGGTCGTTTCATTTTCTTCGGCAGCGTCGGGGCAGGAGGAGTTCATGTGGGGCGTTGAGACGCATTTTCGCAGGCTGTGGTGGGGGAATGAATTTGGTGTACCTGGTAAAGATACGGAAGGTAGTTATCAAACACTGATGAGCCTCGTGGATGAGCTCGGAGTCACAATGGTACGCGACGGCAATAGGTTCGTTGACTTGATGCCGACTTCAGGAATCCTTTCGCAGTATAGTATGGGATATATGGTAAATTTGCTGGATGACCTAAAAGAAAGGAATATAGTGCTGGATTGGGTTATGATCGAGGCTGATAAGTGGGCACAAGACCTGTCAGGCGGACACAAACCCGATGGTTCTTGTCCGCCCGAAGTCGAAGCGTGGTGTGATTTCTTAGGAAAACTCACCCAGGAAAGTAAACAATACGACATAATCCAGGAGCTTTGGAATGAGCCCGATAGAGAGAAGTTTTTCTCTGGGACTACAGGTGAATATCTCACACTTTTGGAGGAGGGCTCGTCGTCCATTAAATCCGTTTTGCCTTCTCGTAAAGTGATCAACGCCGGATTGACCATCGATAACCCCAACAAAGAATTTTATGACAAGTTCAAGGTGTTCTTGGATAACGGGACGATTGACATGGTGGCCATTCATAGTCATGGCACGATAGACGTGTTAAATAATAATTACAAAAACAATGTTGCGCCTCACGGCATCCCGGGGCGATATTTTTTCCTCAACGAGAGCGGGAAGTTGACGGAAACTTCTTCGTCGGAACAAGCTAAGGATGTGGCGGGAAAAGGGATATGGGCAATGGCTCAGGAATTCAGAGGCTATTCTGCTTATTATATCGGAGGTTTGCATATAGCCCCTGATATCAACTTCGATCTTGATGAGGATGGGTTTGATAAGGATGGGGAGTCTCCACAGGAATTCTACTACATGGTGGACGAAAATTTAGTCCGCCGGAAGTCTTTCGAAGCCTACAAAACGGTCATCCAGAGACTTAAGGGCGCCGAAATAGATAGAAAAATCCACGAAGGCGACGGCCGATATGAATACATCTTTAGAAGATCTGAGGAAAAAATTTACGTTGCAATCGGCGGCGCCAGCGATCCTGCAACAATCGATTCCTATTTTGGGGCGTATGACGAAGTTTATGACATGTTGGGCCAAAAGAACGGTCCCGAGGATAGCATCCTATACTTTGTCAAGAAGATCTCCATTCCTGTCCCCACATATTCGGTTAAACTGGTTAGCGATGGAATCGGAGCGACAGGAGGCGGAGAGTATCAGCAGGGAGAGACAGTGAATATCTATGCCGGAACTCCTCCGGAGGGCAAACAATTCAAAAACTGGACCGCCGATCGGCCAGTCACGTTCGCCAACGTGAACAATGCGGACACTACATTCACGATGCCGAGTTATCCGGTGGTCGTTACAGCGCACTTTGAGGATATAAACGATCCTGGACCTGTCGAACCTGTCCCCACATATTCGGTTAGGCTGGATAGCGA
>JAISRE010000112.1 GCA_031273805.1 Synergistaceae bacterium | reverse complement strand
TAAGGAACGGCTCATGGTTTTTGCAGACCAGTGGATCCTCCGGTCAAGCCGGAGGATGACAGCGTGAGTCAAGCCGAAGAACGAATTCGCTCCATTTCGCCCGAAGAATATTTAGGAGTCGTACGAAAACAACTACAGCAAATCAAGAAATAAAATAGCACTGTCACTCACTTTATTAAAATTCCATGCTGTAGTTATTTGCGAGCCATTCCTCAGCGGTTCCTAAACTTATTTGTTTCATTGTATCTTGTTTCTCTTTATATGTGCTCGTGACACGATTTTTTTCGTGTGAATGAAAAATTTTTCCATGAGAGTATAGCATACGAGAGGATTAAATTATATTTCTTGTCATTTAAGGTTATTCTGAAAAAATAATGATTTTAATGCTTTGATCGGAGAAACCTCCCCTCTGGCATATATTGTATAATGCTATCATGTAAAAGATAAGGCAAACGCCCTGCAAGCGCTTTATCTCATTATTTTTGACGCGCGCATTTTTGGGGAAATTTAAGTAGCGGGGTGATTTTATGGCGTTAGGGCCGGAGCTTGTTTTTGTGCAGGCAAGGGATATTTACGATGAGTTTGCTCGAAATCATGTCAGGCGGGTTGACGCTCGGGACCTCTGGCTTAGCCTCTCCTTCTCCCGAGACAGGGTATTGTTATTCTCATGGAACGCTGAAAATTATGGCGTATGCAGCGTATCTCCCCATGAGATACGAGCGCTTTCCGATGCGTCGTCCGCGCGTCCTCCAATAAGCGACGCGGTGAAGTCCCACATAGTCGGCGCCGAGCTGACGGGCGCGGTCTCGTTGAACCGTGACAGGATTCTGAGAATAGGGTTTCGCAGAGCCATAGGCGCCGGTTTCTTCCAGAGCAGGTACCTGCTATTCGAGGCATCGGGGAGGTACAGCAACATCATGATACTGGACGAGGATTATGTTGTGATAGAGGCTGCTAAACACATATATCCTGACTCCAACAGATACAGATCAATTATTCCGGGCAGTCGATACACACCGCCTCCAAGCGTCGGCAGGGTTGCACTTGACGACTTCGACCCTTTGTCTGAGGATGCGCTTGAAGCGGCGTCCTCGGTCAGGGGAGCTGGCAAACCTCTGATTTCAGCGATAAAGGCTCATTGCGCCGGTGATATGCGGAACATGAACGTCATACTTGGAGGGCTCGACTTTTTTAAGACATGCGAAGGAAGGGCGATATTTCAGGTTATAGAGAACTATGTAACTCTATATCCAATTCTTCTCGGTGGCGCTAAGGCGCTTGATGTTTCAAATTCACTCGACGCGGCGCGAATCACGGTCACGGCCCCATTGCTCGACGGTCGCGTGAGATCCGCGAAACGCAAAATCTCATCCAGGCTGGAGGAGATGTCAAGGGCAAATGAAAAGAGAATCGGCGAGTATGAGAGGCTCTGCTCCGACGAAGGGGAGATTGCGCGCCTTAAGCTTCACGGCTCGCTTATACTCGCCAACGCGTGGGCAATACCGCCTCGCTCTGCTGAGGTAGTCCTCTCTGAGTGGACAGAGGATGGAGAGACGCCGCACAAGATCACGCTCGACCCCAAACGTGACGCTTCACAGAACGCTGAGGCGCTTTTTGCGAAGTACAAGAGGAAAAAATCAGCGCTGGCGAGGATTCGCGCGTTGCTTCCGTCTTTATATCTCAAGAGGGACGAACTTAGCGAGCAATCCGCGCTGTTGGAGTGCCATACCGACATATCAACCATTTTCATGATGCTGGAGGAGATAGCGCCGGAGAGTGCGCACATGCCGAAACCCAAACACGGAAGAGAGTCCTCAGCGGCGGCGCCTCCTCACAAAAGATTCGAGTTCCCGTGGGCCAACGCGGTGATATTCTGTGGTCTGTCCGCCAAGGGCAACCACTACGTCGCCTTCAGGCTTGCCAGAGGTGAGGATATCTGGCTGCACGTGAAGGATATGCCCGGGGCCCACGTCATTTTGCATTTCAACTCAAAACCGGATTGTAACGACGACCAGTACGCGCAAATGCTGGACATTGCGGCCTCATGCGCGGTATACCACAGCAAGGGGCGTGACGGCGGGAGGGTTGGAGTGGATTACACGGAGCGCAAACACGTCAGGGCAATACCAGGAGGAGGGATGGGACACGTTACTTATAAGGAGTTTAGGACAATATCGGCAGACGCCTCGTCATGGCTTGAGGCAATCGGAGATTGGACAAAAGAGTAGTTGCGTGAGCAGTGCAAGAAATTATTATATTTTTGCGGGTTGTTGAAAAATTTCGCTCGTACTCCTGTTTCATGTGGACATTTTCTCAGACGACTTACAGGAGGACATTATCACAGACGAGTGACAACCAAAAAAATCGCGACAACACAAAAAAAATCGTGCTTGACAAGAAATACACGCGTGATAGAATGTTCCGCGTGTTACTTGGGGCTGTAGCGCAGCTGGGAGCGCGCCTCCCTCGCACGGAGGAGGCCGTGGGTTCGAATCCCATCAGCTCCACCACTGAAAACCACGGCTTAAGATTTTAAAGTCGTTTCACCTTAAAACAAGCATTTCCATGTGCGAAGTGCTTGTTTTTTCTAAATTGAAAGAGTGTGTGCAATATGAGTGACACATGGGAAAATAAAATACCTTCTTTCTTGTTCGAGAAATATGAAATTCATAATTTTAACCATGCTGTTGAGATTCTTTCACAAGCGTATAAGCCCGAATTTGCTGAAATCATTTCAGCGCTGGAAGTTTTCTCGCTGTCCGTACAAGATATTATCTCTGGCGGTGGAAATGAATCAGCTATACCCAAAAAACTCTCTGCTTATTTACACCCCCTTGATTGGCAGGAAGTAAAAATCACAGGCGACTTGATTGTAAAACTGCACCGACGGAATCCCTCACAAGTTACCGAGTTCACTATAAAAGATTTTATCGACGGACACAATATCGATTACGTCAAAAATCGCGTTGCAATCGATATGGAATGGAACAGTAAAGATCAGACCTTCGATCGTGATTTATATGCATTTCGCGCTTTCTACGAATGTAATATTATCTCCTGCGGGGTAATAATAACGCGTAGTGAACAATTAAATCCCATATTCTCAAAGCTTGGAATTAAGCAAAAATATGGAGCGAGCACGACATGGATGGGCAAGTTGCTTCCCCGCATCAGTTCTGGCCGTCACGGCGGTTGTCCCTTGATGGTTGCAGGAATCACCCCCGCACTTATAACGGATTTGGAGGCGGAGTAATGTCTTCTCATAATGAGAATTATCATAATGAACATGACCTAATCTCGTTCTGCGGCGGACGAAGATTTAAGACGATACTGGCTGATCCCCCGTGGCAATTTCAAAACAGAACCGGTAAAATGGCGCCTGAGCACAAACGCCTGAATAGGTACTCCACAATGGGGCTCGATGAAATCAAAAAAATACCCGTAAGCGAAATCGCGGATGATCCGTGCCATTTATATCTCTGGGTCCCCAATGCATTGTTACCCTATGGACTAGAAGTAATGCAGGCTTGGGGATTCCAATATAAGACAAATATAATATGGGAGAAAATCCGAAAAGACGGAGAACCCGACGGGCGCGGCGTAGGTTTTTACTTTCGCAATGTAACGGAACTTATTTTATTTGGTATTAAAGGAAATAATGCGCGCACGTTGCCCCCTGCACGCACTCAGGTAAATTTATTCAGATCCCGCAAACGAGAGCACTCTCGTAAACCAGACGAAATTTTTAATATTATTGAGCAGTGCAGCGACGGCCCATTTTTGGAATTATTTGCCCGCGGCACACGCGATAATTGGACTTTATGGGGCAATGAAGCTAACGAAGATTACGCGCCAGACTGGCCTACATATAAGAATGCCAGTACTTCTACAAACGCACCCGAACAAAGATTTTTAGATGTCTCTGTCGACAACAAATAAACCATATTAATCTGAGTTTTTCATTATTTTATACTAGAAACTCAGATTAGACACTTGAAAGCATTGGAAACACAGGATTTCTAAAAATGATGCCCGTACATCTCGCTAGTTTATAGTGAAATTTGTACTATAAACCAACTGAGCAAAAGCCCTTGAAAATACTGGTGTATGGGATTTATAGTACAAAAATTGAAAAACTCACGATATTAAAGTATTAAAGTTTATTCAGGTGATACACTCAAAAAAAAAGCATTTCTCAGACTCTTGACAGTCCTGAGTAGTTACCTGATTTTTTGCGAATTCGTTTTGATCCTATTTGCTACACAGACTCCTAACCCTAATATACGATATCGTTCCCCGTCATTCTGCCACCAATCCAACCGATGATCCTTTTATCTTCGCCGACAATCGACTGCCACTGATTTTCTTCCATATCAGTGTGCGAATAGAATAAAATCCCATCTTCATAAGCAAATCCGCCCGTATCAGGCCCATCATAGACAAAAATACGCGTCCCCGCAGGAAAAGTCTTTTTCTTGGCGCTTTTTTGAGGTTCCAAGAGAAGCGTAAAAGGCTGTTTCACCGTCGCCACTCTTGACCATTGTGTCGAACCGCTCAATCTCTCACCTGTCTGATGGCGCACAGGTCTCCCTTTGCTATACCAGTCAATTTGTCGTTTATCATCTGCTGTCAAAGGTACAACCTTGATGTATTTCGCATTGATGTATGGAGCGGTGTAATTAAACTCCATAGATTTCTTTAACTGATAGTGATGATAATCACCATAATCACTAATCGAAAAAAACAGTTGATACCAACTACCACTTTTATCTTTTATCGGTGGCATAGCGGCAATATATGATTCACTCGACCAATCGCTTAATTGTCCCAAAACTTTACCGTTTAAATTAGGAGCACTCCTGACATTGATGTTCTTCCCAACCACTTGCACACGAACAAAATCTGCTCCCCAAACTGGGCAAGTGATAACTCCCAAACTAAGCACTACAATCACTGCTAGAAACAACGTTCTTTTCACAATACCTCCTCCTTTTATCGACACTGATACTATACTTGCGAGCGGACAAATTTGCAAGAAAGAGAAAACGCCAATACGGCAATCTGCCACCATGCAGTATTTGCCCCAAGCAAGTTCAACACCACGTGCCCTCCCCCTGGCAAGTTCGTTTTTTATGATCCTATGTGCTTTCTCGCCCTTGCCGCAGCGTCCTCTCTACCACCGGACGATTTCTTCCGAAGCGCCGGGCACAAAAACAATGTAAGCGGAAAATAAAGCATCACCTGTACTGATTTTCAAATTAGTCGAGTTTGCAATAAGGAGGCAAGAAATAGCTCCAAGGCAGCAATGAATCCAATTTTGCGCTCTTGATTGATGTTTGGTATCATCTCAAAAAGATATTTCAGATAAAATCCTTACTTGCATACGGGTGGCATTAATTCAGTGTTTTGGCCAAACTGATCCCGATATCTTAGCGATTTGGGATTTTCAAAAACCATTTTTATTATCTTCTCCACTTTTTCC
>JAISRE010000081.1 GCA_031273805.1 Synergistaceae bacterium | reverse complement strand
CTGAGTGCTGCTCTCCGTCTGTTTATTGCTGTACTTGGCGGCGGCGCTGACGGTCGCTTCCGCTATCCCCGGAATCCCGACCGACGTCTTGGTATCGACGGCGGCGCCGAACGAAACGCGCGTGTCCTGTGTCGTGGAGCTGACCGTCTGGGAGCTGGTCGTCGAGGAGTATTGCGTCTCGTAGCTCAGGAGAGTGGAGAACGCGTCGGGGTAGCTGTTGCCGTTCGCGTCCGGGGGGTTGGCCCCGTTGACGCTGAAGTCTCCGCTCACGATGTCCCTGTGCCGGGGCGGGGCCTGCATGACGACCAGCGGCGTCACGCTCGTCACGGAGACGGGGATGGGGTTGCCGATAACGAGGCTCTCGTTGCTCGTGTCGGCGGCTATGACGGTGAACGACGCGACGAGATCTGTGGTATCTGTGGTGATCGGATCGGATATGGTGCTGCCTATTTGGCGCAAATTACAGTTTGTGTCCACGTCGTACAAGCTCCATTCCAGCATATAGGGATTAACATTACGGTAGAAGACGAGCGCCAGCTGTTTGGGCGCTCCTTTATCGGTGAAGGTTTCGTTGTCCAGTGGCTTAAAATAGCCGGCCGCCATCGAGTAATGAGGGTTGTTGCCCGCGCCGGTTGCAAAGGCATGGCCTGTCGCCGTGTTGGTGTTGGGCCAATTGCTGTCCGATGTGTTGAAAGTGTCGATGCACAGGTAGGGACCGTCACTTAAACTCCAGAACATATACGCGAGGTCCTGACGCCCGTCGTTGTTGAAATCGGCTATCGCCATCTCCAGCGGAGGCAAGGCGATCCATGCCCCAGTCGAAAACCGATTGTGGATTGTCCTTACGTCCATTATGGCGCCGAGGTCAAAGCCGCCTATGTGGGTGATGCTGCCGCCCGAATACTTCCAGATGTGCCGCATCAGGTAGCAGGAATGGTTGGCTGGGTTGGACGGGGGCGTTTCCTGATACGTGTGCAGCGTACAGATCTCGGCGTATCCGTCGCCGTCGAGATCGCCCACCGCCACTCCGACGTTGGCGTTATAGTAATTGGTATATCCCCCGCTGCCGTAGAGCGTCATATCGCCGCCGATCTGAGATAGCTGCGCGGCGCCGGAGATGTCGGCGCTGACGTCGTAAACGCGAAGGATGTCTCCGTTCAAGTTCGCAGCGTGCACGACGAACTCGTTTACCCCGTCGTTGTCGACGTCGCCGATCGCCGTGCGGGTGCTGACGGCGGGGATGTTATACTGGGACGTCGGCGCCGCCGTCATGTTTGTGCTGCTTGGGGTCTGGATGACGGTTTTTTTGATCAGCGCGGATTCCCCATAACTCGTTACTGCGTCGTAGAGGGACTGCCCGTCGATGTAGACATAGACGTGCTGGACGTCTGTGTAATAAAAGCCGTTGCTGCCGTAGGCAGTTCGACCGCTGTAGACACGGTAGGTCAGGATGTAGTCCGAGAACCCGTCGCCGCTCCAGTCGTCGGCGACGAGCGTAGTCGAGATGTCCGCCCCAACCCGCATGTAGTCCGTGATCATGTAAGTCGGCGCCGGCACGTGAGTGAGCTCGATCTTTCCCAGGCTCTCCTCCCCGTCGAGCAGCTCCATGTAGATGATGATATTAGGATCATTATTGGACGGATCGTAAAGGAAGTAAGCGTTGCATACCCCGCCGTCTACCGTGACATTTGGCCCGCCGAGGAAAGAGATCGGGTCTCTCCCCGGGATGTCGGCAGCGACGCTCGCCTGCGCAAAGGCCCACCAATCACTAAGACCAGCGGCTCCGAGTTCGATTACGTTCTTCGCGGTTGGCTCGGACGCGTCCTGGCCCGTGAAGGTTGTGGCGCGCATCAGATTGTAAGTGTTTATTGTCTGATTGCTCGTGGCGTTGACGGTCAGCCTGGACTTCGGAACAATCCTCCTCGTCCCTATAGGGTCCCTGCCCGCCGCATCTGATGCCCCCACGCACAAAACAGCCAACAACAGCGCCGCGATAAAAATTCTGGAAACCCATCTATTACCTGTTGTCCTCATACAATACACACCTTCCTTAAAAGTAATATTCTTCGTCAATCTTCGATTTAACCTCATATATCCTCCACCAGCTTGGCCGGAGGCCCCTTGACTTTTACTCTGCTGTCAAATCAGGGAAATTTTATCCCTCTTGCCCTCAACTGATAACTTGAATAGCTGTATCACCTTCGATGCGAACAGTTGTTCCAATATGTAGTCATTTTAAATTTCACACTCAAATATGTCAACGCTATTTTTTAAAATAAATAAATTTGACGAAAATTTGGCAGGCGCAAGGCGCTCAAAATCTGAACCCCTCCGGCGAAGAGAAAAACTGTTGTGGTTTGCATAGTCCTCGAGAATTTCTGGTCGGTGATACTGTTGCTGCGGTGCTCGCTATATTCATCGGAAGCGCAAAGAATTGTTGTTCAGGTACAGCAAAAATCCATTGACTTTTTTGCGTGAACCCATTATAAATGTTCGTAGAAGCCTATCGTTGTTTCAGCGATAGTTCGGGGGTGCAAGCCCCCGATTCTTTTTATGGGGGATATTACCTCTTGGCAAAGCAAAGAGTTATTGCTTATATTGATGGATTCAACCTATTCTACGGTAGTTTAAAGGGTACACACTATAAATGGCTTGATATTTACTCTCTATGCAAAACTTTTCTTAAACCGAATCAGGAACTTATCGCAGTTAAGTATTTTTCGGCGCGTGTCGGCGCATTCGGAGAGCAAATAGACAGGCCTGAAAAACAAAAAATCTACTTACAGGCGCTTGCAACATTCCCAAAGGTTGAGATTATACTTGGTTATTTCTCGGCCCATAAAGTCAAGATGCCCTCCGCAAAAGAGTACGAACAAGGCAAAATTGTTCCCGTTGAAGTAATCAAGACCGAGGAAAAAGGCACGGACGTCAACCTTGCCGTTCAAATGGTTGCGGATGCCTATGAAAATAGATTCGATTATGCAATGCTATTTAGCAATGACAGCGACATAGCCTATTCCGTCAAAATAAGCACAAAAGTCTGCAAAAAATACGTCGGACTCTATATTGACAAAAAAGCATCACCAACTAAGGTTTTACAGGAAAATATTTGCTACATAAAACGCCTTTCTCCGTCTTTGTTGGCCGAGCACCAGTTGCCTGAAAAATTGACTTCTCCAACTGGCCGCTTGATTACAAAACCAAAAGATTGGTAGTGTAGGCACGACAGGACAAATTTAATAACCCTTGGGCTGCAATGGGCGTATTCATCCTCCCTCTTCCATTCAATGAGAAAGAAGTTTCCTGCCCGATTCAAAAATTTTTTAGACAAATAAATTTGACGAAAATTTGGCAGGCGCAAGGCGCTCAAAACTATTGACACGCGATAGTCGTTTCAATATCCTATTAAAATAATATGTTTATAGGGTATTCATTTTCCCAAGTCCATCTGACGAGAGGGGGTATCGACAATCGCGCGTAGGTGCGGCTATTACGCCAAAAGCCTAATCGGGCCCGGCGCTGTTCAAGAAGAGTGGCGTGCCGAAGCCGGGTATCATTAAGTACCATGCAAAAAAATGCAAAAACAAATTGAGAGGAGATGTAATTGATGAGGGCAATAAAGATAATTATTTTAGTCGCTGCAGCTTTCCTTGCCGCGACCATTGGTTTGAGCGATATTCACGCCGCAGAGGCGAAAAGAGAGAAGGTCAAAATCGGTGTAGCCAGTGAACTGGCCAAAGATCTGTGGGCGCCGGTGGTGAAAAGGGCTGCTGATGACGGAATAGATATCGAGCTGATAACATTTGGCGATTACACTATTCCGAACGCCGCGCTGGACGCCGGTGAGCTGGACTTAAACGCGTTTCAGCACCATACGTATCTGAACAATGAGATCAAATCTCACGGATATAAGATTTTTGCCATCGCCGACACGTTTTTCACGCCTATGAGCATATATTCAAAAAAAATCAAGAGCATAAAGGATCTGAAGAGGGGAGATAAAATAGCCGTGCCCAATGATGTGGTCAACCTGGGCCGAGCCTTGACGGTGTTGAGCGGAGCGGGAGTCATCGAGCTCGATCCGAGCTCTCCTAAGTAATTGGCGGATACTTGGCATAATTATTTTTTATTATATTATTGACAATAAATAGACGCAGATATATCATAGTAAAACAATATGAAATAAGAGGATTATCGAGCCCTGTGAGGTTCGTGGCATTGATGAGATGTTGATTGAGTTGCCCGAACAGCATTTTGAAGTCCGAAGGTTATTGAATCAGCGGTTCCCTAAGTTGACCTGGAGTTGGTGAAGCCGATGTGTGGGGTTTTTGGTTATTTGAGTTATGGCGAAACTTTGAGCTCTGATCTGATGAATGACCTATACGCCAGGTGCGCAAAGACATGCATTGCGCGCGGAGCTAACGCTGGGGGCATTTCGTATGTGCGCGACGGCGGCATAGTAATACGGAAAAAGCCCGGCAGCCTTGTAAACGCTGAGCTGAGCGCGCCTGGCGACGTAAAGTCGCTTATGGCGCATTGCAGACTGTCTCTTCAGGGGGACCAGGATTTTAACGACAACAACCATCCTTTCTATGGCGTCACTCGGGACAGCACGAGTTACGCCCTCGCCCACAACGGGGTGCTGTCCGGGCTGAGAGACATGAGAGCCAGATACAGCATTCCAGACTCGCCCATCGAGACCGATAGCTACGGAGCGGTCCAGCTGCTGAACAGATCTGAGTCCTTGGATCTCGAGAGTTTGAGGTCGGTCTGCGAGGACCTGAGCGGGAGCTTTCTCTTTACGATACTGGACGAGCGCAACAACTTATATCTGTGCCGCGGGGATGTTCCCGTCTTCTTAATACACTTCAGCGAGTTGGAATTGTACCTATATGTATCGACGCGCGATCTGTTCGAGCAGGCGATACGAGGGACGATTCTCGATGATCTCTACGTCACGAGCAATATCGAGATCGGTATGAGCCCCGCAAGCCTCGTTCCGGTCGGCAAGGGCGAAATAGTCAAAATATCGAGTGAAGGCAATGTCGAACGATGTTGTTTCAATTTCAACGAGGAGGGGGCGATAAAGCACAACTGGTATATGCATCAGATAGTCGGAAATCATGAGCTGGAGATGCAGATAAAAAACCTGAACAACTATTGATTATAGATTGGCGAGGCTCGATGCCGTGATTAAATTGCGCAACATCAACAAAACTTACAAGACGTCGACGGGGCCGTTGAAAGCGCTGGATGCCGTTTCAGTTGACATAGCCGCCGGGAGGATATTTGGCTTCATCGGTTTGAGCGGAGCGGGAAAATCCACCCTTCTGAGGTGCGTCAATCTGCTGGAGCGCCCTGACGAGGGCCAAGTGCTCATAGAAGGGGAGGACTTTACCTCGCTCCCATACGGCGAGCTGTTAAAGCGCAGACGGAAAATAGGTATGATCTTTCAGCACTACAACCTACTGTCGAATTCAACCGTCTACGATAACGTGGCCTTCCCGCTTGTTGTGGCGCGTCTTCCGAGGACCGAGGTTCGTGATCGCGTGAAGCGAAGCCTCGACACCGTCGATCTGCCGGAGAAGGCCGGGGACTACCCGGCAAAGCTCAGCGGCGGACAGAAACAGCGCGTGGCGATCGCCCGCGCGATAGCCATGAATCCAAAGATACTGCTGTGCGACGAACCAACCTCCGCGCTGGACCCGCATACCACGTCGGTCGTCCTTCAATACCTCAAACGGGTGAACGAGGATCTGGGCATCACCATCGTTCTCGTGACGCACGAGATGGAGGCGGCGAAGATGATATGCGACAGCGTTTCAGTGCTGGAGCGAGGCAGGCTCGTCGAGACGTTCGACATGACGGACGAGACATTTGCGCCCCAGTCGGACATCGCCAAGCATCTTTTCGGCAATGGGGCCGGAATCTGATGGAGAGGCTGATCGAACTCGCGCCGCAGATACTCAAGGCGTTATCTCAGACCTTCTACATGATGTGGTGGACGCTCAGCATAGCAGCTGTTGCAGGTATTCCTCTGGGCACGTTTCTCTACCTGATCCGCCCTGGTTCCATCATGGAGAAGAGGCCTCTGTACCTTGTGCTGGA
Organism: Synergistaceae bacterium; assembly: GCA_031273805.1. GTDB lineage: Bacteria > Synergistota > Synergistia > Synergistales > Synergistaceae > JAIRKI01. Next base: position 520 of record JAISRE010000081.1, on the reverse strand, counting down.
CGTCTCGGTCAACATAGTGAGGTCGTTCCCGTTTTTGATATTGATGGTCGCTATTATCCCGCTCACTCGCTTTATCGTCGGCTCCTCCCTCGGAACCAACGCCGTTATCGTTCCTCTCTCGATCAGCGCGATACCGGACTTTGCGAGGCTTGTCGAACAGGTTCTGCTGGAAGTTGACAGAGGGGTAATAGAGATGGCGGTGTCTGTCGGAGCGAACACGTTTCAGATCGTTTGGAGGGTGCTGTACAGGGAAGGGCGGTCCGGTATCGTGGGGGCCGCAACAATGATCAGCGTTAGTTTTCTATCGTACTCCACCGTTGCGGGTCTTGTGGGAGGAGGCGGGATTGGAGATTTTGCGATCCGCTACGGTTACTATCGGTACGAGCCTGCCGTAATGGCGTTTACAGTCGTGTTGTTTATCGTGTTCGTTCAAGTTATTAAGACGATCGGGCGAATAGCCGCAATGCATCTGGTCAAGAGAATATAATATGAGGGGTGAGGTTGGTAATTGAAAAAAAAT
>JAISRE010000169.1 GCA_031273805.1 Synergistaceae bacterium | reverse complement strand
ATAACTCCGAATCCCGCAATGGACGAGGGCTATACGACGCGGGAGTTTCGTCCGGGGCGGTGGTTTTATGCATCCGATGTCAATCGCTCGCCCGGGGGCAGGGGTATCAATGTCTCCATCATACTTAAGCAGCTCGGTTACGATTCGGTCGCCACTGGCTTTCTCGCCGGGCACACAGGCTCTTACATAAGGGATGATCTCCTGGCGAGAGGGATATCCACCAACTTCGTGAACATAAAAGGCTCGAACAGGACAAACACGTTCATAAGGGAGGAGAGTGGCGGAATAGAGACGGCTTTGACGGATATCGGGCCGACTGTCTCTGAGGACGCCCAGAGGCGATTCTTCTGGAACCTCGAGCGCCTTCTACCCAGGGTGACGGCCGTCCAGATGGGTGGTTCTCTTCCGCCGGGAGTGCCCGATGATTTTTTCAAGGAAGTCATAGATCGGGTCAAGAGGAAAAATATCCCGGTTTACATAGACTCCTTCGGCTCGCCTCTGGATCTGGCTATCGAGGCGCTCCCTACAGTTGTCAAGATAGATCACAGATTTATGAACACCATTCGCAATATTTCACTCTCCGCGATGGATCACCTTATAGACATCTCCAAGAAAATTTTTGATGAGGGAGTGGACTGGATAATAACCTCTTATTTTAACAAGTCCAACCTTTTTTGCACTACCAAGGGCTTTTTCCTGGCCGAGATAAAGATGGACAATCTGTTTACGTTCCGAAGCGCTAACGACGCGCTGATAGCGGGGATGATAGTCGCGCGCGAGGAGCGCATGGGCATAGAGGACACTATTCGATTCGCGATGTCCTGCGTGCAGCAGACGGTAGAGTGCCCGGAAAAGGGGCTCCCGTCGAGAGAAGCGGTCGAGTCGTCCATCTGTAATGTGACAGTACAGAAAATATAGGGGTGTGAGAGGATATGCTGGTCGGGGACATAATGCACAGGGATCTTACTTCTCTTGCGGAGGAAACGACTCTGCTCGAGGCATTGTCACTGCTCGCCGCTCATGATACGAGCGGTCTTCCCGTGCTGAATCAAAGCGGGAAAGTCGTGGGGTTTCTCAGTGAGAAGGATATACTGCGCGCTGTAATTCCGGGGTATTTGGGCTATATGGACGAGAATTTCTCCATGCCTGATATTGCCAAGATAAAGAGCAGGGTAAATCGAGTCGGCATGGATCCCGCCAAAAACTACATGAGTAAGGACGCGGTGATATTCGATGAAAAAGAAACCGTGTCAAATGCCATAGTGATGTTGTTTAAAAAGAACGTACGCCGCGCGCCAGTTGTGAGGGACGGTTCACTGGTGGGGATGATCGATCGGGAGAAAATTCTGCGCGGTTTTGTCCACGAAAATTTCGAGGATGGCGAGGTCGATATTCCCGTCGGCGGAGTTAGTTTGTAGAGCAAGCCGACGCGCAAACAGCGCCATCCTCAAAGAGATCGTTAGTCTACGCTTTCAGGCGCCTCATTGGCGCCCTCATTTTCTGTTGTCTCTGGAGGAGTTTCTTCAGGAGGCGTCTCCTCAATCGGCGCTTCTTCAGTGTATGTGTCCTCTGAGACATCCTCAGTCCCGCCATCTTCCTGTGGCGCCAGCGATGACTCGTCTTGCAGCGCGCTGTCTTCCGTGGCCGCACCCTCTACGGATTCCTCTGCTAGCGGCTCACTGACCGGAGCGCTGTATTCCTGCAGAGTCCCGTCCGGTTGAGCGTAGGCGTCCGTCGCATCAAATGGTACTGGTACGTTGCCCTGGAGATCAGTGGCGCTTCCGTCTTCAACGGGCTCCGTTTGGGAAGCGGCCCAATCATCATAAGGAGTGCCGTCACCTGCGGATTGTTCCTCCGACTTCCTGCCAGGCAGTTCCTCACTGGGAGCATTTTCGCTCGAATCTGCCGCCGAGGTGTCTGAAGATGGGCTTGACGGCTCATTTTGTTGAGCGTCTTCGGGAGCGTAATCCCAAGTCGGTTCGGAGCCGGACTCCACAGGGGGGTCCTGGGGCGGCGTCCCCTCAGCCCAGTCTGCCGGCGGCTCGCCGTTGTCCGCAGGAGGCTCTGGGTCCCCCGTGCCCTGATCTGCGGGCGGGCCGGGCGGAGGCGGGTTGTCACTCGCGTTTTGCTGTTCGTACCATGTATACCAATCATCATCATCAGCCGCGCTGAGTTCTGAGCCGGACAGCATAATGACAGATGCGCATATTGTGATGCACAACACGAAAAAGATGCCGCTTTGCATGTTTTTTTTCATCTATAAGTCCTCCCGGTCAATCGAACAGACGAAGTATTATTTTATTTGACGTCATTTGCTATTAACTTTTGAGCTAAAAATTCCTCCGCGACTTTATCGGTCGTTGATTTGCCCAGTAACTGCTCCACGAGCCTGAGAGCAAAATATACTGTTGTCCCTGGCCCTTTGGAGGTCGTTATGTTGCCGTCCGTCTCAACTATGCCGCTTCCGGGTATGGCCCCCTCTAACCAATGTTCCATGCCTGGGTAGATAAGCGCGCGGCGATTGCGCAATATCCCAGATTTCCCGAATACCGCCGGGGCCGCGCAAATGGCCGCTAATTTCAACCCCTGCTCGTCCTGGCGCCTCACAAGGTCCAATAATTTTTCGTGTTCTGTATACGCAATGGTGCCGCCTGGTATTATGAGCATATCGTACTTGCTTTCCGAGATATCGTCAAACAGCGCGTCAGTCTCCACGCAAACCCTGCTGCGACCGACCAGCCGCTTGCTCTTGCCAAGCGATACAGTGGTCACGTCGATATCCGCTCGCCGCAGTATGTCCACAGTGCAAATAGCCTCTGTTTCCTCAAAACCGTCTATCATGAAAAGCGCAACCTTGACCTGAGCCAATTTTCTTCACCTCTCCAGCTTATTTTTTATTGATGAATGTTAAATACTGTTCAAAAACATATCATATATGGAGATGGTATTATTTTACAATGCATATTTACGTCATACAGCCATGTTTTTGCCTAAATTATGCTAGCCCAAACGGCGTTACCGAGCCTTAGTCCTTTTTTGGTGAGGCGCGTGTTAAATCCATCGGACGATATCAGGTCGTTCGGGATGAATTTGAGGTCGTTTTTTATGGCCTTTGCAAAAATTTTCCCATACCTGGCCTGGAATTTTTCCCAGTTTATTCCGCTTCGCGTCCTCAGTGCCAGTACCGCCGCCTGCCGAGCGACGCGCTCTCCTTCGAGGCGTTCGGTCGACGTGATCGGGTCGCCGCCGGATGCCAATATCGCCGCGTAATCGACGAGTCTGGGGGTGTTTTTATACCTGACCTCGTTTACGCAGCCCCACGCGGACGGTCCTATTCCAATATAGCCGTCGTCGCTCCAGTAGTTGAGGTTGTGCCTGCTCTCATGTCCCGGCAAAGCGAAGCTGGCCACCTCATACTGCTCATAGCCGAGCCTTGGCAGAAACCACTGGGCGTATCTGTAGGGAACATAGCCATCGGACATGAGAGGTGAGTCGGAATATAACCTGTCAAAGGGCGTATCGGGCTCTATGGTGAGCTGGTAGACAGATATGTGATGGGGCCGCAGTTCGATTGCGCTCCGCAGTGTCCCGGCCCACTCGCGAAGTTCCTCGTGAATCCCCGGGGTATTACTTGGAAGGCCGAACATCAGGTCGAGCGATACGGAAAATCCGCTGGAAAGGCTCAACTCCACGGCTTTCACTGCCTGATGAGAGCTGTGAATCCTGCCAAGAAACGCAAGCCGCGCGTCATCGAAGCTCTGTACTCCCAGACTTAGGCGGTTCACCCTCCAATTGCGCCATAACTCCAAGTGCTCGTGTTTGAGAGAGCTGGGGTTGGCCTCGACAGTTACCTCCGCCGAACTCGAAAGGGTGAAAAATTTTTCCAGCAGCTCTATGACGGCTCGCCAGGCATCACGGGATAAAACGGAAGGGGTACCGCCGCCAATGTAGAGAGTGTCGAGAGTACCTGCGTCCGGCGCTCGAAGCGCCATCTCCAGGGCGATCGAGTCCAGATAAACTTCTTCGTCGCGTCCGCTCTTTTCCGCGCTGGAAAAAGCGCAGTAGGGGCATTTGGACTCGCAGAACGGAACGTGCAGGTACAGGCTCGTTACCTTATCCATCTTCTCCCGATACATCCATAAAGGCCATGAATGCCTCCTGTGGTATCGCAACGCGTCCGACCTGCTTCATGCGCTTTTTGCCCTCCTTCTGTTTTTCGAGGAGCTTGCGCTTTCTTGTTATGTCTCCGCCGTAGCACTTGGCCAAGACATCCTTGCGGAGCGCCTTGACGTTGACTCTCACAATGACTTTTTTCCCTATGGCCGCCTGTATCGGAACCTCGAAGAGCTGTCTCGGGATCAGCTCCTTGAGCTTAGTGGTCACAGCATGTCCTCTGTGATACGCGGAGTCCCTGTGACAGATAAAGCTGAACGCGTCGACGGGTTCCTCCTGTATAAGAATGTCCACCTTGACGAGATCCGAAACGCGGTAACCGGTATGCTCATAGTCAAGTGACGCGTAGCCGCGGGTTGTGGATTTGAGTCTGTCGTGAAAGTCGAGGATGAACTCCGCCAGCGGGAGGTCGTAGGTTAGCCGCACCCGCTCCGGCGTGATATAGTCCATACTGGCATAAGTTCCCCGTTTCTCCTGGCAGAGCTGAATGCACGACCCAACATAGCCATCCGGGAGGAAAAGCGTCACGCGGATAAAGGGCTCCAGAACCTCCTCCTGCCTCGTGGGGTCTGAGGGAAAATCCGACGGGCGATGAGCCTCTATTACGCTGCCGTCCGTCAGTTTTACCTGATAAATAACGTTTGGCGCGGTTGCGACAAGTTCGACGCCGAACTCCCTGTACAGGCGCTCCTTCGCTATTTCCATGTGCAGGAGACCGAGGAACCCGCAGCGGAAGCCGAAGCCAAGCGCGGCGGATGACTCCGGCTCGAATGTTATAGCCGAGTCGTTTATCTGCAGTTTCTCCAGTGCGTCGCGGAGGGCGTTTATCTCCTCCCTCTCGATTGGGTAGTATCCGCAGAAAACGACCGGCTTTACCCTGCGGTATCCTGGCAGCGGCGCCGGCGCCGGGTTTCTCGCGTCCGTTATGGTGTCTCCGACTCCGGCGTCCTTGAGGGATTTTATGCCTGCCACTATATAACCGACCTCGCCCGGTCCAAGTGACTCCACAGGCTGCATGGCGGGCGTGAATACCCCCACCTCTTCGATCTCATGGATGTCGCCGGTCGCCATGAACGATATCTCTTTGTGAGGTTTTATCTCTCCGTCCACGACTCTGACATAGCTGATTACTCCCTTGTAGTTATCGTACACAGAGTCGAATATCAGAGCCGAGAGCGGTGCGTTTGGGTCCCCGGATGGCGGTCTGATGTCGGTTACAATGCGCTCCAGCACCTCATCTATGCCTGTGCCGTCCTTTGCGCTGGCAAGAACCGCGTTTGACGCGTCGAGACCTATCACATCCTCTATCTCACGCGCTATGCGCTCTGGTTGAGCCGATGGCAGGTCTATCTTGTTGAACACGGGGATAAGGTCCAGGTTTTGTTCGACTGCCAGATACGCGTTGGCGACAGTCTGCGCCTCGACGCCCTGTGCGGCGTCGACGACCAGCACCGCCCCCTCGCATGCCGCGAGTGAGCGAGAGACCTCGTAGTTGAAGTCGACATGTCCCGGTGTGTCGATAAGGTTCAAAATATAGCTCTCGCCGTCGTTCGCTGTATAGGTCATACGAACCGGGACCAGCTTGATGGTGATGCCGCGTTCGCGCTCGAGTTCCAGCATATCGAGCAGCTGAGCCTTCATATTTCTGCTTTCCACCGTGTGAGTGGTTTCGATAAGCCTGTCCGCCAGCGTTGACTTGCCGTGGTCGACGTGCGCGATGATGCTGAAATTCCTTATTCTGCTCTGATAAAGTGCCCGATCCATTCCTTCACCTCTTAATCTTCCTTGAGAAGACTGATTTATTATGCCGAAGGTTATTAATCAGCGCTTCCTTAGGGAATCACTGATTAAATGTTCTTCGAGCGAAATTGAGCGGATTCGTTCTCCGTCAAAACGGTTGCCGCAAAAATGGCCGCAGGCGTAGCACCGCTACGTTGAGGAGCATTTTTGCGGCAATCGTGAAGACGGTGGGCGAATCCACTCATTGCAGCCGAAGGTTATTCAATCAGTGGTTCCTTAGATCATTTTATCCGATCTTTGCGAATGCGCAATTCCAATCACTGTGAATCGCTGATTCAGAGTTCTCTGCGTGTGATTGGAGAAGGAGGCCAATAAAAAATGAACGAGATTTATAAGCATCTAAAAATCAACTCACCAATCAGCATTCCTGTTGGTGGTGGTAATAATTAGGACGGGAATTACGGTTTATTCAATTTCATTGCCGAGATGAAACGGCGTTGGCCGTGTTCTGTGCGGGACAGCATCGAGAATTTTGCCGAATTATCGGCGTGTAGGCGACCAGGATTTGTTCGTCGCAGGCAAGTTGGTGAGCTGGAAGGGACATAGCTGTTATGTGCACGTGTATTGCGACGCCAAAAAGGCTGCAGAGGGATTCCGGGGACCATTATATTTTTATATCTACATCCTTTTCTCTGCTTACCCACTGTACTGTTACGAATTTTATGATAATCATACTGTTTTGCCCGCAATTGGGGTTGACATAACGCGAAGATGGGGCGTATACTACCGCTTGCGTTGGCCGGGGCGGATAGCTCAGTGGGAGAGCACCTGCCTTACAAGCAGGGGGTCGTAGGTTCGAAACCTATTCCGCCCACCAAAGAGTGCACCGGACAACTGAAGAGATGGAGCTGTAGCTCAATTTGGTTAGAGCGCTGGCCTGTCACGCCAGAGGTCGCGGGTTCAAGTCCCGTCAGCTCCGCCATTTTATTCACAGGTTGAATATTGGCGGGATAGCTCAGTAGGTAGAGCAACGGACTGAAAATCCGTGTGTCCCCAGTTCAATTCTGGGTCCCGCCACCAATCAGAAATATGTGAAGATGCGGAAGTAGCTCAGGGGTAGAGCACAACCTTGCCAAGGTTGGGGTCGCGGGTCCGAATCCCGTCTTCCGCTCCAAGTAATATCAAGGGTTCAGGGGATTTCCCTGAGCCCTTTTTATT
>JAISRE010000133.1 GCA_031273805.1 Synergistaceae bacterium | reverse complement strand
CGTACTTCGGTTTTACCTTGGCGTCCTTGAAATAGCCAAGGTCGTCGGCGAGGTAGATGAGATCGTAATAAACCCACTCGGGGTACTTGAATTCGACCACATCTCCCTCCGCTGCCGCCGCGTCGCTGGAGAAAAGCGCCAGGGAGATGATAAACGCCAGCGCAAAGCATGTGACAAAAAAACTCCCCCAGATAACAACCTTCCTGAATGTCCTTGTCATTCCTCTTCAACCTCCTGAATTTAGACGCCAATCGCGTACATGGGTTAAAATTGATATTCCTTAAATCATACTGAAAAACTAGGGAATAGTGTACAGCAAAATGCCTCCCCTGTCAATATTTTGAGGGGTTTTTGAGGAGTCTTGAGGACAAACGCGTCAAACTTTTTTAATATTTATTCGCTATGGCCTCAAAGTCGGGCTCATGCCGTCGGACAAGCGTGATTAAGTATGGGTCGAAATGAGTTCCGGAATCCTTGTACAGGATGTCGAAAGCCTGTCTTGCGCTGAAAGATTTTTTATACGGCCTCTCGGACGTGAGCGCGTCAAATACGTCGGCAATCGCCGCGATTCGCGCGCTTAGCGGTATGTCGGCGCCTCCGATCCCCTGAGGATAGCCTGAACCGTCCCACTTTTCATGATGGGAGTAGGCTATGTCCATGGCGGTGGAGAGCAGCATATCGTCTCCCAGTTCCTTGACCGCCGCGCTCAGCATCTCCGCGCCGTAGGTCGGGTGTTTTTTTATGATAGCGAATTCGTCGTCCGTCAGACGCCCCGGCTTTAGCAGGACGCCGTCAGGCATCGCGATTTTCCCGATGTCGTGCAGCTTCGTGGCGTCCACTATGTTCCGCCCCTCCGCCTCGGTTATCCTGTAACCGTCCTCAGGGCGTTCGAGAAGATCGTTAACCAGGATCGAGGCGTACTTTGTGGTGCGCACTATGTGCTCCCCCGTGTCGTGATCGCGCATGTCGGAGGCTCTCGCCAACAGCTCCAGCGTCATTTTGTCGCGTTCCTCGAGTTTCCTGTTTATATCCTGAAGCTGCCGCGTCTTTTCGTTTACGAGGGCCTCGAGGTGGTGACGATGTTTTTGCAGTTCAAGCTGAAGGCGCACCCGCATGAGAAGCGACTTGGGCTTGATCGGCTTCAGGAGGTAATCCATAGCCCCCAGCTCGAGCGCCTCTATCTCGTCGTCTCCGTTGATGGATCCCGTGAGGAAAATGACAGGTATCTCCCTCAATTTCTCGTCCGCCTGCAATACCTTCAGCACTTCGAACCCAGACATGTTCGGCATGTTGTAATCCAATAGTATCAGGTCCGCCATGTTATTTTTTAAAAACTTGAGAGCCGTCTCTCCTGATGTGAAAGGGCGGACGTTATGCTCGAGTTTCAGAGTGGATAAAATGGAGTTCAGGATTATCGGGTCGTCGTCTACGCTCAGCACGAGGGGTTTTTCATTTATTTCAGTCATAATAAAATTTGCTCCTCTTCGTATAATATCCCTGTTTTGCGCAATATTGATTACAATTATTGATTATATGTGCGCGCGCGGCAATTGACAAGTCAGGGCTAAAGGCCCAAAAGCGCAGGTTCGATGAGGTTGAGACGAAATTTCCACAAATGCTTGTAATACGCTGTCAAAAAAACATATAATATATTAAAATACTTGAAAAATTTCTGAAGGGGGGGGCGCTGGATGATCAGAATGCTGACAGCTTTTACGGAGGAGATAGATGACCTGGAGGTTTCGGTCGCGGATATCCTGGATCAGATTGAACCTGACAAGAACCTCCTCGCCAACTCGGTGGGGATAGTGCATTGCCGTCATGATTTTCTGGAGAGCGGCGCGGTGAATGCTATTAAAGAGAGCCTGCCCTTTGACCTTGTTGGGGTCTCCACGATAAACACTGGGGCGCCGGGAGTCATGGGCGAGTTTGTGCTGACGCTTACCGTGCTGACGAGCGACGACGTCCAGTTCGTGGCGGGCGTCTCGTCTCAGATCGCGGATGATATGGAGGGCCCGGTGCAGGAGTTGTGCGAGAGGCTGATTTCAGGCCCGGGTATAAAGCCGGGGATGCTCATGCCGTTCGTCCCGTTCATGCTCAACTTTGGCGGCGACGAATTTGTGGCAAAACTGGATTCGCTCTCGGGCGGTCTGCCGGCATTCGGTTCGCTCGCCATTTCGAACGAGCCGGATTATAGCGGGGCTTACACTATATATAACGATGGATATTGGAGTGACGCCATGGTATTGCTGGCGCTTGTGGGCAACGTTAAGCCGGAATTTTTGAGCGTTTCAACGCTGGACGCGAACGTCCTGAAGCAGAAGGCTATCATCACCGCTGCTGCCAAAAACGTGCTGCAGGAGATAAACAACATTCCGGCGGTGAAATATCTCGAGTCTCTGGGCCTGGCGCATGACGGTAATATCGCCGGGATAGAGTCCATGCCGTTTGTGATAGATAATGAGGACGGCTCCAGGCTCATCCGGTCGTGCATCGAGGCCACAGAGGAGGGGTACGTGATATGCGCGGGGGCGATCCCGATAAACTCAGTGTTCGGGGTTGCCACTATGGGGATCGACGATGTGGTGGCGTCTACAGAGGCGCTTGTGTGCGAGGCTGTCGAGCGCGCCGGCGGCAGGGGCATTCTTATGTACTCCTGCGTGGCTCGTAATTGGACGCTTGGCACAAAAATCATGGCAGAACAGGAGAAGGTTGCGGAGTGCGTGGGGGAATCATCCCCCTATCACTTCACGTATTCCGGGGGGGAGATCTTCCCTGTGACCATGAAGGACGGCTCTCATGCAAACCTCCTCCAGAACGACTCTTTGATTATATGCATTTTGTGAGGACATGATGGCAGAGACAATTTTAAAAGATATCGCAGTGATCGATGAATCGCCGAGCGCCGTAATTGAAGAGGTATCCGAAATCGAGAGGCTCAGGGAGGAAAACGCGTCTCTCCTGAAAGAGAGCGCTCGCCTCCAGATCCAGATAAAAAAACTCTTCAGGCAGCTCGACGCGCAGCAGAAGATGGCGGAGCGCATTGAAAATTCTTCAGCCACGAGGGACAGGCTCGCCAGCGTTTTAAAGGCTGAAAAATCAAGACAGGAAAAGTACTTGAATATGCTGCTGGAGAACAGCTCCAACATCATAATACTGCTGGACAAGGAATGCCGCTTCGTTTACTGCACGAGCACGTTCCTGCGGCTGTCCAGCATTCAGAGCTTCGGGTTGATCGACGGACTGCATTTTACGGAGGTGTTCGCGGGATTTCTCAACGACAATTTCCTGAAGCACGTCGAGAAATGCATCGAGAGGGCTTCTGAAGAGCACGAGACCATAAAATCCGAAGAAGCCGTGGACCTGGGCAACACGGGGGAAGAGCGCGTTTACACCACAAACACGACGGCCATGCGCGACGCGGAGGGAAACATAGAGGGGATAATGATCCTCTTCCACGACATCACGGAAACCCTGCGGGCCAAGGAAGCCGCAGAGGCCGCCAACAGGGCGAAGAGCGAGTTCTTAGCCAGCATGAGCCACGAGATACGGACGCCTCTTAACGCGGTAAACGGCCTGGCTGAGGTGGAGATGAGGAAGAATCTGCCGAAGGATACTTTGGCGAACCTCGAGAAGATATACGGCTCAGGGGTGACTCTTCTTAACATCATAAACGACATATTGGACATATCGAAGATAGAGTCCGGGCGTTTCGAGCTGGTCCCGGTCGACTACGACATGCCGAGCATCATCAGCGACACCGTCGGGATGAACATAGTCCGCATAGGCAGCAAGCCGATACTGTTCACCCTCAGTCTGGACGAAAACCTGCCCAGCAGGGCGTACGGGGACGAGCTGCGAGTGAAGCAGGTGCTGAACAACCTTCTGTCCAACGCCATCAAGTATACGCGGGAGGGCACGGTCAACCTCACGGTTGATTGCGAGCGGGACGGGGAGAACGTGTGGCTCGTCTGCCACGTCAAGGACTCCGGAATCGGGATAAGCCCGGAAAATATGAAGAAGCTCTTCTCCGACTATCAGCAGGTCGACAAGGTCAGCAATCGAAATATAGAGGGAACAGGGCTGGGGCTCTCGATCTGCAAAAGATTGGTCGAGATGATGGGCGGCACTATAACGGTGCAGAGCGAGTACGGGCGCGGGAGCGTTTTTTCCGTGCGAATCCCGCAGAAGATCATGGACGCGCGTCCAATCGGCAGGGAAATCGCCGATAACCTCGAAAAATTCCGTTTCCTGGAGGGACAGGGCCGCAGGACCAAGAACGTGGAATACGTCCCGATGCCGTACGGCAAAGTGCTGATCGTCGACGACGTCATGACGAACCTCGACGTCGCCAAGGGCATGATGTCCCCATACGACATGACTATTCACTGCGCGACGAGCGGTCAGAAAGCGATAGATCTGATACGCGCGGAGGATGTTCACTACGACGTCGTGTTCATGGATCACATGATGCCGGAGATGGATGGAATTGAGGCAGTGAGGATAATTCGTGAGGAGATTGGAACCGAGTACGCAAAGACGGTGACGATAGTTGCGCTGACCGCGAACGCCATTGTCGGCAACGAGGAGATGTTCTTGAATTCCGGTTTTCAGGAGTTCCTCACCAAGCCGATAGACGCGATTAAGCTCGACGCCGTTCTCCATAAATGGGTGAAGGACCGCCAGAGCGAGAATACGCTTCGCGAGGCTGAGTCGTACTCCGCTGAGAAAAAACAACAGGACGATAAGCGGGCCATCCTGAGCGATATACTCGAAAAAACGCAGGTGCAGGGGGTCGATTTCAAGGCCGGGATGCACCGCTTCAACGACAGTCCCGAGGTGTATCTGAGCGTGGTCAACTCCTTTGTCCAGAACACGCCGCGCTCTCTCGATGAGCTGCGCCACGTATCGGAGGATTCTCTGCCAGGCTATGCCGTTCTGGCGCACGGGGTGAAGGGGAGCTGTTTTGGGATAAGCGCTGACGAGACGGGCCGCATGGCCGAGGCGTTGGAGGCGGCCGCCAAGGCCGGCGACTTCGCAAGGGTGATGGCCGGCAACGAAACGTTCATCCGCGCTGTAGAGGCGCTGATCCCGCAGTTTAAGGCGATACTCGAAAAGACGGAGGAGATTCTGCGGCATGACGATAAAGCGACGAAACCGCAGCCCGACCGCGAGCTTCTCGTTAAGATGCTGGACGCGAGCAAGGAATACGACATCGACGCCATGCAGCAGTCCATGGACGAGCTGGAGAAGTATAACTACGAATCGCAGAGCGACCTGATCGCCTGGCTGAAAGAGCAGATCGTCAACTTCGCCTACGACCAGATAGAGGAGAAGCTGACCGAAATAGTCGAGTGAAAATCGTTTCAGACGACCTGCCGGCGGAGAGCGCGTCATTTCGCCGCAAAGAACATGTGTATCAGAGTTTGCCTTAGCGCGCGCCCGTAATCATGCGGTGTGCGCGCTGTGGTATATTATCGCTATAGGCAAGGAGGTGTAAATATATAACAAGCCGGCAAGTTCCAGATAGCATGTGGTGAAATCGTTTTATGGAGGAGGTCCAGTTATGGTTGTTCGTAATCAGAGGTCGAGCTATTTACGCAAAGAGGGTTTCAGTCTGAACATGTACACCGATGACGAATTGCAGCAGATACATCTGGCGACACTGGAAGTATTATGGCAGGAGGGCGTTCATGTAAATTCCAAACAGGCTCGGGACATTTATAAAAATGGCGGAGCCATTGTCGATCACAGTACAGCAAAGGTGAAGATTCATCCGTATATGGTGGAGGAGGCCATTAAGAGCGCTCCCAGCACGGTGACGATGGCAAGCCGCGACGGCAAGCACGACTATGTAATGGACGGCAGCAGGGTGGGTTTTACGACCTTCGGCGCAGGCATTACCATGATTGATCCCGATACGGGCGAGGTACGCGGGTCCACGAAGAAAGACCTGGAGCTGACCGCCCTGTTCGGAGATTACCTCGATACCGTCGATATCTACTCCCACGCGGTCACAGCGAAGGACGCTCCGGCTTGCTCGGTGGATTTGCACGAGGCGGAGGCCTTTCTGAACAATACGAGCAAACACTGTATGCACATCGATCTGGCGAATTCGGAAAATATCAAGCGCTATATCGACATGGGCGCCGCAATCGTCGGGGGTGTGGACAAGCTGTATGAGCGTCCCATAATTTCGGCGCTGACTTGTCCTCAGAGCCCGCTGCAGCTCCATCAGGAGAGCTGCGATATCATCATACAGCTGGGAGAGGTTGGGCTTCCGGTCAATGTCCTGTCCATGGCGATGTCCGGGGCGACGACTCCGATCACCCTCGCCGGAACGCTTGTGGTGCACAACGCGGAAGTGCTTGCCGGGCTGGTTCTCTCTCAGCTGGCGAACAAGGGGGCGCCCATTATCTACGGCAGCTCCACAACCAGCTTCGACATGCAGCAGGCCAGCGCTCCGGTGGGATCGCCGGAAATGGGTATGCTGAACGCGGGAGTGGTGTGCTTGGCTCAGTACTACAATCTCCCAAGTTATGTGGGCGGTACCTAGGCAGACAGCAAATTGAGCGACGCTCAGGCGGGTCACGAAAAGACCATCACCTCCCTGCTTCCGGCATTGGCAGGCGCCAATATCATTTACGGCATGGGCATGTTAGAGATGGGTATGACCTTCAGCTTCGGGCAGTTGGTCCTCGATGACGCAATAGCCAGGATGGTGAAGCGCGTCGTCAGGGGCGTTGACGTCACCGACTACACTCTGGCTGTTGACGAGATCAAAGAGGTTGGCGGAGGACAGGGTAAGGATTTCTTCACTCTGGATCACACGATAGATAACATGCGCACTGAGCAGGCCGTCGGCGGTATCTTCGACCGTACGCCGCGGATGATCTGGGAGGTGGCGGTCGGCGGCAAGGACGTCGGAGTGAGAGCGGCTGAAATCGCACGAGAGGTGTTGGCCACCCACAAACCGGAGCCTCTGGAGCAGTCGGTTAAAAACGAGTTGCGGCGCATTGTCGCCTCAGCGGAGTAAAAGGCGGCCCCCTCGCCGGGAGTCCCATAGCGTTAGCGCCGCTCGCGGATGAGGCGTATATAGAGGGGAATTTCAACAGGGCAGGGCCCCTGATGGGAGATTCTCTTCTATAACGAAATTTTCGCAGGCAGCGGAATAAAGAACCGCCGAAGCGCTACCCTGAGCGTTTCGGCGGTTCTCTTTAGTCTATTGTTCTATGGTTCAGATCTGAGCGTTGGCCTTGAAGCGGTCGACGGAATTGATCTTTATGTCCAGTTTCTTGGCTATCCTGCACTTAGCCTCCATACCGTAGATGTCGTCGGCATATGGCATTATGACGCCTAGGCCGTTGTCCCTGCGGTACTCGAGCATGAACGTGGAGTCATGCATCTGTTCCATCGTGATGCCAAGTTTATCGGCCACGTACTGCTTGGCGGCTGGAAGTTTCATCTTCCTGGTCAGCATCATGCGCATCACCATATCTCCGGCGGTGCGGACGCCACCCATGCAGCCCGAAATACCGTGGGCGATATGCCCGCCGAGCGGGTCGCAGATGCCTATCTATAAGCCGTCGATCTTACCGATCTCGATCAAGCACATATCAGCGCGGCAGACGACATCCACAGGCAGCATCTCGGTCATGCAAATGCCCCCGACACCCATGCCGCAGTTGACGTGAACCGGTATATCTATGGTTTCGGTGGTCTTTTTGACCCAGGTGGTGACGCGTGAGATGTTCCACGCGAAGGACTCGTTGCAGTTGGTGTTCATTGCCGGACCGTAAATGGCAGCTCCCGCCTTCTGCACAACCTCGCCCTGCTGATGCGGCCACATACCCGCGATACGTTTGCCGTCGTAAGTGAGTTTGCCGTGCATACCCAGCACGAACTCCCCTGCCGCGCCGAACATTATGCCCATGTTTGGATATTTTTGAGAAATTTCCTCGGTGGCGCGCAAGCTGGCCAAGAAATCCGTGTCGCCGGACGCGCCGCAGGTGTCGAGATTTATGCCGTCCGCGCCGGCGGCGGCCATCTCGTCCGCGACGGCTAAGATATCCTTGATGCAGTTTTCCATTGCGCCTTCCTGTGCCGCGCGCGCGCGGTCGATCTCGCCGGCCGGTATGAGCTCGGACCAGTTCTCGAACATGCCGTCGGGCTGGGTGTAGAAGCCCATGTTGGGCATAGCGCCGTACAGTATCGGCATGACGTTCTGCTGCTGCGCGTTGCGCATTTCCTGCGCCTCATAGCGCACGATGGGTTTAATCGCCTTATACGTGTATTCTGTGAAGCCGAGGTCGTAGGAATCCGAGCAAAACGCGCGTTCGTGTATGAGCGCCTCGACGGAGCGCTTCACCGGTATGGCGCCCTCGCGGCAGAATGGCGCTGCGCCGCAGTCAGTGGTTGATACGACAAGTTTTTCCACATCTACGGAGGTTATATAGCCCGGCGCCGTGATGATTTCAAATATGCGGTCCTGCTCCTCCTTGGTAAGCGGTTCGATCTTCGCCTTTTTCGCGGCGTACGCGACACCGGACTCTATATCTTCGCGAATCTCCTGAGCGGTCTGATAACAGATGCTGCCATCGCCCATCCTGGTCTTGTATTTATCCAAAAGAATTCCTCCTCACATAAAGATGATTGGCATTGCTCATTATTATCCGTATTTCTTATTGAGTATCTCGTTGCAGACCTTCACGCCGTCGTTGCCGTCGTTTCCGTAATAGTCCGCTCCTATCTTATTGGCCCATTTCCTTGTAACAGGAGCGCCGCCGACTACTGTCCTGTATTTGTCGCGGATGCCGCGCTTTTTGAGTTCATCCTCGAGTTTCAGCTGTTCAGCCATACAGTGCGTCAGCAGCGTGGATGTGCCTATTATGTCCGCTTCGACCTCCTCAGACTTGGCGATTATCGCGTCCACCTGCACATCTCGGCCCAAGTCGTAGACTTCGATACCCGCTGCGCGCAGCATGGTACAGACAATGCCCTTGCCAATGTCGTGAACGTCGCCAGCGACGGTCGCGATGACGGCCTTGCCCTTTTTCTGTATCTTGCCTCCGGAGGCCAGGATATCCTCCTCGATGCGCGCCGCCGCCCCTGACATGACCTTGGCGGAGACTATCAATTGCGGCAGGAACACTTCCCCGGAGCTGAACATCTCTCCGAATTCCTCCATGCCTTTGGAAAAACCGTTGTTGAGCACGTTAATGAAGGGTATGCCTGCGGTTTTCGCGCTGTCAAGGGCTTTGTTGGCCTTGTCAGCGTCGGCCTCCAGAATCGCTTCAATTGCCAGACTGTATACTTCTTTCTCATCCATGCTGGAAATCTTCCTCCTCTTTTTTAGATGTTCACAACACATGATCTCCCCCCATACGATCGATTTTTAGGGGGGAGCGGGAAAAACCGGCGGCGTATTCATATAACCGTCCTCCTTTCTCGTTGACAGTGAAATTATCTGCTTAAGCATGATAAAAATCCGCAGAGATCAGATTGTCCGGCGTATTTTGATAAAATTACTTAAAAAATATATAGTTAATGAATTATACGCCCGCCCCTTATTTTTGTCCATTGCCGCTTCGAGTAGTTTTTATCCAGATTATGTTATACTGCATCGATTACGACAAGCGACGGAAAATCCAACGGTTTTAGCCGTTAGATGAGAGCCGCATCCGCCGAAAGCGGATAAGGTTTTATGACTATCAGCTTGCCTCATGTTGTGTGTCTAGGGACTCAAGCCGCCGATTCACTACGCAAATCGGACCGTGGCGGAAGTACATCCATGCCGCATAAAACCGCACGAAAACGCGGTTTTATGCTTACTTCGCCACTCGTCCGACATCCTTGTCGGACGCCGATTCGCTTCGTTCATTCGGCGGCTTGAGTCCCTACCTGAGCTAACTTGATAGTCATATAAGGTTTTGCTGCTTCTGCGTGGTAAAATTTGGTTTATGCAAACGTATTCTTTCAAGTTTACACATCTGTCACATAGTGGTCTTGACAACTGGGGCCACCTCAGAGGGCGGCCAGATCTCTTGCGGAACGGATGTGCGATATTCGCGGCTATGCTCCCCTCTGTCGTCCTCCGGCTTGACCGGAGGACCCACCTTGACCTTGCGTACTTGCGTATTTACACATTTGACAAAAACGATTTGAGGATGTACGATAACACTATAAAAATCTTACGC
>JAISRE010000107.1 GCA_031273805.1 Synergistaceae bacterium | reverse complement strand
ACGACACTC
Organism: Synergistaceae bacterium; assembly: GCA_031273805.1. GTDB lineage: Bacteria > Synergistota > Synergistia > Synergistales > Synergistaceae > JAIRKI01. The sequence goes on along the minus strand of JAISRE010000107.1, from coordinate 19,604 downwards.
TTGGCACTTTTCACGACTCACGACACGATAGGACAACTTCACGCTCATGCCGTCCGGACAAAGAGACGTTCCGCATACTGCCTGTAACTCGATTTCCCAGATGGTTTTTGCTATATGCTTGGCGGGCAATCTGCCAAAAAAAACCAGTGACAACTTCCTCGCCTCTGTCATGAGAGCTATGGCGCGTTCCCCCGCCTCGAATCAGTCCACCTTAACTAGGGCTCTGCATCGGCATGTTTCGGCTCTCTCCGCTTTATCAGGCAACTGTTCCGCCGCCAGGGGGAAGGTTTTCCCTCCATGTGGGGGTTACGGCTTTTGGATTCCTTTAAACTTCTTCATAATAAAAATCGATCCCAGATCCTCGGGGAGATGTATGGTCTTAGGCTGAAGCGTGTTCCATGACTGTTCCAGAAGCAATTCCATCGTGCGCCCATCGCTCAAATGGGCTGTGACGTCGAATTTAGCCCAGGGGAGACGTCTCTCAAGTGTTACGCGCGTACATTCCACTGTCGTCTCTGGATGCAGGGGCAACAGTATCTGATTGACTATTTGGACACCCAGGGGTTCAATATCCTTCTTATCGAGCAAAGGGCACACAAAACTTGTTGCCACTGGAAAAAGAAACATCAAAAGAGAAAGCGCAAACAGAGTCTGCTTCCGTGCCAGACGTCTGCTTCGCTTGAAAAGATACGCCGGATAGAAGAGCACCGCATAGCCCAGAGCATTTTTGACAGGTTGAAAACCAGCTTTTTGCAACACCGTGCCATCCATCGCCACTAATATTGCAATCAAAGGGAGCATAGCAGTGCGCGATGGCATTTTCCCGGCGAAATAGACAGCGAAGTTGAGCAGATCGGCAAAAATTGGTATTGCGATCAATACCCATATCCAGACGCCCGAAACAGCAACCGCAGATATCGCAGTCAGTTCCTGCTGCGGAAAATACGCGCTGAACTCCGTTCTGACCGCGAGATAGCAGTTGTTTTTCGCGTCACACAGGACCGTATCGGGCGAAATAATCTTTTCTTCGATCAAGTTTCGTATTTCTTTTTCCGAGAACGGACCCTGACGCGTCTCTTCCGCCTTATAAAACCAATTACTTTTCGCCACTCCCCGCACCTCCGTTTCAATAATAATTTTTATGACTATCAAGCTTTCTCAAGAATCCATGATAATACGCCATTTACCAAGGGATAAACGTATTTCAGCACACGATACTTGCAGGCGTACCCACAAGTGATTGCAGGTTGACCCAGTCAAAACATCTTTTTCCTCCATAAGAGTATAGTTACCGCAATCGTCAGAACAACAGCCACGCAGAGAGCGTAAAGAAATCCAACAGGGTGTTCCTGCCATGGGACGGGGACGTTCATGCCGAAGAAGCTGGCTATCATCGTGGGTATGGACATGACGATAGTCACCGACGTCAGGAACTTCATGACTATGTTCAGATTGTTCGATATAACCGAGGCAAAGGCGTCCATCATGCTCGCTAAGACTTCGCCGTGCATCTGGACCATCTCTATTGCCTGGTCGAACTCTATTCTCACGTCCTCCAGCAATTCCTCGTCCTCCTCCCTGAGTTTCACGAGGTGATGCACTCCTGGATTGGAGAACATACGCATGAGGCGCTCCACAACGGATCTGTTCGAACGCAGCGATACGGTGAAATACGTCAGCGCCTTCTGTAGATCCAGCAGCAGGAAAAGCTCCTTGTTCTTCATCGACCTTCGAAGATCGCGCTCTATTTCGTCTGTGCGCCTGTTCATCAGCCTCAGGTCCTTCAGGAAGAGCACCGCGCTCTTGTAGAGTATCTGGAGCAGAAACCTGGTGCGCTTCCTTGTGTCGAAGAACAGATGATGCAGGTTGTCGAAGTCCTCTAAAACCTCGTTCTCCTCCAGGCAGACCGTAGAGACGTAATCCGGAGATATTATTATTCCGAGAGGCACGGTATCGTAGCCGAACGACGAGCCGTCGTCGCACTTCGGCACGTTCGCGATTATAAGGATATGATCGTCCTCAACCTCTATGCGGGATGACTCTTCCATGTCCAGCGCTGCCCGAAGAAAATCGAGAGGAGCATCCGTTATCTCCGACACTATCCGGAGTTCTGAGGCAGATGGTTTGATCAGGTTGAACCATGCGCCCTGCTCAATACCAGCCCCCGCCTGCGTTTCTATCTCCTTTAATCCGTCTGAACGCGTTATGTTTATCCTCAGCAAGTTATCCGATACCCCTTTTAGGCGCGTCTGCATAAAAAATTTCACGTCGCCTGCGCAAATCGTCATAGCTCGCCAATTGTACAGTGAACCACGAGAAAACAAAACCCTGAAATCAGGGGGAAATTTTCACATACGCGCGCGCATGTGGCAAAGCCCTTTGTATCTCTATCTACGCCAGGAATGCCATCCCAGCTTTGAACGCGTTTACGTTGAGGTCGTACAGCTTAGGGGGAATTATATCCTTGAGCACAGTTATCCAGTCGATATCGTCGAGTTTCATGCCCTTTATGAGGGCGCCCAGAAGGACTATGTTTTGGGCCTTCACATTGCCAAGATCACCGGCAGCCTGTGACGCGCTGAGGGCAAGCATATTGGGGACCTTATTTCGAAGCAGCTCGATAATGCCGTCGGGATACTTCGCCTCGCCCGTCAGCACGGACAGAGGATGAATCTCATAGTCATTCACCACAAGCATGCCGCCCGGTTTGAGGTAGCTAAGCCAACGAACGGCCTCCACCTTCTCGAACGAGACCAGTATATCCGCTTCGCGCTCGTTGATGATTGGGGAATAGACCTTCGAGCCGAACTTGACATGTGTTGTGACACTGCCGCCGCGCTGCGACATTCCGTGGATCTCGGACATCTTCACGTCGTACCCGGCTCGCATGAGGCCGTCGGACAAAATTCTGGATGCCAATATCGTTCCCTGTCCGCCGACGCCGACCAGCAATACGCTTTTCGTCTCATCCGTCTCCCGCGCGTTCATGCCGGGGTTAAGTATTTTATCGGTATCAGTCATTGAGCTCACCAACCTGTGATATGGCATTTTTGGGACAGACCTGCGCGCATATGGCGCAGCCGTTGCACATTGACCGCGTAATCTCCGCCGAACTCTCCCGCAGCGATATTGCGGGACACCCGACCTTCAGGCACATCTTGCACTTAACGCACAGTTTTTCATCAACATGGCAGTACATATGCTCGCGCTTTCGCATAACCTCTTTTATCAGAGCGCACGGTTGGGTCGTGATTATTACAAATATCTCATTTGCGTCGTAGGCCTTGCGAATAGCGGCGTGAACCTGCTTCAGATCATACGGATCGACCATCTGGACATTGTCGGGCCGCACGCCGCAGGCCACGCAGAGCGCCTTGAGATCTATCTGCTGCGTCTTTTCTCCCATAATGGTGCGCCCAGTGCCCGGATTATCCTGATGCCCCGTCATGGCCGTAGTGCGGTTGTCCATGATACAGAGCGCCATATTGCTCCTGTTCACGACCGCGTCTATCAGGCCTGTTACGCCTGAGTGAAAGAAAGTCGAGTCGCCTATAACGCCGAATACCTTCTTTATGGGCTTTCCATCGTCACGAGCCGCTCCCGGCATGGCGAAGACTTTGCTGAAGCCGATGCCGGCTGATACTCCGGCGCCCATGCAGATGACGGAGTCGGCCACACCAAGCGGAGGCATGACGCCAAGCGTGTAACAGCCAATGTCACTGCTTGTCGCTATGTCCCTGTATTTGGCCATCTCGTAAAAAATTCCTCTGTGAGAACACCCTGGGCACAACACCGGCGGACGCGGCGGCGGAGTTGCCTCCACTTCCCAACGCCCCTCCTCTGAATGACCAAGGAGCGCACACGCTATTATGCTGGAGTTGAGCTCATCGACCGCTGGAAGCGCCTCCCTTCCGGTGCAGCTGATCCCAAGCTGTTTCACGAAATTTTCTATATACGGCTCATTCTCCTCGATCACGTAAACCGTCTCCACCTCAGAGGCAAATTTCAGAATCAACTCGTCAGGCAGGGGATAAGTGAAGCCGAGCTTGAGGTATGAGACCTCGTCGTCCAGTTTGTGGAATGCCTCGCGCGCGTGTTGATATGAGATGCCGCTGGTTATAATTCCGATTTTGCGGCGCATGCCCCATTCTACGCGATTATATGAGCAGTTGTTGGAAAACGCGCGCAGTCTGACCTCGCGCTCCTCGATGACATAACGCCTTTTCTTAGCGGACGCCGGCGCCATGACGTTCTTGCCCGGATTGCGGACGTAGGGCTTGATGGACGCCTCCGTACGACTTCCCAGCTCCACGATGCTCTTGCTGTGGCATATTCTTGTGGTGACGCGAAACAGCAACGGAACGTCGAAGCGCTCGGATAGTTCGAATGCGTCTTTCATAAAATCGAGACACTCCTGACTGTCTGAGGGCTCGAGCATAGGCAGCTTTGCGTGCAACGCGTACCAGCGATTGTCCTGTTCGTTCTGAGAGCTGAAGAGACCGGGGTCGTCCGCCGTTATCACGACAAATCCGCCGTTTACGCCTATATAGGACATGGTAAATATGGGGTCTGCGGCCACATTGAGGCCCACGTGCTTCATGGCGGCCATAGATCGCGCGCCCGCCAGCGACGCTCCAGCCGCAACCTCAACCGCTACCTTTTCGTTTGTAGACCATTCGGAATCTATCTCCGGGTACTTCGAGACGTTCTCAAGTATCTCAGACGATGGCGTACCGGGATAAGCTGCGGCAACGTGACAGCCGGCCTCCCATGCGCCGCGGGCAATAGCTTCATTGCCCGTCACTATTTCCTTCATGCTGGATTCCTCCTGATGGGGAAAAATTATGAAAAATTATATATCCGAACGCACAAATTATACATGAGAGTCAAGTGATACGGATAAAAATGCTAAAGTACTTTTATATGAATTATATCTACAGAAATTAATCACTCATCCATAATTGTTGCATATAAAGATTGTTTTGAATAATAGCAATACGATAACGGTCATTCGCCAAAAATATTAATTCATTGGAATCTAAGCGTCTTTACAGACAGGGGTATAAGAGTTTTCACAATGAACAGCTCGATCATAAAGAGGTAATATTTATTTTATCAAGTCTAGTTGTATTTTCACATAAGGCTTTGAAAGAAATTCGCTGGGGGTGGATTTTATTGCCTGAGTCTTTTCTGATTTTAGCGATCAATCCTGGTTCCACATCAACAAAGACTGCCATTTACCGCGACGAAGAAGCATTGGATGTCAGCGTCATCAGTCACGTACCGGAGGAATTTGCGCAGTGCTCCGGACTCATCGATCAGAAGCCAATCCGAATGAAATCAATAATTGAAATTCTGGCACAAAACAACATAAATATGGAATCTCTCGATGCTGTCGTCGGACGAGGCGGACTCGTAAAACCGATAAAATCGGGCACATATACTGTCAACGACGAAATGATCAGGGATCTCTCAACTGATTTTGCCTTGACGCACGCGTCCGCGCTCGGCGGCATAATCGCCGCTGAAATAGGGCGAGCCTATAACATCCCGGCGTTCGTAGTCGACCCCGTAGTAGTCGACGAGATGGAGCCATACGCGCGCGTCAGCGGCATTCCCGAAATCAGCAGGCGCAGTGTCTTCCACGCGCTCAATACCAAGGCGGTAGCTCGAAGGTGCGCTGCAGATATCGGCAAAAAATACAACGAGTGCCGTTTCGTCGTGGCTCATATGGGTGGAGGAATATCTGTCGGAGCTCATAAGTATGGCATGGTTGTCGATGTGAACGACGCGCTTTACGGGGAAGGTCCGTTTTCACCAGAGCGGTGCGGTGGGCTGCCGGTCGAACAGGTCGTGCAGATGTGCTTCTCAGGCAAATACAGCAAGGAGGAGATGATCGCCTTCACGGTCAAAAAAGGGGGAATGAGAGCGTATCTGGGGACGAACGATCTCAGAACAGCGGAAAAAAACATAGCGGAGGGGGATGAAAAGTCCGCGTTGATAGTGGACGCGATGGCATACCAGGTGGCGCGTGAGATAGGTTCGATGGGCGCTGTCCTGGAGTTCAAAATAGACGCGGTCATATTGACCGGGGGGCTTGCGCGCTCCAGGAGATTCACAGATCAAATAAAGCAGCGCTTGGAATCAGTCTCATCCGTCATGGTCTATCCGGGAGAGGACGAAATGACCGCACTGGCTCTGGGAGCTCTTCGAGTTCTTAGAAAAGAGGAGCGCGCCGCTGTTTATGTGTAAACCTTTATGGTGAAAGGGGAAACAGTATGGCAAACCGGGTTACTATCTTTGAAAACGTATGCAAAGGGTGCGGTCTGTGCACCCTCGTATGTCCGAAAAAAATCATGAAGATCGACAAAAATCGTTTTAACGATAAGGGATACAATCCATCCGCTGTTACTGATATTTCGCAGTGCATTGCCTGCGCCATGTGCGCGGCTATGTGCCCTGACAGTGCTATTAAGGTAGAAAAGGAGTGATTTGGGATGGAAGAAAAGGTGTTGATGAAGGGCAACGAAGCCCTGGCGGAGGGCGCGATAAGGGCCGGATGCAGGCATTATTTCGGCTATCCTATCACGCCTCAGACAGAGATAGCGGCATACATGTCAAGGCGTATGCCGCATGTCGGCGGCATTTTTCTCCAGGCTGAATCGGAGATAGCTGCGGTAAATATGGTTTTGGGGGCTGCCAGCGCCGGCGTGAGGGCCATGACTTCCTCATCCTCTCCCGGCATATCGTTGAAGTCCGAGGGGATAAGTTATCTGGCGGGCTCCGATCTCCCATGCGTTATAGTGAACATTCAGCGCGCTGGGCCTGGGTTGGGAGGAATACAGCCCTCACAGGCGGATTACTATCTCGCCACAAAGTCGCCAGGCCACGGTGATCTGCACATGCTCGTATTTGCCCCATCGACTGTGCAGGAGATGGCGGACCTCATATCTCACGCATTCAACAAGGCCGATGAATACAGAGTCCCCGCAATGATACTGGGCGACGGCATGCTTGGACAGATGATGGAGCCGGTGATACTTCCCGCCGAACGTGAGGTGAAGACCAGCAAACCGTGGGCGGCAAACGGTCATCAGAACAAACGTCCCCACAATATAATAAACTCGCTGTTCCTTGAGGCGGATATACTCGAAAACAGAATTTTGGACAGGTATAAGAGATACGCGGTCATAGAACATAACGAAACGCGCGCGGAAAATTTTATGACCGATGACGCCAAAATACTTATCATTGCCTATGGCGCCAGCGCCCGCATCGCAAAAAGCGCACTGACCGCAGCAAGGAAGGAGGGGATCGCCGCAGGCCTCCTGCGCCCCATAACCCTCTGGCCATTCCCTGTAAAGGAGATAAACGCGGCCGCTGAAAACGCGCGCGACATACTGACAGTCGAGCTCTCAATGGGGCAGATGGTGACTGATGTCAAGCTCGCCGTCCAAGGCCGCAGGCCGGTCCACTTCTTCGGAAGAACAGGAGGAATGATGCCGACTCCTGAGGATGTTCTCGAGGAAATCAGGAAGATAGAAAGGAATGGTTCGATATGAAGGTCGTTTACGAAAAAACAAGCGCCCTTACCGATCAAACCTTGAGTTACTGTCCCGGCTGCACTCACGGTGTAATTCACAAACTCATCGGTGAAACCCTCGTGGAGCTCGACGTCTTGGGAAGGACTGTCGGGATAGCCCCTGTCGGCTGCTCCGTTCTGGCTTACAACTTTTTCAACGTCGATATGGTTCAGGCCCCGCACGGACGAGGCCCAGCGGTCGCGACCGGGCTCGCCCGCTCACTTCCTGACGGGGTGATATTCACGTATCAGGGCGACGGAGATCTCGCTGCGATTGGAACAGCCGAGACCGTTCACGCTGCCGCGCGCGGGGAAAATATAGTTATCATATTCATAAATAACGCCATATACGGAATGACGGGTGGGCAGATGGCGCCAACTACAATGCCGGGACAGATGACTCAGACCTCGCCTTATGGGAGGGACACGGCGACAGCCGGCTATCCGGTTCGGGTATGCGAGATGCTTGCAACGCTCGACGGGGTCGCCTATGCGGAGCGTGTGGCAGCGAACACCGTCCCCAACATCAGGAGGGCAAAGGCCGCAATCAAGAGGGCATTCGAGAATCAAGTCGCCCGCAGGGGATTCTCGATAGTCGAGGTACTGGCAATATGCCCGACTAACTGGGGCATGACGCCGATCGATTCGATATCATGGCTGACGGAACACATGATCCCCTACTACCCTCTTGGGGTGTATAAGGATAAACATGCTGAAAACACAGGAGGAGGCGGGGTATAATGAGTACGAGCGGGATTCTTTTCGCCGGTTTCGGCGGACAAGGTCTTCTCTTCTCCGGGAAAATCCTTGCGACGGCGGGGCTTATAGAGAACAGGGAGGTATCGTGGCTGCCTTCGTATGGACCCGAAATGCGCGGGGGCACGGCAAACTGCAGTGTTCGCCTCTCGGATGAACCGATCGGCTCTCCCATAGTGTCCAAGCCAGACATACTTGTCGCGATGAACATCCCTTCATATCATAAATTTATAAGCGAGGTAGTTCCCGGAGGGATAGTGGTGACGGACTCGTCGCTTGTCAAAGCTCACACTGACAGGATGGATATAAAGAGGTTCGAGGTGGAGGCGACAAAGATATCGCAAGACGAGGGACTCGATGGAATCTCCAACATGATACTGGTTGGAAAGCTCGTAAAGGAGAGCGGAATAATATCCTTCAATACGTTGGAGAAAGCCGTGCATAAATGCGTGGGAGAAAAAAAAGTTCACCTTCTGGAGTACAACATAAAGGCAATCAAACTTGGCATGAGCCTGTAAAGCTAAAGCCCGAGGCCGTTTCCGCAGCCTCGGGCTTATATTGCCCTATTGGGTTGCCGTCAACCTGCGATAGACATGACTGCAACTATGACTAAGTTCACGATCAGCAGAATGACGAGCAGTTTGCTCACAAAGCGCAGCCATCTGTCATAGGAGACATGCCCAAGCGCAAGGGCGCCCATGACAACCGCGTATGTCGGAGTAGCGAGGTTGACGATGCCTGCGGCACTCTGATAAATGGTCACCATAACGTGTGCTGGCACGCCGCATAATACGGAAAGAGGCGCCATAATAGGGATTGTCGCTGAAGCCAACCCGGAGGTCGATGGAATGAGGAACGTCATTGGAATGTAGAAGAGGAAGGACAAAACGGCAAACACCGGCCTCGGCAGCCCCGCAAGCCCAACCTCGCCCCAGTGAAGGACAGTCGCAGTGAGCTGACCGTCGTTCATTATAACCTGTATTCCACGCGCGAGTCCGACGACAAAGGCTACCCCTACAAGATCCTTCGCGCCCTCGACTATGGCGTCCGCGATATCGTACTCCTTCATTCCTCCCACCTTGCCTATGACTATCGACATAATGAGAAACAGCATCGTTATCTCCTGGAAGTACCAGTCGCCGAACGGCACCATTCCTCTCCCGAGAAGATCTCCCAGTATCGGGACCTGGAGGAGCGCGTTTGTCGCGCTCTCGAAGATCGTGAAGTTCTCATTTATCGCAGTCCACGGTATCAGAGAGCTGACCATTATTACGAAGGTAATTCCAAAGAGCCACAACACTCGTCTTTGAACGGGAGTGACAGCGGAGACGTCCTTCTTAGACTTGCTGAAGAACTTGACGTCGTCATCCCAGACATCAGCCACAACTGAGGAATTTCTGTCGGACTGAATGCGTGAGGCATAACGATAAACATACACTATGGCAATGGAAAGTGAAACCACAAATATAAGCGCCCTCCAGCCGATACCAACCCCCGGTGATATGCCGGCGCTCTGCGACGCTATGCCTGTAGCAAACGGGTTGATTGTCGAACCGAGACACCCAACCCCCGCCCCAAGGAGTATTACGGCAACCGCTGTTATGGTGTCGAACCCCGCGCTGAGCATCATTGGCACCAGTAAAGGATAAAATGCTATCGTCTCCTCGGACATGCCGTACGAAGTGCCTCCAAGCGCGAATATCACCATCAATATCGGTATAAGGCGCTTCTCCTTGCCGCCGGAATTCATAATCATCGACGCTATCCCGGCGTCAATGGCCCCGGTGCGCGTCACAACGCCAAGAAATCCACCGAAGATCATAATAAAGAACGATACCTCTATGGCGCCTGAAGTCGAATCAGTACCCAGCATACCTCGCACAGGAGACATGAACACCTCCCACGCGCCCTGACGCGAACTTTCAACCTGACGGTAAGTACCGGCCACGTACTGCCCATTATCCGTTACCTCGTACTGCCCGGCAGGAATAAACCATGTGCCGACCGCCACCGCGATGATGATGAGAAAAAGGATCGAATACGAAGATGGCATTTTGAACTTCTTACTCATGATGTCTTGTCCCCCTTCAATTAAAATATTCAACGTAATGTAACTATAGAAATTTTAACGTGAATTATCAAGGGAGTATGGCTTACTACAGAAAAAAACAGTAAAAAATACTAGTATTTGATGAATCTTATTTTTCTATTTTAATGCTCCGCTTCTCTCAAAAAATATAGCAAATTTCCCAATTTGGCACAAATAATCAATACCGGCATATCCAGGGTGATTTCAGGCGCAGCAGGCTGAGAAAAAGATGGAGTACATTTTATTTTGCGCTGTTTCAGAGCGAGATGCGAGAACTATCGGCACTTTCGCTCCAAGGACGACTCCCGCCATCTTTGCGTTCGCAAGATGAGTCATGCACTTTCCGAGAACGTTGCCAACCTCTATGGTCGGGGCCAGCAGGATGTCAGTTTTACCGGCAACGGAACTCCGCAGGTGTTTGTGTTTCGCCGCGTCCCGTGACAGCGCCACATCAAGCGCAATCGGCCCCTCTACGACGCAGTCCGGGCCGAACTCCCCCTCCTCCCATGCCGAGGCGATCCTAGCCGCGTCCACAGTCGCCGTGGCCTTCTTGTTTACCAATTCGTTTGCGGCTAACACGGCAACCCTTGGGCACTCGTACCCTATTTTTTTAAGAGCGAGCAGGGCGTTCATCAGAATTTCCTTTTTATCCTCGAAGTCGGGCTCTATGTTGACGCCACCGTCGGTCACATATATCAGTCTGGAAAAGCCCGGCAGCTCAAATGCCGCAAGATGGCTCAATATCCTCCCAGTGCGCAATCCAATATCCTTGTCAAGCACTGCTCTCATGAGACTGCTCGTGTTTACGAGCCCTTTCATTAATACCTGAGCTCTGTCATCGTGTACGTATTTGACGGAGGCCCTGGCGCACGCTGCGTCATCTGGTTCGTTAATCACCTCGTAAGCCCCTGTAAAACCTATCTCATCCAACAAGTTTGAGATTCGAGAAGCGTCCCCAAAGAGAACGGGCCTTATCCCGGAGGCGCGAGACGCGAGAACGACTGCTTCGAGCACTTCTTTATCGTGAGCTGCGGCCACGCTGATCGAGCTTTTGTCAAATCCGCTGACTTTTTCTATCATTGTCGCAAAATCCTGAATCATAAAAAAACCTTCTATCTGTTGAATCACCCAAAATTTTTCTGTTTATTTTTGTCTATTATCCTTCGGACAACAGACTATAGGCAAATTGCCGCGCGGCTCTGCCTGTAAAATTACCCTTATCTATCTCCCACCTAAGCGCCAATTTTTCCAATTCCGCATCATTCATGGACAAACCGACCTCGGCAATACATGCTTTTACGATGTCCATGTACTGCGCTTTGTTTACTGCTCCATACCAGATTGTAATACCAAACCTGTCCGCGAGAGAGAGCTTTTCCTGCATAGTATCCCAGCCGTGGACATCATCGCTTGAAATTCTGCGATCGGCCCAAACCTCACGTATTAAATTTCTTCTGTTGGATGTCGCGTATATGACTACATTTTGCGGCCTGCGCTCCAACCCGCCCTCGATAAGAGCCTTCAAATGCTTATACTCCACCTCGAACTCTTCAAACGATAAGTCGTCCATGAATAGAATGAATTTATAATTTCTTCCTCTTATCATATCCAACAGATCCGGTATGTCCGCGAACTGCTCCTTGTGCAGCTCTATAATTCGAAGGCCGCGCTGGATAAATGTCGGCTCGTTCAACAGAGCCCTTACGGACGAGGATTTGCCGGTGCCGCTGTCTCCGTAAAGCAGCACGTTGTTTGACGGCATCCCATTCAGGAATGCTTCAGTATTTGCAAGAAGGGAGCGCTTCTGATCCTCGTAACCTACCAGGGCGTCGAGCGTCAATTGATCGAGATCATTTAGTGGGACTAATTTCTTGTCCGACCCTGACCATCTGAACGCATAGTTCAGAGCGTAAATGCCGGCGCCGTGCAGCTCATAGAAGTCCGTCAAAGCAGATAGCATGTCACGCGGCGCCGAAGCTTCCGCTATACGCTTCGCAACGATCATTACGTCGCTGAGCGCCGGGGTGGATGGACCTGAAGCTCCATTGGCCGGGAAATAGTTTGTGAGCGGTCGGATGGTCTCGTACTCATCCTCGGAGTTTACGATGGACTTAGCGCCGATAATTATCTTGTGCTGGTTCCAAATGTTATTGGCGGCTATCGGCAAAATGGAGCCAAGAGATACTGACGAGCGCTCAAACGTGCGCCAGAGCGAGTTATCGTCCTCCACCAGGGTCAACGCAAACATGATCTCCCACAGATCTCCGCTGAAAGAATTTCGTTCCGCCTCCGCAATAATTTCTTCGGCAATCTCGTAAATCAGAGCAGGAGTCTCGTTTTTCGACACCGATTCAGCCGACACCGCTTTCCTGAGCCTTTCAAATATGCTGCGCTTTGACATATTTTTGAAAAACATCCCTAACATCCCCAATCTTAAGGAATTAACGTGGTCTTACAATCAACACAAAAGCCGATCATGCATTTAATCGCGCCCGGCGTAAAGCAGAGCTATGTTGAGGACCATTTTTGCGGCAATCGTGAAGATGGGGGACGAATTCGCCCATTGCAGCCCAAAGGTTATTAAATCAGCGTTTCCCTAGCTCAGTCAGTGCTTTCTCGTCTATCCGTACGGGGTATCTCGATTTGAGTTTTTCGGCCTCTGCTGTCAGCAAGTGCCTCTCCAATCTCTGCCTTGCCTCCGTCGAAACCTCCTCCCAGGGCATCTGCCTCGGGGGTCTTCTCTCTGTGATCTCAACCAGATAGTAGACTCCTTCGGATTTAATAGGGTCCAAAACTCCCACGCGGTCACCTGAAAAAAATGGAGCTTCGAACTCCGCGCGCACAAGTCCCCTCTCCATCCAGTCCGAATGCCCTATGGAGGACAAATCGGCTGATATGAAGTATTTCTCCGCAACTGCTTCTATCGTCGCCAAATCAGGCGACGTTATGACTATTTGCGCCACGTCGAAACTTGCGGGCAATGCGAGATATTTCATCTTGACTGCCTCTGCCTGAATAAATTCTTCAGGATGCGCGTCGTAATATTTTTTCGCCGCAGCATCGCTCAAATCCCAAGTTGCGCTGATCTCCGCGAGATATAGTCCGGCAAGAGTCCGAATCTCCTGCCATCTCAACATGCGGGAAACCTCAGGGGACTCATGCAACTGCGCGGCCCTTGCCGCTTCGGCGTACAACAGCTCATCCGCCATCTTTCTTGCCATCTCGAGCCTGGCCCGTTTGTCCATCTGAATCAGCGCAAGACCGGTTCTCATGCCGTCTCCCTGATCTCCGGCGCTGCTGGAAATCATAAATAGCATGTCCGAATCGTAAATTATCTCGTTCCCAACACGAGCTATTTCATTATCCGCAGCCCAAGCGGCGCCAAGGAAAACGCCTACGCACGAAAAAACCAACACCAACCGGCGGAACATTAGAATCCAATAATTCATGCCATATGTTTTTCCTTGTTGAAACATAGCTCATACACCTCGGAGTCATGAGGCTCCATCTCAGCAGAGGTCTTGCCAGGAGTTTTTTTCCCAGTGGCCAGCGAGACATGATCGCCTGGCGATAACGCCCCCTCCAAAAGCATGTCCGCGAGTCTGTCCTCCACCATTCTCTGTATTGTCCTGCGAAGAGGACGCGCGCCATACTTAGGGTCAAAACCCTCATCCAGCAGCAGCTGACACGCGTCGTCCTTAATCGACAGCTCGACGGACTGGTCCGCCGCGCGGCGCACTACATCCTTGAGCATAACCTGAGTTATCAGCAACAGCTCCGCTTTATCCAACGGCTTAAACACAACGATGTCGTCTATTCTGTTGAGGAACTCCGGTCTGAAGAGCTTTCGTATCGCGTCCAGGATGCCGGACTTCATCTTCTTCCACTCGTGACTGTCCTTCCCGGATTTGCCCGTATCCTGGCCAAGTCCGAATCCCAGCGTTTGACCCTTTATGAAGTTCTCCGCTCCAACGTTGCTGGTCATTATTATCACGCTGTTTTTGAAATCCACCTTGTGACCCTGTGAGTCGGTCACGTGCCCGTCCTCCAGAATCTGAAGCAGAAGGTTGAATAAATCAGGATGCGCCTTCTCTATCTCGTCGAAGAGTATAACGGAATACGGTTTGCGCCGCACCATCTCAGTCATTTTTCCCCCGTTTTCGTAACCTACGTAACCAGGAGGCGCACCTATCAGCTTTGCCACCTCGTGGCGCTCCATATATTCGCTCATATCAAACCGAAGAAGGGCGTCCTCGTTGCCGAACATGAACTCCGCAAGCGAGCGGGCCAACTCTGTTTTACCCACGCCCGTGGGGCCAAGGAAGAGAAAACTTCCCACGGGCCTGCGAGAATCCTTCATGCCGCTGCGCGCGCGGCGTATAGCGCGTGAAACCACGCCAATGGCCTCATCCTGCCCAACCATGCGCTTGTGAATCTCCTCCTCCATGCGACGAAGTCTCTGAGCTTCTTCCTCCGTCATTTGCACAACAGGAATTCCGGTCCACTCGGCTACGACATTTGCAATGTCGTTCACGGAGACAACCGGAGTTATCATACTGCGCTGAAGCTGCCAGTTCTTGCGATACTCCTCTATATCCTCTATGATGCGACGTTCGTCGTCGCGAAGACCGGCTGCGCGTTCGAACTCCTGAGCAACGATCATATCCTCCTTCTCATGGCGCAACTCCACAAGCATACGCTCCATCTCCTTGAGCTCGTCGGGCGCCTCCATAGCGTCAAGCCTCACACGGGCAGCGGCCTCGTCTATCAAATCGATGGCCTTGTCAGGAAGAAAACGTCCGGAGATATATCTGCTGGACAGCTTCGCAGCCGATGCAAGAGCGTCATCCGTGTACTTAACCTTGTGATGATCCTCGTAATGCTCGCGAAGCCCTTGAAGTATCAGTACAGTGTTCTCCTCATTTGGCTCCTCGACCATAACCGGCTGAAAACGGCGTTCGAGCGCGCTGTCCCGCTCGATATACTTTCGGAACTCGTCCATAGTGGTTGCGCCAATGACCTGTATATCACCGCGGGCCAACCCGGGTTTCAGGATATTTGCGGCGTCAACCGCGCCCTCCGCTCCGCCGGCGCCTATAATAGTATGAATTTCGTCGATGAACAGCACAACATTTTTGGAGTCTTTGAGCTCCTTCAGGATCCTGCGCATTCGCTCCTCAAATTCACCCCGATATTTTGTGCCGGCGATCAGGTTTGTGACGTTGAGCTGCACAACGCGTTTGTCCTTCAGCATATCCGGTATTGCGCCGCTGGCGATCTTTCGCGCCAGCCCCTCCACTACTGCGGTTTTTCCTACGCCTGGATTGCCTATCAGAACCGGGTTGTTCTTTGTCCTGCGCGTCAATATCTGGGAGATGCGCGCGATCTCTCTGTCCCGACCGATGACCGGGTCGAGCTCGCCTTTGCGGGCCATCTCAGAGAGATCGGTACAGAGCTGATTAAGCGTCGGCGTCTTCGATACGTCCGACTTACGGTTGTTTTCAGACGCAGGTGTGGAGTTAATAGCGGCAAACTGCATCTCTCCAGCCTCGGATGACATGTTCTGAATGTCCTTCCTCAGCCGCGACACGTTAAAACCAAAGTGTCCGAGTATCTGAGCCGCAAGGCCTTCTCCCTCGGAGACGAGTCCCAGGAGTATGTGTTCGGCGCCGACGTAGTTTACCCCCATACTGCGAGCCTCTTTCATTGATATATCCAGTACTCTCTTAGCTCTTTGAGATAGTGGGAGATCGACTATTTTATCCTTAGGCTGAGCTTTTTCCAAAAGAGCGTCCAGATGAGACCTTATGTCGTCAGGTCCAACGCTATAGGTATCCAACAAACCGGAGACCATTATATCCATTTCGTCCAAAATCCCAAGAAGAAGGTGTTCTGTGCCAATCACCTCGTGCCCGAGTCGCAGAGCCTCTTTATGCGCTTGCTGAACCACTCTTTTTCCTTTTTCGTTGAAGAATTGCCACATTTTATTGCACCTCCTTATTATTTGTGGAGGAGCTTCTGTTCTCTATATACTGCCTGAACATAGCCGCCCGGACGTACGGTTCCTCCGATATGTCTAATATCTCCGGACTATTGAGGCTCAGATGGTATCTCTGAGCGCCTATTATCATTCTCCGCCACTCCCTGTTGTCTATGTGCGGCAGCATACCCAAGTCAGAGCCCAGCTTGACGAATGAGAAAGCCTCCGCAGCCTCTGAAAAAGACAGTTTTTTCGCGTGCCTCAGCAATCCCCATGATCTCCAGAATCTGTCAGTTATCTCTCCTTCTCGTGTCCTCTGAATTTTCTGCCGCGAGAACAACTCCCTCGCAACCAACGATTGCGCCGTTTCAGTGACGCTGTTTATCGTATCATCAACAGTTACCGAGAGCGTTGTCTTGTTAGACAGAAGATAAAAACTGCCGCAATTATTGTTCTCATCTGATAAAAGTTTAAAAAACTCAAGATTTCTCCAATCTCTCTGGAAATTTGTTACGACCTTGGAGATGTCCCCTGTGACGTCGAGCGCAGGCAAGTGAAATAGCACGGATGCAGTGAGTCCCGTGCCCACATAAGCCGGATTCGACGTCAAGTAGCCCAAAACCGGGTCGTGCACGAGCTTTACATCTATGGCATCCGCTATACGCTCCGCCCTGTCACGGGCAGCGGCAATATCGAGACCCGGATATATCGCGGACAACGAAATATTGTCATCCTCGTTTATCATACAGGTCGCAGTTCCCTCCTCATCGCGAAGCAAAAATTTACCGGCCCCGCCAAGCGCGAATCTAGGTGTTATCATCTTCATTTCAAGCAACAAATGCCTGGACATGTTGTCCAGGTTGTCGATCATTCGAAAGTCACACTCTCCCCAAACAGAGCTTCTGCCAAGACAGCCAAGCGCAATTGCGGCCGAGTCATATAGCTCTGACTTGCTGCACCTCGCCGGAAATGGAAAGCCCTCGATATTTCGCCTGATTCTGACGCCGCTCAACAGAGTTATCGAATCCGATTTAGACTCTGTGTCAGGAGCGCTCAGCCAGGCAGGTTCGGCTCTGGAAAACAAATCTGTAGTCATTTTTTCTCGCTATCCCCATGCAAAGAAGCCAGCATATCCCTCAATTCCGCAGCACGTTCGTAATTTTCCTGGGATATTGCGTCCCTCATCTCCAGTTTCAGGTTAGATATGCTGCGCTCCTGCTCATCCTTCAACCGACCGAGCTCCTCCGCAATAGACGCAGCGCTCTCTGGATTCTGTTCCTCGAACAATTCGGAAATCATGTCCCAGTGACTTTCCGCGCCTTGAATCCGCTGAAGGTATGCGCCTAATGGGAACCTGAATGATTCGTAGCACTTGGGACAACCAAGCAGACCTATCTCTCGAAATTCGCCAAATTTTATTCCGCACGATGGGCAGACCATAAAATCGAAGAATTGTTCCTTTTTTTTGGGCTGTACGCGCTTTACCTTTTTTTGTTTCTGCATGTCCGCCCCATTCTGAGAGAACAGAATGGCAACACTCGGCATGTCCTGCGATATAAATCCCAGTTCCTCGGCACACTGGCGACAGAGGTGCAAAAGATGAACCTCCTGATTTACCACCTGCTTTATCAGCACTTCCACTTCTCTCTTTCCACAGTTATTACAGAGCATTCGCACATCTCCTCAGAACATTGCGAGGCTGACTAATATTTTTTTAAGTAACACTGCTCGAAGCGTATCCCTCTTATATGGTGGAAGATCGAAAAGAGCTCTGCCATTTTCCTCCAGGTTGCGAATGGACACCTCCGCGAGCAATCTCTCTCTAGGCGTGATGACGTCTCTATCCTGGAGCCTCACCAGAAGACGTCTGGCATCCTGCTCGGATATTGCGCTGCCCACGAGATCCTCGAGATGCTCGGCATATTCGTCACAATCAGCGAAACGAAGCTGCATTATACGAATAAAACCGTGTCCCCCGCGCTGGCTCTGTATCAAAAAACCCTGCTCCGGAGAGAATCTGCTTCGCAACACGTAATTTATTTGACTTGGCACGCATCCAAATTTTTGCGCTAGGTCCTTCCTGCTCAAAACGATCTCGCTGCTATCGGAATCGTCAAACAACGTAACTATATAATCACCGATCACTTTGGTAAGACTGTTCATGCATCCACTCCCATTCGAGTATCGTTTCAGTGATTATAAAGCATGGTCAAAATAAATCAAGATTATTTGACGTATGTTGTCTTTTATTCCGCGCCCATTATCTATGTCATTTTAGTTCCTGCCGTGACGTCTGAAAAATACCGGTTTTACCCTGCTCTCAGTGCCTAAGATAAGCCTTTTTATGTTCTCCTTGTGACGCCACACGCAGATAGCCGTTAAAAAAACTCCGGAGACAAAGTAAACTTTTTCCTCCATAAATAACGGCATCAGCAGAACTGTGACTCCCAATGATATCAACGAAGCAAGGGAGGCGTATCCGATGAACTCCCTGATTAGAAACCAGACCATCCCGCCGAGAATTACAGGCATTGGGTTGAAGAAATCATAACAGGCAAATACGCCATACGTAGTTGCCACTCCCTTTCCTCCATTAAAACCGATCCACACAGGATAGTTGTGGCCTATCACTCCAGCGGTTCCGATCAGCGACAGTGTAGTCGGGCTCTCGACCCCGCACAGTATAGCTATCAATATCGCAAACCCGCCCTTTGATATGTCGATCACCGCAGTGATGATTGCCCATTTGCGCCCCAACACCCTGCCGACATTCGTGGCCCCGATATTCCCGGAGCCCAACGTCCGAATATCAGCCCCTTTCATAACTCTGACCAGCAAATATCCAGTGGGACATGAGCCCATGACATACCCGAAAATCATCCACAGGATAATACCCGGCAAATCGACCTTATCCAACAAAACCCCCCCCCGCGTAATCATCTGGCCCTCAACACTTTTTTATTATAGAGTATTGCATTGACACTGGAAAGCAAGTGTTACGCATCCTGATTATTTAGTGTAGGATTAAAGTCATTTGATGCCGATATAAAAATACTCATCGTGGGTGATACGTCTGATTCCCATGTGGTCATGGGCCAGGTATTACGTCCTGAGTTTGCGCTAACTGATGCCGATACGGGAATTTTCTGCGATGACATTGTTCGCCAGTTGGATTTTGATGGCGCAGGCTTCTGGAG
>JAISRE010000061.1 GCA_031273805.1 Synergistaceae bacterium | reverse complement strand
TATTATCCACGTCATAATTATAGCGTGTTTTACGCTCCTTTGCAAGACCAAATCATCCCGAATCACCGCTATTTACTGCCTCTTTTGATATCCACGCTATAATTTCAGCGGAGCTTAGGTTGATAAAGGCCATGCCGCGATTGTGCTGTTCCGTGAGCGTACCGTCGATTTCTTCCCTATCGATATATTTGTTGTCGCTCATCGTCGTGCCTGGAAACGTCACGGCTTTGATCAGAAATGCAGGTTTGAACGTCTGGGGAGATTTGCCGAACAGCATCAGCCCTGCCAGGTTTGGGACTTTGTCACGAGACAGATTGAGGTTGCGCAGTAATTGCGGCAAAGAGATTGTATCGAGAGGTCTGTTATAACGCCGCGCGAAATAACGGGTTATTTCGTCGGCATCGAGGTCGTCAAGCGTTGCTTGCATTACCGGCGTCTCATCGGCATAAATCAGTCCGGATGACTGGAATAGCCTCTGCATTTCCTCTCGCGCGGTCACGCTGCGCTTATCTGCACCGTTCTTGACCCATATCCGGCCCTGCGTGTCCACGTAGGGTTTATTCAAGCCTTTCTCGATGGTGACTACCATCACCAGGCCATTTAGAGACATTATATTTTCCGATATGGGATTTATCGGCGGGTGGACGTTCTGTGACGCTGCGTTGGAGAGAAGTTGATTAAGCCGTGATACGCCATGTTTTGGGATACCAATAATTTCTCCGTCGTCGGCAACGCCAATAAAGATCTGCCCGCCTTCGCTGTTGGCAAAAGCGATCAACTCTGCCGCCAGAGCGTCGGCATTTGTAAAGTCTCTCTTGAACTGATGGCGGCTATCCTCTCCGTGAGAGAGGACAGTTAGCAATTGTTTTTTATCCATGTTTTCAATTATATACCTTTGATGGGCTCTTCTTGTCGTTCAATTATGCTGCCAACGGCTACATATATCTCAAGTATGAATTGAAGAATACTTCTTTTAAGTATTTTTACTGACTGAATAATGGCCGGTCTTCTGGTAATTTATATAGAATGCCTGAGCAGTGTCTGAGGGCATTAATTTGATTTTGAGGAGTATGATGCTTATTGAAACTTAACGACGCAAGGAAGACGGTTTTACTCTCGGCGGTGATGTTGATTATAACGGCGTTTTTTGTCGGCGCGGCAGCCGCTGCGGAGCCTGCGCCCGGCACTGAGACGTACACGTCCTACATTGCCACCCCGGAGTGGCTGAAGGCCAATCTGGACAAGGTGATAATAATAGACGCGCGCGCGCAAAGCCTCTACAAGGGCCAGCAGGGACATCTCCCGGGGGCGGTTAACGCGGAGTGGACTTACTTCGCCAATATGGGAGGTAAGGCTGGAGACCCAACCTACGGAACTGTGGTGGATGCCGCCGCAATGGCCAAGAAAATAGGAGCGCTTGGCATCGACGGCAAGAAAGAGGTCATTGTTTACGGAGATGGCGGGGACTGGGGCAACTCCTCGTGGGTGCTGTGGATTCTCCGTATGACCGGTTTGAAGAACGCGCGTATTCTCGACGGAGGGTTCACCGTATGGCGCGCGTCCGGCGGCAAGACATCGAACACAACCCACACGAACAAGGCCGTGACCTACCCCAATGCCAAGTACGACGAATCGTATATAGTTACGACCAACTGGATGAAGGAGAACGTTTCCAACCCCGATATCCGCGTAGTCGACGTCAGGGGACCGAAGGAGTATTCCGGCGAGATACGTCCGTTCGGCGAACGCCGCCCGGGTCATATCCCCGGCGCCATAAACCTGCCGATGGACGAGGTTTTCACTCCGGATTTCAAGATCATTCCGGAGGAGGAGCTGCAGGCATTGTTCGCGGCGCGCGGCTTCAACGATAAGGAGCAGACGATAATCCTCTACGACACATCCGGGGTGCGCGGAGCGTTTATGACGATGATCTTCCGCCTCGCCGGGTTTAAAAATGCCCGCAACTACGACGCCTCATATCAGGCGTGGTGCGCGGATCCCGACACTGAAATTCAGCAGGGCCCAAATCCTTAAGGGAGCCGCTGATTCCTGAGGGAAACGCTGATTCCTTAAGGGAACCACAATTTTGATAAGACAGGTAAGAGGCCCAAATCGCCTGACCGCGATTTGGGCCTCTGCTTTAAGGAACCACTGTTTAAATAACCTTCGGCAATTATTGACATTCGAAGGAAGCGAGCTTGATTATTGCTGTCTTTATTTGACAATTACGCCCTGATAAATGATAATATTAGTAATAATGCGCCTGGGGAGGTCTAATCTGATATGAAATGTTTCAAGGCTGATGTTACCGTTCTTCCCAAGGACGGGGTTCTTGACATTCAGGGCAAGGCAGTGGAAAAAACTCTTAAATCTCACGGATACTCCGAAGTTGACGAGGTTCGTGTCGGCCGATTCATAAGACTTGTAATAAGGGCTGAAGATGAATCGGAGGCTGGCGAGAAGATCTGCCGGATGGCCGACGACCTTCTTGCAAACGGTCTGATCGAGTCGTATTCGTATACTCTGGAGCATCTGCAGTGAGAACCGCAGTCGTGGTTTTTCCAGGGAGCAACTGCGACAGAGATGTTAAGAACGCGATCCTGGACGTTGGGTTGGGCCCGGTTGACATGGTCTGGCACGATGAGGAGAGGTTCCCGGAGCGGCCGGACCTGGTGGTGCTGCCTGGGGGCTTTTCATACGGCGACTATCTCCGCAGCGGGGCGCTGGCCGCGAAATCCCGAATAATGAACGCCGTGCGCGCGATTGCCTCCGAAGGCGGCCTTGTGCTCGGCATATGCAACGGTTTTCAGATCCTTACAGAGGCCGGTCTTCTGCCGGGCGCTCTGCTTCCGAATACAAATCTCCGCTTCATCTGCTCCAAGGCTTATGTCAGGGTGGAGCGAAGCGATACCCCATTTACGAACGCATATATCGCGGGACAGATCGCGCTTTTCCCGATAGCGCATCACGAGGGGCTTTATTTCCTGCCTCCTGACGAGTTGAAGGAGCTCGAGTGCCGCAATCAGGTGGTTTTCCGATACGCGAGCGCCTCAGGAAGCGCGGAGGTCGGCGAAAAGTACTCTCCCAACGGGTCTTTGAACGGCATAGCCGGCATAATCAACACCGAGGGCAATGTGCTGGGGCTTATGCCGCATCCGGAGCGCGCCACACTGAAGTGCCTCATATGGGGTATAGACGGTCGGCGTTTCTGGCAGTCCGTAGGGGATCATTTCGGAGCATTGGGGGGCCTCAGATGAATTACCGTGACGCCGGTTTGTCGGATAGCGAATATGAAAAGATAAAAGAAATTCTCGGGCGTGAGCCAAACGAGCTGGAGACCGCTCTTATCGGCGTCATGTGGTCGGAGCACTGCAGTTATAAGTCGACTCGTCGGCTGCTCTCGAAGTTCCCTCAGAGTGGCAGGCATTTGGCGCTGGGGCCCGGTGAGAACGCCGGTGTTGTGGATTGCGGTTCCGGCTGGGGATTGGCCTTCAAGGTCGAGAGCCACAACCACCCGTCCGCAGTCGCTCCCTACCAGGGGGCCGCTACTGGTGTTGGAGGAATAATTCGCGATATATTGGCGATGGGAGCGCGCCCGGCGGCGTCGATGGACGGGCTGTTCTTCGGTATGCCGGACTCAGGGAAATCCACGGCTCTGGCCGAGGGGATAGTGGAAGGGGTCGCGGGCTACGGCAACGCGGTCGGCGTGCCCACGATCGGCGGAAAGACGTTTTACGATCCATGTTTCGAGGGCAATCCTCTGTTGAACGCGTTTAGCTGCGGACTGGTCAGGCTTGACAAGATAGTCAGCTCCAAGACGGCGCGTCCGGGGGATCTGGCGGTTCTTCTGGGCTCCAAGACCGGACGCGACGGCATAGCAGGCGCGTCATTCGCCTCAAAGGAGCTGGACACTGACAATCGGGAGAGCCGAGGGCACATTCAGATAGGGGATCCGTTCGAGGAGAAATTGTTGATAGAGTGCTGTCTCGACCTTCTGGAGTATAATCTGATCGCATCCATGCAGGACATGGGCGCGGCCGGGATCCTGTCCTCATCCAGCGAGATAGCGCATAAGAGCGAGACGGGCATAGAGATAACATGTGAGCGCATTCCGCTGCGCGAGAGCATGGAACCGTGGGAGATATTCCTCTCCGAGTCGCAGGAGCGCATGCTTTTGATAGTGACTCCGGATAAATTCGAAGCTGTCAAGGCCGTTGCGGATCATTACGCGCTCGAATGCGTAACTGTCGGGCTTGTGACAGATGACGGGCGCTACAGGGTACTGCGCGGCAAGGAGCTGATAGCCGACCTGCCCATAGGCATACTTGGGGACGCGCCGACTGTGGACTGGCCTGTGAAGACTCCGCCGGATCTGGACTCAAGGAGAGCTAAACCCAAAAATGTCAAGAGCCTGGACCATATGCGTGATTTGAGGATGCTGATCGGCTCGGTGCATGGCAGATGCAGGGAGGATATTTGGACTCAGTACGACTGCCAGGTACAGCTTCGCACCGCCGTCGAGCCCGGTGAGGCCGTGTCGGCGATAATGCTCCCTGATTCGGACGCGCTTGTCGTGTTCTCGATGGAGGCGGAGCCGTGGAAATGCCGGACCGATCCATTCTCCGGCGCAGCAGAGACAATGGCTCAGTCGATACGGACATTGGCGCTCTGTGGGGCTGACGTCCTTGGCATGACAAACTGCCTCAACTTCCCGTCGCCGGAGAACCCTGAGAACTTTTACGACCTCTCTGAATGCGTCTCCGGACTGGCCGCTGTCTGCCGGGACATGGGCTGTCCTGTCGTGTCGGGTAACGTAAGCCTTTATAACGAGACGCCGCGGGGAGGTATATATCCCTCCCCGCTTGTTGTGACGGTTGGCCTGGTTCCTCATTACGGCTACTTCGTCTCGGGGGGCAGCGCGCTTCCCGGCGATGTCGTATATCTCACGGGGCCGGTCCTCGCTTCTCTAGGGGCTTCCCGCTGGCAGGTCCTGTGCGGTGAGTCGGCATATGCAAAACCTCAGGGCGCGACGAGCCCCTATGACGCGAAGATGGAGGAGGAGTTTGTCCTGCGTGCCATAGCGTCGTCCCGCAAGGCAGGTGTCAGAAGCGCCAGGGTCATAGCCGGAGGCGGGCTTGCCGTTGCGCTCGCCAAGGAGATAATTGACTCCGGTGTGGGAATGGAGATAGATCTGGCGGGCCTGGATCCAACGGAGACGCTGTTCGGCGAGGGCGGGCCTCGGGCGGTCTATATAGTGCCTCAGGATAACGAGGAGAAATTCATCAGAGTATGGGAGGGTTTCCCCTTGACTCGTCTGGGGCAAGCTTCCGGAACATCCCTGGTTATTGACGGCATAGGAACGTTGTCCATGGACAGCCTGAGATCTGAGTACTTTGGAGGAGCGGAGCATTAATTATGTGTGGAGTCTTTGGCGCGTACAGCGCTCGTGATTTCGTCGCCGAGGATGTTTATCTTGGTCTGTCGGCGCTTCAGCATCGCGGACAGGAGTCCGCTGGAGTCGCGTGGATAGACGAGAACAGGCGGGTTAACGTCGTAAAAGGAATGGGGCTTGTGCATGAAGCGCTGAGCCAGAGTGTGCTCGCCAATACGCCCGTCACCAGAGCGATAGGTCACGTGCGCTATTCCACCTCCGGCGGCTCTATGATGCAGAACGCCCAACCGATCTGCGCCAATTATGCTCAAGGTCCGGTGGCAATAGCTCACAACGGAAACCTGACAAATTTCCTGCATCTGAGGGAGACGCTCGAGAGCAGGGGCGCCATATTCCAGTCCACTAGCGATACGGAGGTAATTCTTCATCTTCTGGCTCATCAGTCGAGGAGGCGTCCGCTGGATGCATTGCTTCGCGCGCTCTCCGAAGTGAGAGGCGCCTTCAGCCTCGTAGTGCTGCTGGAGGATGGACTGGTGGCGGCGAGAGATCCGTGGGGATTCCGTCCTCTGGCGCTGGGGAGGCGAGGCGACAACTATTATGTCTCGTCAGAGAGCTGCGCGTTCAACCTTCTGGGGGCGTCCTTCGTTCGTGATATCGAGGCGGGAGAGGTCCTCCTGATCAACGAGCGCGGACTAACGTCATATAGCCTGCCGGATTCGTCAAAGATGGCGGAAAATTCCAAGCGCAGGTGGTTCTGCTCTTTTGAGTACGTCTACTTTGCAAGGCCTGACAGCGTCATAGAGGGCATATCCGTCTACAGGGCGCGCCAGGAGATGGGGCGGCTCCTCGCTAAGAGCGTCTCCACAGAATCGTCTCCGTCGGGCATTGGGGTTCCAAGTGTTGATTTCGTGGCGTCTCTGCCGGACAGCGGGACCACAGCCGCTCTGGGTTATTCTCAGGAGTCCGGGATACCGTTTGAGGCGGCGGTCGTTCGCAACAGATATGTGGGACGCACGTTCATTCAGCCGACGCAGAAGGTTCGCGAGCTTGGCGTGAGGATAAAACTCAGTCCCAGCCCTGAGCTTTTCGCGGGCCGCAAGGCAGTGCTGGTCGACGACTCGATTGTCAGAGGCACGACAGCCGGTCTGGTCGTCTCGATGATAAGGGAGTGTAACGCGAGCGAGGTCCATTTGCGCATATCGTCCCCTCCGGTGCGATACCCGTGCTTCTACGGCATAGATACTCCATCGAACGGGGACCTGGCTGCGGCAAAAAACACGCTCGAGGACATAGCCCGCACAGTTGGCGCGGACTCGCTCAGCTATCTGAGCCGCGAGGATATGATGAAGGCAATAGGCCTTCCTCCCGACTCGCTCTGCACGGCATGTTTCGACGGGCAGTACCTCGATGCTCCGGATGTCGACGGAGAGAGATGCCGCTGCTCATGTGAAAAAATTTTCGAGTAGCTTAAATAGCATAACAGAGGACAGAAAGCGGGCGAGAGCGTGAGACACTCACATTCTCGCCCGCCCTTTAAACCAAAGGTTTAATGACTTGAGCAGGCGGCGGGCCCCATAAGCGCTATGGAGTATTAAACACTTTTCTCACAAATTTGACAATCACTTACTTAGCCTCTTGGCTGTTGTGTTTAAGCCAAGGCGTTTTAAGGCGTCTTCTCCTCGTTTATCGAGATCATCAAAGCGTTCCTCCAGTGTCATGTCTTTCTGACTCTGATAAATCTCTTCCTTGATTCTGTATAATTCTTCCATGGATTTATTTTCCATCATCTTCCACTCCTTCAATCAGCATTGTTGGCGTGTAAATCGGCATTTCTTTATAACCTGCCAGTGCGTTTACTCCTCTCACTCCCGAGATGGTTCGCCATTCTCCCTTATTGCTTGCTCTCTGCTATCTCCGCTAGTATGGCGTCCAGCTCAGCGGTCAACTTTCAATGGCATATTCATTAGGTTGGTATCGTTATCAATCATTATCTCCCTTGGTTGTTTGGGCTACGGCGGCACGAATTTCATCGTTCTTGATATCAGCTTTGTTAAGTGTAATTTTCTGTGAACTGTCAACTATGAAAGCGAGCTCACAACCTAGAAACTCTGCCGAGAGAATTAAGTCCACAGCGGAAAAACTATCACGATAAAACTTATTGCTTAGTGCCTGTTTGGTTATTCCAAGGTGCTGAGCTAAGCCCACCTGCTCTCGTTCTCTCAATTGCAATAAAGCTTTGACCTTACTAGATACGCTCACTAAACCACCTCCAACATGTACTATATCTTAATATGGATTATATCATAAAGAATATTGAGTATAAAGTATTGACAAAATAAGGTTTTTTATCAAGTGCTATATACTCAATAATAAGAGATACGCCTGCACCATGACAAACAAGCGGACACTACGCCAGACCGGAAATCATAGCCACCATAGCCCACGATCTTAAACCTGTCGCTTAAATTTAAGATGGTACTTGACAATATGATATACCGGATTACTATATAGCGTAATTAATTCAGGCCCCGCGACTGGGAGTGGTGGAGGGGATCATGGAGAAAAATGTCGCAGTTAGGGTTCGGCATCAATGATTATAAATACTGAAAATGAAGAAATTCGAGTGTGGGTCACACAAATTCGCAAGGGGATAGCCGAGCTGTGTGTTCTCGCCTGTCTGAGAGAGGGTGAGGCTTATGGCTACGAACTGCTTCGGCGCCTGAAATCCCATCAATTTCTCTCAGTCACTGAGGGGACTCTTTACCCGATCTTAAACCGCGCGGCTGAATCCGGGTGGGTGGCGTTGGAGCACAGGGCGTCCGTGACCGGCCCTCCGCGTCGTTACTACAGTCTCACCGCCGCCGGATTTCGGCGTCTTAACAGCATGATTGCCGCGTGGGCGGACATTGGAGCGTCTGTGGAAGAACTGCTGAACAAGTCAGGAGGCATATGATGACCGATATCAACTGGACGCCGGAGCTGCGCGAATATCTCGACGCCGTTCAGAGCGCGCTGGAACATACAGGGATAGAGATGACAGTCCGAGCCGGAATAATGCGCGATCTTGAAGCGCAGATAGCCGAAATGCGCGCGGAGGAGGGGCTCTCTGACGGGGACATTCTCTCGTCTCTCGACCCGCCCGAAGAGTATATCGCGACCTTCGCGCGCTGTGCCCCGGACAATCCTGTCCCTTATCACGAACAGCCCGCTCCAGCCGCGTCTCATGTAAAAAATATCAAGAGGACGGATGCCGTTACATCGATTGCCGGCATGGTTCTTTACATATTCGCCATAATTCTGTCTTTGGCTGCCGTCCTGACGGAATTGTCTTTACGCGTTTGCGCGGGAACATTCGGCGATCCCCTGCCTTCCATATTGCACGTCGCCGGATTTCTCGCGGTTCCGGCGACTCTCGCGATAACTCTCGTGATTCTGAAGGTGGGCGTATCCCGAGCGTCACTGAGATGGACGCATCTGCTGAACGGATTCGTCACGGCGACAACGCTCTGGTACACGATGATGTTCCTGCCGGTGATGCCTCTCTCGGCGATGCTGCTGCCGTTTTTTTTCACCGGCTTCGGCCTGTTTGGCCTGCTTCCGTTTGCTCCCGGATTATCACTGATTGCGGCGTTTCGCCAGAGATCACAGTTGAAAAAGCATCGGCCTGAGGGTTCGATGGACATCAGAACTCCGCGCTGGTGGTTCGCCGGAGTTGCTGTCGCTGTTGTGATGTTCGGCGGCTGGGAGGCGTGGCAATATTCAGTCTCGTATGAGATCACGCAGGCAATAACAGGCGACGCCGAGACCCGAAGGGCGGCGATAACGGCATTAAAGCGGCTTCACGCGGAGAAACTTCTGCTCGAACGCTGTTATGGAATAACGCGGTTCGGTGGTGCTCCAAGGGGTAAAGAGCTGATTCTCATCGGAGCGAGATACGGACAGACCATGCGACCAGCTGCATATCAGGCTCTTTACTATCTTCTGACCGGGCAGGACTATCGCGAAGCGCCGAGGCCGTTCAGCGTCATTTCGCGCTTCGGCAGTGGCGCCGAGGAAGAATTTTTTGAAAGAAGCGGGACGGGCGGCGACGAAGTCGGCGTCTCTTCGCGGAAGCTCTCTTTGAAAAGCGCGCAGATCGACGTCAGCGCGTCGAGTTCGCCCGATGGTAAAGACGCCGGACCGGGGCTGGCCTACGCCGAATACACACTTGAGTTCGTCAATGACGCGAGCCTGGCTATGGAAGCCCGGACACAGATAATACTGCCGCCGGGCGGGGTCGCGAGCCGTCTCACTCTCTGGATAAATGGGGAGGAGAGGGAGTCCGCCTTCGGGCGCCGGGACACGGTCAGGCAGGCCTACGGTTCGGTGGTACGGCGCTCGCAGGACCCGGCCCTCGTGACGACCGCCGGGCCGGACAGGGTGCTGCTCCAGTGCTTTCCGGTCAATCCGGGTACTTCGATGAAGGTGAAGGTGGGCTTCTCTCTGCCCATGATCCCTGAGGGAGAGCGAATGATATTGCAGCTGCCCTACCTCGCTGAGCGCAACTTCAGATATGCCCCGGGTATGCGCGCCTCCCTCTGGGCCGAGAGCGACGCCCCCATTTACGGGGACTCTGCCGGGCTCAGGGATGAGGCCGTGTCCGCCGATTCACGTCCCCTGTACGCCGTGCGGGGCGAGATAGCGCCGGAGGACTTTGCGTCTTTGCGGATGTATGTCCCGTCTCCGAACCCCGGCGCAGTCTACCGCGCGCAACTGGCGGGAGTGTCGGCGAAGAGCGTCCTTCGGGAGGCTGTACTTTCCGAAAACCGCCTCGTGTCGATTGTGCTGGATACGTCAAAGCAGTGCGCGCCTCTTTTTAACGCACATGACGGCAAAATCCGCTGGGAGAGAGTGCTGGAGAAATTGCCGGACGGCGTCAGAGTCGCGCTCTTCGCAGGAGATGTCCTAGCCCCTCCAATGAGCCGTGAGGAGGCAATCCGCACGTGGCCATCGCTGATAAGCGGCGTGAAATTCGATGGGGCGGACGAGCAGACGTACAATATCATAAAAGCTCTCGATGTCTGTTCAGCAAACGACGCGGTGTTGTGGATTCATGGCAATCTTCCGGTGGAAATCGCGGATATCTCCAGGCTGGAACAGCGTGAGCGGCGGCGTCGGGGCGATGGTGAAACAGGTTCGCCCGTCATTCTGTCGCTGCAGATGATTCCGGGGCCGAACAGGATAGAGGAGCGTATGCCCAGAGTGACCCGCCTGCCGGAGTTTTATGGTATGCCTCCCGAAGAGCGCCTCTCCGTCGCGCTGGCAAACTCGCAATATCCCCGGCTTGCCGAGCGTGAGCTGATTTTCTCGGTGGATTCAGGGGATACGCAAAGTATATCGGCAGACATAGGCGCTTCACAGGGCTCCCCCCACATTGCGCGGATTGCCTTCGCAGAGGATGTCGCGAGGAAACTTCACGCCGGAGCGGACTCGTCCGCGCTTGAAAACGAGATTCTTACTGCGGTGAATCTGAGGCTCGTGACCCCGGTCACAGGGGCAGTGGTGCTCGAGAATGCGGAGCAATTCGCCGCGCACGACCTGAACCCGGCTGCCGGCATCGAGAGCGTGCCAACCATTCCAGAGCCGGAGGAATGGGCGCTTCTCATGATCTCGCTCGCATTTCTCCTGATAATGTACATGCGCGGAAGGTTTTTTATTCGCAAGGGGGGGAGTGCGCTCTGACGCTCTTTGCTATGCAGCGTCTTATTTCAGCACGTTCGCGTTTTCTCCTGCCTTTAACGATGCTCCTGGCGCGTCCGCCTATGTGGAGGTGGCTGTGGGCGAGATGGTTCGGCACGGGCGGGGAATTTTACTCGGGCGTGTTGTTTCTGGCTACGCTGATTGGCATAACAGTATATTTCGTTCGGGATCGCGAACGGGGCGATTTTGCGCCGGATACGATCTCTCTGCTGATCGCGCTGTCGTTTCTCGCAGCAGGCGCTGCGGCATATCCCTTTATCCCGGGCCTCGTCAGCGCAGGGTTGTTCGTGAGCGCCATTTACTGGTCGGTCCGCTCCGTCCTCCGCCCGCAGGATCGAGGCGCGAGTTTCGCTCTTTGGCCGCTGATGCTGCTGGGACTTCCGCACGGACCGTCACTGCAGTTCGTGTTAGGTTATCCGTTGAGAGTGTCCGCCGCGCGCCTAGCGGCGCTGGCTCTGCCGGGAGATGTTCGCGCGGTTGGCTGCGGATTGGGGGATGGAACGATAGAGGTGTTCGTAGATGCCCCGTGCGCGGGCGCAGGAATGTTGTCGGGGCTGCTCATTCTGGCCGCTGGGGCGGCGATAATATTCCGCCTCAACTGGAGAAAGACCCTGATTATGCTCTTTGCGGGCGTGCTCTGCGCGCTATCGGCCAATGCTTCCAGGGCCGCTCTGCTTTACGCGGGATACGCTGGAATGTTGAATTTTCAGTTTCAGCGTTTCGAATCCACGACGGGGTTGTTCTGTTACACAGCAAGCGCCATTCTGCTGACTGCGCTCGCGTTTTTCCTGGCTAAGTCAATGGAGACGCTCTCAATGGACGAAACTGAGCGAAAAACATCTATTCTGAGCAAAAAACGGACCTCGGCTATCGCGCTGCTCTATATAGCGATCTGCTCGTCAGTCGCTCTCGCCTCCGCCATCCCATCCGGTCGCCACGCGCCGGAACGGATTCAGGATATATCTGTCACGTGGCCGTCGTCATGGGGAGGGCGGACTCTGATTCCCGCCTCACCGGATCCCGAAACTGAAAAATTCTGGCGTGATTTCGGCGCCTATCGCGAGTTCAAAATGATAAACGGAGACACGGCGGATGGATGGTTTCCGAAGTACGACAGGATCGTGTTTCGTTATGTGGATAAAGCGACTCGGCTGTTGCATCCGGCGGAGGATTGTTTTCGCGGGGCCGGATATGAAATAGAGTATCAGCCAGTGCAAATCGATGAGGCCGGACGCGAGTGGAGCGGATTTGTCTGTGAAAAATCGGGTGTTAGGCAAAACGTGCTCCAGTGCGTAATTTCAGTGCCGAACGGGGACCTTCGGGAGGTCGAAAACGACTTGACCGCCAGGACGTGGGCCGACGTGTCGAGCTGGTACTGGCACGCCGCACTGCCGGGAGGCGACAAATCTGCCGCGCTCGCCATCACATACATTTTCTAAATAATGTCAAGTTAAAACTTCACGCGGACCGGTTCCTTCGACTCGTCGTCCGTCCCGAAGAATGCCGCCGCTCTGTAGCCCAGATTCTTTGAGATAAGAACAGCCGGGAACATCTGTATTGCGCTGTTGAAGTTTCTCACCGTGCCGTTGTAATAGCGCCGCGCCATCTGCAGCTCGTTTTCCAGGGACGACAGCTCGTCCTGCAGTTTGCCGAAGTTGGCGCTTGCCTTGAGCTCGGGATAGCTCTCCGAAACGGCGAACAGACTTCTCAGTGTGGCAGTCATGGAGTTCTCCGCCTCAATGCGTGCGTCCTGTGTCGTGGCCGCCGATATCGCCGCTCGCGCGTCGATTACCTCCTGGAGCGTCTTGTTTTCGTGCGCGGCGTAAGCCTTCACTGTCTCGACCAGATTGGGCGTCAAGTCGAACCTGCGCTTGAGCTGCACGTCAACACCGCTCCACGCCTCGTCCTTGAGGTTGGAGAGTCGGACGAGTTTATTGTAGACGGAGATGCCCCAAAGTAAAATAATAATTAATATAACTACTATTATTACAACAACTGTTATTGTCGACACGGTTTCCCATCTCTCTTTCCAATGCCCACTGATTAGTAAGTATATCACTTTTCGATATGGAACGATGGGAAAAATCTAAATCTCAGGAACTCAGCAATAATCAGAATCTGCAACGATTTAAATTCATCGTCCTGCGGATTTGCCGGGTAGTCGGGGAGTTGTAAAATTGCCGTGATTGCGGTACATTCGCCGTTGAAATATGTTTGACACAATAATGGGATAAGGTTTTAAAAGGGGCATTAAAGATGGCTGAAACCAACACCGCCGAAATAGGTTTTGAACAACAGATATGGAGTGCCGCTAACATATTGCGCGGGAACATGGATGCAGCCGAATATAAGCACGTTGTATTGGGGCTGATTTTCCTCAAGTACATCTCGGACAAGTTCGAGGAGCGTTACCTTGAACTCGAAGCCGATGACGACGACGTGGAGGATAAGGACGCGTACACCGAGGCTAATATTTTCTTCGTGCCGCCGAGCGCGCGTTGGAGCGTCATTTCCGAAGCCGCTCATAAAGAGGAAATCGGCACGGTCATTGACGACGCCATGCGGGCAATCGAAAAGGAAAACAAACGACTGAAAGATGTTCTGCCGAAAAACTACGCCCGCGATGAACTCGACAAACGCCGTCTTGGGGATGTGGTTGACCTGTTCACCAACATTCAGATGGTGGAACACGGAAGCGGTAAGGACATCCTGGGGCGGGCTTACGAATATTGCCTGTCTAAATTCGCGGAACAGGAAGGCAAGCGCGCGGGTGAATTCTACACGCCCTCCTGTGTCGTGCGCACACTGGTCGAGGTGTTGCGTCCGTTCAAAGGGCGCGTCTATGACCCATGCTGCGGCAGCGGCGGAATGTTCGTGCAGTCGGCGGATTTTGTCGCTCATCATGCGGGCAATATCAACAACCTGTCGGTGTTCGGACAGGACGCTAACCCTACCACCCGCAAAATGGCGCTCATGAACCTTGCCATTCGCGGTATTGAGGCTGACCTCGGCAGGTACAACGCCGACACGTTCCACAACGACCTGCACCCGACGTTGAAAGCGGACTTCATATTGGCGAACCCGCCGTTCAATCTTTCAGACTGGAACGACGGCAGCCTGAACGACGATCCGCGCTGGAAATACGGCTTGCCGCCGTCGGGCAATGCCAACTTCGCGTGGCTTCAGCATATGATTTTCCACCTATCGCCTGACGGCAAAATCGGCATGGTGCTTGCCAACGGTTCTCTTTCATCCCAGAGCAGCGGCGAGGGTGAGATCCGCAAAAGGTTGGGGGCGATTGGTTTTGAAATCTGAAAATAACGAACAAGGATCTGTCTCCGAAATAATCATATACCAAACCGAGGACGGTCGCACAAAGATTGACGTGCGTATGGAGGATGAAACCGTCTGGCTCTCTCAGACGCAGATGTCCGAGCTTTTTCAGACAACGAAACAAAATGTCAGTCTGCACATAAATAACGCGATCAAAGAGGGCGAAATCGAGCCTGATTCAGTTGTCAAGGAATACTTGACAACTGCGTCGGACGGTAAAAAATACTCGGTCAAATTTTACAACCTCGACGTCATAATCTCCGTCGGCTATCGGGTAAAATCCCTGCGCGGCACGCAGTTCCGCAGATGGGCTCTTTCGATTCTGCGCGAGTACATTATAAAAGGTTTTTCCATGAACGACGACATGCTGAAAAAAGCGGGCGGCGGGAATTACTGGCAAGAACTCTTACATCGCATCCGCGACATACGTTCCAGCGAGAAGGTTTTCTATCGTCAGGTGCTGGACCTGTACGCGACGAGCAGGGACTACGACCCTAACTCCCCGGAATCGGTAGAGTTTTTCAAGATCGTGCAGAACAAGATTCACTTCGCGGCGCACGGCCACACCGCCGCCGAAGTGATCGCGCAGAGGGCGAACGCGGAACTGCCTTTTATGGGATTGACTGCCTTTCAAGGACAACGCCCTACAAAATAGGAGTGAAAGTATGAGTAACTGGAAAGAGTGTTTGCTTGGAGATATACTCAAGTTCCAACGAGGACACGATTTGCCAAAGACACAGATGGCGGTTGGAGAATACCCTGTTGTCGGCTCAAACGGCATTATCGGCTACCATAACGAGTACACGACCGAAGCACCGTCGATAACGATTGGACGTAGCGGTAATACTGGCAATCCATTCATTGTATATGGTAAGAGTTGGTCGCATAATACAACTCTGTATATCAAGGAATTCAAAGGTAGTGACCCAATATTCGTTTACTATCTGCTTAAAATCCTTGACTTGGGGAGCTTTGCGGGCGGTAGCGCCGTACCGACATTGAATCGTAACCATATACATACGCTTGATATTTCAGTGCCGCCAATAGAGGAACAAATCCGTATTGGGCAAACGCTCCGCGCTCTGGATGATAAAATCGAGTGGAATAACGCGATAAATCATCATTTAGAGCAGATGGCACAGGCGATTTTCAAGTCGTGGTTCGTGGACTTCGAGCCATGGGGCGGCGTGATGCCGGATGATTGGAAAGAAGGCTGCTTGGGCGATATTGCAATCATAACAAGTGGCAAACGACCTCCTTTTCGCCGAGCGACGGCTGCGAATGAAGCTGACATTCCGCTTATCGGCGCAAGTTCCATCATGGGTTTTACTAACACCGTTCTTTATGACGAGAAGATTCTGATTACAGGTCGCGTTGGCACACACGGCATTATTCAGCGTTACTCCCGTCCTTGCTGGGTTTCTGATAACACTTTGGTCATCAAGAGCAATTACTACGAGTTCACCTATCATCAGTTGTGCAGAGTTGATTTCCATAATATGAACCGTGGCTCTACTCAACCGCTGATAACGCAAACCGACCTCAAGAACGTTCCGATTATCATTCCTGATGAAGCAACGCTTCTTGATTTTGAGGAGTTTGTCGGTTCGTTAATGGGGCAGTGCGAGAACAACATCCGAGAGTCAGAATGCCTTGCGGAAACTCGCGATACGCTCTTGCCTCGTCTAATGTCCGGCGAGCTATCCGTTGCCAACATTTGCGACGCTAAATGATGATTTACCTGCTCTATCGTACTTGATGATATACTAAAGTCATTGAGGAGGCGTCGTCATGTCCTTTGGGGAAGCAAATTACGAGAATGCGGTACTCGAGATATTCCACGACACCTTAGGCTATACATGCGTTTACGGCCCCGATGCGGCGCGTGATTACGCTGTCCCTCTCTATATGGACGAATTGCTGCCAGCCCTGCGAATCGTCAACCCTAAACTACCTGAGCCCGCGTTAAACGAGGCGGTCTATAAGCTGTGTAATTTCGAAAGCGTTGATCTCCTGCAAAAAAACCGCGCCTTTATGGACTGCCTCCAAAACGGCGTATCGGTGAACTACTTCGACAAGGGCGAGACTCGGTCGGCATTGGTGCATCTGGTTGACTATGAAAACGTGGAACGCAATACATTCACCGTCGCAAATCAGTGGACGATCACTGAGAACAGCGAGAAACGCCCGGATGTTATTGTGTTCCTGAACGGGTTGCCCGTGGTGGTTTTTGAACTGAAAAGCCCGTCTCGTGAGGAGACGGACGCTTCGGAAGCCTACCGCCAACTGCGGAACTATATGAAAGAGATACCGTCTTTATTTATCTACAATGCCTTTTGCGTGATGAGCGACCTCGCCACATCGAAAGCCGGAACCATCACAGCGGGCGAGGACAGGTTCATGGAGTGGAAAACAAAGGACGGCAGCTATGAAAACACGCAGTACGCGCA
>JAISRE010000029.1 GCA_031273805.1 Synergistaceae bacterium | reverse complement strand
GCATATTGGGGTATATGTGCATGTTTCGAGGTAACGAGCTGCCAGAGCGTTTGAAGGAGAAGATTTTGAGCCTGAAGACGCGCAACAGGCCCAAAAAGGAGTAATACTGGTAAAG
This sequence comes from Synergistaceae bacterium, assembly GCA_031273805.1. Lineage (GTDB taxonomy): Bacteria > Synergistota > Synergistia > Synergistales > Synergistaceae > JAIRKI01. Next base: position 12,808 of record JAISRE010000029.1, on the reverse strand, counting down.
CGAGTAGCTTGACAGAGTAAACAAGCATTCGGCGCCGGGAACCGTCGTCGCCAATATTTTACAGGGATAATTCAGCCATACGCCTCTTTACGGTGAAGGCACTCCCTGCGCCGAATTGCTGAATGTAATACGCGCAAAGAAACAAAAAAAATTTTTTGGGAGGGAACCAAGATGAAGAGAAGAAGTTGGCTGTTATGGGTAGTTTTGGTACTTGTCGCGTTTGTCGCAATAACCGGTGGCTGCGGCGGCGGTGGGGGTGATGGGGATTCGCCAAACCCGCCGTCTTTTGATGATCCAAGCGATCCTAATGATCCAGACGAGCCGGATATTCCGGCGCCTGATCCTGAAGATGAGGGTTATTATGTACCAATGCCTGTCACTCAGGAAGAACTGAATGACATATGGCAGAACGGGCGTGTTGACTTTAAACTAGAGGAAATGAGGCTCTCTGACGGTAGCCGTGTGGAAGATTTTCTGGACGTGCCACTGCCTTGGCTCGACGGCGAAGATGATCCCAACAGAGCGAGGATGGCCTCGGACGAACCGGAGCCAGTAACGCAAGTGCAGCTCAACGCCTTTCTCGCTAGGATTCAATATCGGGCGTGGGAGTTGACCAACAGAGATCTTGAGGACAGCACGAGAAATACTAATTTTCGTGCGGGAGACCCGAAGGCCGCTTTACAAAATCACGGTAATCGTATAAATTTCGGGCAGAAAAGGTATGTTTATATTTTGGGGCGTAACTATCATATTGGCGACATAGATCGCCCTAATAGCCCGTATGATAAGGGTAATGGCGGATGTAATCATGACATGTATGGCACGGAGTGTGTGGGTTTCTTGATGGAATGCCTCTATGCCGGAGGCGAAGGGCTCAATTCAATTAATATGAAAGGCAACGTTACGTTGAGTACGCTTAGCAATTGGAATGATTGGCTTAAGAATCCTCGGGATACTACGAAGGAGTTACCGTTTACAGTAGAAAGCCGTGAGGAAGAAATACGTCAAGGTTTGCCGCCGCAGCCTGGAGATATTCTTCTTTATAGTGGTCATGTGGCCATTTGTGTCGGGACTGACACGAATGGCGACGGAGAGTTGGAGATAGCCATAGCACATTCTGCTGGCAGGGGTGGGACTGATCCGAATGTGCTTTATGGGTATACATGCGGAGAATATGAGACAAGCCAAAACGCATCGGCTGGTCAAATTATAGGAGGGGCTGCTTTTCCGTATCAAAATGGTCCGGTCGCACAGAATTACGCATGGACTATTCCGAATGGGGAGTGGGGGGGTAGGTTTCCTTATACTGAAACTCACAGGCTGCGTCTGATTCCCAAGAGGAGGCCGGTCGAGGAAGTTGGCTATATAACCCTGGCGTGGGGAGCGGAACCTCGTGACTTGGATTCGCATCTTGTCGGGTCTAACCCAGATGGATCAAGTTTCCATATTTATTATGGCAATAAAGGAGGGATTAACGATCAAGCACAACTGGACGTGGATGATACCAACAGTTTTGGCCCTGAAATAGTGACGCTGAAGGATCTCATTCCAGGAACAACCTACAGATATTACGTCCATAATTATAGCCATCAGAGTACCGGCAATGATAATGTAAGTCTTTCCAATTCCGGCGCGTCTGTGATATTCCGAGCGGCGGGGGATTCGCTGATATCCAACGTTGGAGGAGCCGAAGCCAGAAGATTTGACGTGCCACAAAATACTCCGGGGGCCGTATGGAACGTTTTCAATATTGTCGTGGACAATAATGGAGTCGCGACGCTGAACGAAGTAAACACATTAACTCCATCTTTTGTAAACGAAGACCCAGCGGTTACAGCAGTGTTACAAAGAGGCTTGAGCGAGCGAAAACAATAATATGATGAGGCTTTAAACCACCGCCTGCGTCGGTTGCTGTTTCTCCCGGCGCGGGCGGTTTTGTGTTGTGCCTATAGCCTAAGTTCCCGAGAATTATAGCGTGTTTTGCTGTTAGGCCTTGCAACAACTAGCGTTCTATCTCATTGACATACACGCTCCTATTTGTCCCCGTAATGAGTCCGCAATTCATAAAGCTCTATTACATCGTCGCGAAGTCTATAAACAAGCCTGTTCGAATCGTCTATGTGACGGCTCCAATATCCGGCAAGATCGCCGCTCAAAGGTTCTGTGTGTCCGATTTCTTCGTATCCGTTTAAGGTTTTTCTATCCTGCGTTTGCCAGTACAGGTAATCCTCCCAGGAATCGCCCGTAAAGTCGAGAGTTTTATGCATTTTCCATTTTCTCTAATTCATCGATGGTTTTTTTAACGACTTCTCCGCGTTCCATCTGGCGTATAGAATGAGTGAGCCGTTCCATATTGGCCGGGTTGTAAAAGGGGTCTGTAGTTGCGGTGATAGAGAAGGGTATGCCCCTTTGCCTGAGAGTCTGCTTCACAAAAATATCGATAGTAGCCCGAAAAGTTCATGTCCAGCCCATATCACAGATGAGTGGCAAAAATTCGTCTATTATATTGATGGTAGACGAAAAACATGATATTATAGGAAAAATTAAGCTGGGTAGGTGTGTATGATGGCAGGAGTAACCAATTTGAATATTAAGATCGACCGGGACTTAAAAGCTGAAGCTGACAAGCTGTTTAACGATATGGGGATGAATCTCACTACAGCCGTTAATGTGTTCGTCCGGCAAGCGGTATTAGAGCGGGCTATACCTTTCAAGATTTACCGCAGCGCCCTAAATGCAGGGGCAGCAGCGAGCGTTGAACAGCGCAGAGCGGCCATGCAGGAAATCAGAGACTTGTTGGCCGACGCGGGCGGCGACGTTGATTTAGACCGGATGAGGGCAGAGAGAAGGGCGCTCAGATATGAACGCGCTGATTGACACCAACGTCATTCTTGACGATATTCTAGGTCGCGCGCCGAATGGCGAGAATGCTCGGAAAATTAGCCTATTAGTCACGGATGGGTTGATTAACGGCTATCTCACGGCTAACTGCTTAACTGATATTTTTTACATTGTTTCCAAAAATTGTAATGAGGTTACGGCAAAAAAAACCATCAAAAATTTGTTGTTATCTTTTGCGGTGGTGAGCGTGGACGGTTAATTTTTTGTTGACTTTATGATATGAATGAGTTATCCTAAGCAATCGTTCGCGGTTGAGAGGTGATTATATTATGTGCGGTTCAAGTGAAGCAAAACGATGTCGTTCAGATTTGACACTCATTAATACACCAGCGTCCCGACCTCGACCATCCAAGGCATAACCCACCTGAAGCGGGCTGTGTGTCGATTTGCATGTCGACATAAGTCCCGCGAATATCTGATTAGACCCTAAAAACGAACAGCGTTAAAAATTGCGGTCGGCGCCCCAGCCGAATGGCTGAGGAGTCGCGTGTTAGTTGTTTTGTTGCTAAAGAACCACTGATTTTAATCAGTGGTAAGGGCGTCGTTGTGTGTAAAAAAAATTCATAAGAAGGCTGGGATCCAGTGTGACTAAGGGTAAACGCAACTATAAAAATATTTCAGGAGATATCGCTGACGCTGCAATAGGTATAATCGGTTTTGGCCACCTTGGGAGCTCATTGGCTGAGTCGCTCGTCAAGAATGGTTTTCCCTCTGAGCGTCTTTTGATCTCGCACAGAGGCAGAGAGGCCACAAGAGCGAGAGCGTTCGAGCTTGGGTTGGGCGGTTGTCTTGCGGATAACGATGAGCTCATTGAAAGATCGGACGCGGTGATACTCGGCATAAGGCCTCAGGATGTGTTATCCCTGCCGGTTTCCTCGCTGAGGAGTGACGCTCTGGTCGTCTCATGCATGGCGGGCCTTCCGTCGGAGCTTCTGCAAAGCCTGCTGGGCGTCAATGTGCGTCGCTTTATGTGCAGCGGCCCGGACACAATCCTTGAAGGACGCGGGATCTCCGCGATGTGCCGCGTTGACGAAGAGGATAAAAGAATACGCCGCCTGCTCGCCATGATGGGCCTCGAGGTTCTGGACGTATCGTCCGAGGAGGAGCTGGACTCATTCACGGTCGGGATATGCATTCCCGCAATGCTGCTGAATATGCGCATACCGAGGGCGGAGGTCCTATCGGCTATGGACAGCATGGAAAAAATATATCCTGTATACGGTTCGCTGCGTCATTGGATAGCCGAGGTCACTCCAGAGGACGCCGCGAAGGACAGCGAGCAGTACCTCGAAAATGTCTGCACCAAGGGTGGCGTAACAGAGGCGATGACCGTATCGCTGCGGGAAGGAGCCGCCTTCGAGGCGGCGCTTCACAGAGGCATAGAGAGAGGCCGGGAGATAACCTGCGATGTCATGCGTAAAATAGACGCCGTCAGATTCGGACAGCAGATTAATCGGATGCGCGCGGAGGTCCTGCCTGTGGTTTGACCTTATTCATCCGATCTTGACAGAGGGCCGTTTTGCGTTGTATGGTGAATGCGGAGTGCTGTTGTTGTTTGAAATTCAATTAAGATATGGGGGAAAACTCATGCAATATGTGTCAGTTCCGTGGGATTTTATCAATGATTTTGTTATGGATGTATTCCGCTGCTACGGTATCCCGGAGGAGGACGCAAAAATCTGCGCGGATGTCCTGCTGGAGTCGGATAGAAGGGGGATAGAGTCTCACGGTCTGAATCGCCTCAAGCCTATATATCTGGACCGCATAAAGGGAAAAATCCAGAGCCCCGTCACCAACTTCGAGGTGGTAAAAGAAGGCCCGACTACGGCGGTGGTCGATGGTCACGATGGAATGGGACAGGTAATAGGCGCGAAATCGATGCGGTTGGCAATTGACAAGGCAAAGAAGTACGGCCTTGGTATGGTTGCCGCCACTAACTCCACTCACTACGGTATCGCGGGATATTACGCGACGATGGCCTCGAAAGATGGCTGCATAGGCATTACGGGAACCAACGCGAGGCCGTCCATTGCGCCTACGTTTGGAATAGACAACATGCTGGGCACAAATCCCCTGACATTTGGGATCCCATCAGATGAACCATTTGATTTTGTGCTGGATTGCGCCACATCCATTGTGCAACGCGGAACGATAGAGGCTTGGGCCCGCAGTGGCCTGCCAACGCCTGCCGGCACCGTGATATCAGATGATGGATCCTCGATGACGGATTCGGATGAAATTTTGACCGCTCTAGTTGAAGGGACTGCAGCTCTTCTTCCTCTGGGCGGAATAGGGGAGGAGCTTGCTGGCTACAAGGGATTTGGGTACGCGACTGTGATCGAGATACTCTGCTCTGCTCTCCAGGGCGGCAATTTCATGAAGGGACTGACCGGAATCGGCGCAGACGGGGAAAAGTGTAAGTTTCACCTCGGACACTTCTTCATCGCTATAAATGTGGAGGCATTCATCCCGCTTGATAAATTCAAGAAAACGACCGGCGATATCCTTCGCGCTCTCAGAAACTCCAGAAAAGCGCCGGGGCACGACAGAATATACACGGCAGGAGAGAAAGAGTACCTGGCCTGGCTCGAACGCAAGGAGAGCGGCGTACCTGTCAATGAGGGCGTGCAGCGCGAACTTATCGCGATTAGGGATGATCTGGGGCTGAATCGATATCGTTTCCCATTCGAGCGGTAATATAATCTCCGCAATTTTTATACGCCTGATAAGGACAGATGCCCGTTGCACATGGGTGTCTGTCCTTATTTCTGTCAGGCATTTACTGACAAAAATACTGTATGTCTGTAAATATCAAAAAGTGTATAATAAGTTGAGCTAGAAAATGCTTTGAGTGTTAAAATATTCAACAAGAAAAACAACGCATTTGCAGTGCCGTTTTGTGGTTTTGTCTTCATTTAGTTGGACTGTATTTTTATAGGAGTGATGATTATGTTTAAAAATTTGAGCTTGCAAGCAAAGATATTTTCATTGGTTTCAGTCGCCGTCATTGTCTCTTTTCTGATACTTACGCTGATAGTTTCTCACAAGGCTTATGAAATGGCTAAAAAGGACGCCTTCAGCTTGGCTCAGGAGACAGCTGACAAGTATAAGAATGAAATTAAAGCGGAATTGCAGGGGGCCAGGATAACGTCAGAAACTCTGTCAACTGTGTTTGAAACACTGAAGGAGCATGATCTCACAGACAGGGGCATGATGAACGACATCCTCAGGAATACTCTGGCTGAAAAGGAGTATATAACCGCATTTTGTATTGCCTATGACAGTAACGCTCTGGATGGCAAGGATCATCTCTTCGCTGGGGTAGGACCGGCGTATGACGACACGGGAAGATATGCACCCTACTGGAATAAACTTGGCGGCAATATCGATGTCGAGCCTCTGTACGATATCGATATCGCGGATTGGTATATAGTGCCTAAGGATACAATGCACGAATACATAACAGACCCATATCCGTATCAGGTCCAGGGTCACCCCGTGATGTTGGCCAGCATGATTTTTCCTATCATTTACAATGGTAAATTTATCGGGATAATATCCTCCGACTTCCTCCTCGATAAGCTGCAGGAAATGATTTCGAAGGTAAATCCTCATGGACAGGGAGGGTTTACCGAGATTTTTTCGAATGCCGGGGCCATTGTGGCGCACCCCGATAAATCTCATTTGGGGAAGGATTTAATGGAGGCGTTGGTATATGAAATGCTGACATCTGACCGCTCTAAGATCAATGAGTCCATAAAAAACGCCGGCGAGTATATAGCTGAAAATCCACCTGATAATCAGGAGGATGAAGAACAGATCACGCAATATAAAAATATCACCCAATTTCTGAAGAATCTGAAGGAATACGCAGCGGACTTCGACGCGTCTAAACTGGATCTGTCACTGCTGACCCCTGAATTTGCCAGGGCAATTCTAAAATCCGATCAGGCCAGGCTGCAGTACGCAACGGAGGTTAAAGAGGCCATAAAAAACGGTGAAATGTATATTTCAAGCAACAAGAATTTTTATACCGTGTATATGCCGGTTCAATTCAGCAGCGTTACTACCCCCTGGTCGGTTGCTGTAAGTATCCCCATGACAAAGATCCTTGACGCCGCCGCCGGCATAAGGAATTACGTCATCATGGTGTCCGTGATCGCAATATGCATTATCGCGCTCATACTTTATTTGATCGCTAAAAACGTTACGAGGCCGATACTCGTGCTGTCGAATACGGCTAAAATCCTCGGCGAGGGGAATTTCGACGTAGAGGTTCCCTTGATTCAGAGCAACGATGAGATAGGAGCGCTCTCAAGAGCTTTCAAGTTTATGGCCGAAAAGATCAATAATCTTATTAAGGAAATGCAGAAATATGCAAAAACGCTTGAAGAAAAAAATATGTACCTGAACAGATTAAACGAGCTAAAAGACGAATTCCTGGCGAATACCTCTCATGAACTACGAACGCCGATCAACGGTATCATCGGCATCGTCGAGTCCATGATAGACGGGGCGACCGGTTCGCTTACCGAGGAGCAGAAATATAATCTGGCGATTGTTTCAAATAGCGGCAAGCGGCTTTCTAATATGATCAATGATATATTGGACTTTACAAAGCTGAAGAACAAGGAAATAGTATTGCAAATCAAGCCTATCGATCTGAAAACAATCGTCGACACGGTAATAGTACTGTCAAAACCACTGATCAGAGGGAAATCTATTTCGCTGGTCAATGAGATTGATAGCTCTATGGCGGTAATCAGCGCGGATGAAAACAGGATTCAGCAGATACTGTACAACCTGATCGGAAATGCGATTAAATTCACCGAAAAAGGGCAGATCAGGGTATCCGCGACTATCGTGGATGGTATGGCCGCTGTCTCGGTCGAGGATACGGGCATTGGTATACCGGAGGATAAATTCGACAGAATCTTTGAGTCGTTTGAGCAGGCGGACGGTTCTACAGCGAGAGAATACGGCGGGACGGGCTTGGGCCTGTCGATAACAAAAAAAATTGTCGAATTGCATGGCGGAACGATTACCGTCGAGTCGCGTCTGGGTAAAGGCTCCAAATTTACATTTACCCTGCCGGTGTCGGACATAAAGAGGGAGGATATCGACCATAACGCGAGCCCTAAAACGATAATTGATATGGACGACTTTGCCTCAGATGAGATAGCGTCAGGACACGCTCCTGATACGGCTGTTGCGGAGGGAGTTTATAAAATACTTGTAGTTGACGATGAGCCAGTCAATATTCAGGTTTTGACAAATCTTCTGTCGATGCGAAATTATTCTGTCTCCAAGGCGTATAACGGCAAAGAGGCTCTCGATATGATAGAGAGTGGGGAGGTATTTGACCTCGTCCTCCTGGATGTAATGATGCCCAGGATGTCCGGATATGAGGTCTGTTCTCATTTAAGGGAAAAATATTCGCTGTTCGATCTGCCGATAGTGATGCTGACAGCAAAAAATCAGATTCAGGATGTGGTCCTGGGGTTCCAGTCAGGCGCCAACGATTATATTCAGAAGCCGTTCGACAAGGAGGAATTGATGGCTCGCGTAAGGACGCTTCTCGAGTTGAAGGGCGCGACCTCTGCCGCTATGGCGGCGAACGAGGCTAAGAGCCTATTCCTTGCCAACATGAGCCATGAGATTCGCACCCCCTTGAACGCCGTCATAGGACTGACCAATCTACTGCTCAAAACTCCTATGGACGAACGCCAGCGTGATTATGCTGAAAAAATGCGCCGCGCCTCGTCGACTCTGCTCGGTATAGTCAACGACATCCTTGATTTTTCCAAAATTGACGCCGGAGAAATAGAACTGCATCGCATCCCCTTTGACATAAGGCGTATGTTTGACGACCTGGCGATATTTTTCCAGGAGCAGAATGCCGGCTCAGATATAGCCCTTCGTCTGGAGATAGACAGCTCGCTGCCCGCCACACTGCTGGGAGACCCCTTGAGGCTTCAGCAGATCTTTATCAATTTAGTCGACAACGCCTACAAGTTTACAGAAAGAGGTTTCATCGCCATTCGCGTCGCCGTATCCAAACGCGGACAAAATGAAATTACCCTGGACTTTGCGGTCGAAGATACTGGCATCGGCATGAGCCAGAGTCAAGTGGACGATATATTCTCCGCCTTTAACCAGTTGGACAACTCGTCAACACGCAAATATGGCGGGACTGGTATTGGGCTTGCCATCACCAGAGAGATGGTGGAACTGATGGGCGGAAAAATATCCGTCACCAGCGAGGAGGGCAAGGGCACTCTCTTTAGCTTCTCCTGCACATTCCCCATCGTAGCTGTGGTCTCTGCTCCAACCGACGACGAGCCATCAAAAGGATCGGCGGCGGATGTGAAAGGGCGCAATGACGAAAATGCCTCTCTGCGCGGTATGCGCGTTCTGCTTGTGGAGGATAACGAGATTAACGCAATGATCGCAATGGAGTTGTTGAACGCCGTGGGCATCGAGGTAACCACGGCGGAAAACGGCAGTGAAGCCCTGGAACGGTTGGCGGAAGCCTCGCGTACTCACGGAACTCCGCCCTTCGACCTGGTGCTGATGGATCTGCAAATGCCCGTAATGGACGGCTACGAGGCCACCAGAATAATCAAGGGAATGCCGGAGTACCGCGATATGCCAATCTATGCCCTGACAGCTCACGCATTTCCCGAGGAGAGAGAGCGATGCCTTGCGCTGGGCATGAAGGAGCACCTGACCAAACCCATCGACGTGGAGACGTTCTACGGGGCTCTGCGAGATGCCGCAGCTTTGAGAGTACCGCCAGCTGCGGCGTAGGCCGGGTTGAGTTTTAATCATTACCCTCAAACCAGGGGGGTGTTTTGCATGTGGCGCCAGGTGTGCCGACAAGGTTCGAATATTCTGTTGACGAGCCATAAAAAACGATATAAACTCACCAGCAGTGCGAGGGTGGTGGAACTGGCAGACACGCGAGACTTAGGATCTCGTGCCATCGGCGTGGGGGTTCAAGTCCCCCCCTTCGCACCATTGTATTTGTGAGACAATCCATAAAAAATGCTTTTATGATGTATTTTATCAATAAAAAACACGTTAAAAAAAATTATTGCCCCTTCCTGCCGCACAGGCCGAAAACGAGGCTGGTGCTGTGACGGGAAGAGTGCGCGAAGGTTGCCGTTTGCGAGTCGGCGGTTGGGGGGTTAATATTTATCAACCGATGGATAAGGAGGAGTTTTGAAAATGATATCTCAAACACTAACGGCGGTAATCCATAAAGAAGGAGATTTGTACGTGGCGGAGTGCCCCGAAATTGGGACAGTAAGCCAGGGGGCCGATTTTACAGAGGCTGTGGCAAATCTCAAAGAGGCTACAGAGCTTTATATGGAAGAGGCTAAACAATCCCCATGCGGGCGCTCAGTGATCACAACATTTGAGGCTGTTGTGAATGCCTGAACTTAGTGGTTTTTCAGGGACGGAGTGCATGAAAATCCTTCAGAAGATAGGATTTATACATCTCCGAACAAAAGCTCTCACCTGTACTCAGAAAAGGTTCTCGCGTTTGCGTCCTTCCTCTGCACAAGGAACTTGCGCCCGGCACATTAAGCGGAGTTCTGAGACAGGCTGGCGTGTCGCCCGAAGACTTCCTCTCCAATCGATAATTGTAGTGATTCTGGCCTATAATAGCCGCGACGAAGCTGTCGCCGACGGATATAGGTTGGGCAAGCTATAATTTCTGGCCTACAATAATTGGTTTGACGTCTGCAGTCTTGCAGGACTAACCTTCAACTAATTTTACAAATAAAATTATTTTATAAAAGTTTATTCTCAGTGACGTTGACAAATTAACATTTGATTTGTACTATTGTTATGTGTTCCCCCATTGCTTATTTGCCTGTAAATTTGTTATTAAAATCATACAATACATATCATCCATTTAAGTAATGAGCATTCTTGGTCAAATAGATTTAAGTATGGGCGGAATAAGCTGAATCGCTATCGCCCCACGGAAATTATAGATAATGATATTGGCAGGATAGAGGGAGAGCGTGTGGAGGTTTTAAATAGCATAGGGCGGTGAGTATTTTGTTGCGGGTTAAAAATGCGAAAAAGTCGTTGTTGACGTTGAGTATCCTTGTCATTGGGGGCGTTATTTTTGTCTGCTTCATGTGGAGATATTCATATCGAGGCGATGTAGGCGAAAATGAGGTTGAAATTGGGTGGATCTTACCTCCAAAATATCGTTCATTTTCCGAGCCTAGCGAGGGTAGAATTTGGGCGCAAGAGGAGAAAGATGGCCCGTGGATTCTCTTTGATGTTAATGGGACCATTATAAAAAGTGGTGTCAATGCGGAAGCAATTTCCAAGTACGAGGATAGCCTCGCATATTTTCGGACGGATGCGTTCCACGATGGTTTTTTTGATCTTTCAGGGGACGTGGTTTCATCTTTTGACAGAAGTGGGTCCAACGAACAATATAGCTTTTTCTCAGATGGGTTGCTTGCTACTCTGGGCGGTAACGGGCTTTATGGTTTTACGGACATGCTCGGTAATTGGGTGATTTCACCAGATTATGAGGAAGTTGGTTCTTTTAACGAAGGTTTATGTGTTGTGACAAAGGGGCGAGTGGATGGCTATATCAATCGAAGCGGAGATGTTGTTATAGATCTCAAGTTTAAAAATGCTTTGCCTTTTACATATGGCATGGCTGTTGTCGATATGGATCCTGGAGGGTGTGGGGTGATCAATAAAGAGGGCGAGTGGATTGCCGAGCCCGTATACGAGGCGAGTGGACGGCCGGGGGAGGGGTTTCTTGCTTTGCAAAAAGACGGCAAGATGGGGTTCATTGACTCAAGTGGAAATATCGCCATTGATTTTAAATTTCTAGGAATCCAACCCGGAGGCGAAATAATAAACGATTACTGCTTCAGCGAGGGGCTTGCCACAGTGTTTGATGAAGAAAGAGGGAGATTGGTCATTGATAAATCAGGCGATGTTTTATTTGATGTTAAAGAAATAAAAGGGAAACTGATTCATCCTTTCAACGGTGGTTTTATGTGTGCATATGAACCAGAAGAAGGGACAACAATATTAATTGATAGAAATGGCAGCGAATATTTATTGCCGCGTGATATGAGGACGCCCAATTCTCGTATCTGGAGCATGTCTGATGGGTTTTATCGTTTCTTCGAAAGTGATTTTTTAGAAGATAGTAATAAAAAATCTGGGTGCTTTGTCATAAAAGGTATAAAAGGAGATGGAACAGAGGCAGAGCGGTCTGGACTCGCGCCGAACTAACTCATTGCTGGGTACGTTGGCTCCATTCAGCACCGCGCTGCTTATTGAAGATGACTCAGAAAATACTCAAGCAGAACCGAAAAATCCTAAATTGTGAGGAATTGATATGTCTACGGAGCCGAGAAATGAGATGGAAAAGTTCCGAATATTGGAAAAATATGGCGACCTTATGAGTGCGGAAGAAAAAAAAGAGCTTTTTGGGAGTTCCGAACCGCCCTCTGAGACTCCGGCGATTTTAGAGGCAAACTCAAAACGCAAAGCAAATTCAATTGCATTTAATGTGTTTTTTTCTGTGTTTCTTTCCATCTTGACATACATCAGGGTTTCTGAGGTAGGCACCAAAATACCAACCCTAGAATATTATTTTGGCTTTGTTTTATTGTGCCTGGTTTCCATACCTCAGTTCTTGAGGCTTAAATGGCAATACCGCGAAGGGGATCGAAGCGTGCTGTATGTCCGCTTTCTTATTGCGATATCCCTGTCGTGGTTGCTGTTCAGCACGGTTTTTTATTTTGCTTTGTCCCCGCTGCTTATTTTGTTGTGCGTCCTGCTGGCACTGGCAGAGCTTATCATTCATCAGCCCTTCCATGTGATGATGCGTAATGAGGATCTCGTCAGCATG
>JAISRE010000017.1 GCA_031273805.1 Synergistaceae bacterium | reverse complement strand
AAGGCGTCTTTTCGCCAAGATACTCCGCAAGCTGCCAGCCGTTTTTTCGTTCCGCCGTTCCAAGCAATCCCTTTATATAGTTTTGAGCCATTCTAAATCCGGATTCACTGGCGAATGCTATTCCTAACCGTCCTATCAAATCATTATATTCTCTTTGTATCTCATAATCGTTTATTTCCACTCCTGACACTCATTTTTATATTACACCCTTTGGGTAGATTCTACAACTGTAATATTAGAACCTATCCTCAATATATATACGGGGTACACGATGGAGGAGATAACAAAACGTAACGACGGAGATGAAATGGCGTTGCTGAAGCTGACCGACACGCTCGTCGACGGCCGCTTTACACAGGAGCTGCGGACGTTGGAGCAGCGCTTCATCGGCAGCTCCAACCAGAGGATAATCTCACCGCCATTCCGTTAAACGACAGAGCAGTTTTTCGGCGAGGTCATCGACATCGATTCCCAGACTGGCTTGGTCAGTCAGTTACGCCGCTAACCAAGGGTTCCACCTGTATTACATCAATCAGCCCGCGAAGTTTGCCGACCTCGCCGGGCGATGCTTCCGTGTCTGTTATAAGGCACGATACCTGATTGATCGAACCGTAAATGAAGCTCAATGTACATCCAACCTTTGTCTTGTCTGCCAGGATGAACTTCCGGCCCGTTACCCTTGTGAGCATGAGTTCATTGACAGCCGCCTCCTGGAGCACGGCGGTCGTAAGTCCTCCGTCAATGGAGATTCCGTTGCAGCCCAGGAAACTCTTGACTGCAACTACCCGGTTGAGGTTGTTTATCGCGAATTCCCCCACCATTGCCTCCTTCGGCAGGCGCAGTTCACCACCAGTGAGGACTACGATCATATCATCCCTGTGCTTGCTGTTGGTTGCCCTCGCGTTGTTTGTGATAACCGTAACCTGTTTGGCTGTTATGTACTGAAGCAATATAAGCGCCGTGGAGCTGGTGTTTATGAATATGGTGTCGCCGTCGTCCACGAAGAGCGCGGCCCTTCTCGCTATAGCGTGTTTATGCAGGGTGAGTGTGGAGCTGAAGATATTATCGTCCGCCGCCATTTTTATCAGCGCGGCCCCGCCTCTGAAACGTTTGACCAGGTTTTCCCGCTCCATGACGTTGAGATCCCTTCGAATGGTGAGAGGGGATAGTTTAAGCTCGTCAGAAAGTTTGTTGATCTTTACGAGCCCATTCTCCTCAAGTATCCTTATTATCTTTTTTCTTCTCATGTCTACTTCGGCGTAACTATTTTTCATTCAATATACTCCAGCCATTAAATTTTTTGCCCTGGCTATAACTCAACCGAAGAGCGCCTATCGTGTGCACGAAAGAATCGCTTATCTTCTACAGGAAAACAATCATTAAAATATTACTGAGTATTATATACATAATATTACTGTAGTGCAACATTTCCGTGGCCAATCCGAAATGAGGGATAACTTTTACGATTGATATGAATGCTTTTAAGATTTTTTTAGACAATAACTAAATGATATATGCCTTTTATGGAATATTTTATGATGTTTTTTGGCATAAACAGATGCTATAATAAGCGAAATAAGTCGTATATCTTTTCAAATCTACGTAGATCAGTTTACGTTACATCTAAATTAAATACATCGAATAAATAGGGGGGATCCCCTTGAGTAGGATTGACGATATAACTCAGGAATCGTGGGCGCTTGGAAGTTATCCAGAATGGGGCACATGGCTTAACGAGGAAATTGAGGAGGAATGCGCGCGCGCCGGGACTGTGGCGATGTGGTGGCTTGGATGCGTCGGTTTATGGGTGAAGACGTCGGAAGATATCAATATCTGTGTTGACCTGTGGTGTGGCAATGGCAAGAGAACCAAAAAGGTAAAGGATATGGCAGCTGGGCATCAGATGGCCAACATGTGCGGAGGGCGCAAGCTTCAGCCGAATCTAAGGGCAGCACCGATGGTTATAAACCCCTTCGCCATCAAAAAAGTGGACGCGGTTCTATCGACTCATTACCACGCCGACCACATCGACGCCAACGTGGCCTCGGCTGTCATCAAAAATATAGCGTCCCCTGTGCCGTTTATCGGGCCGCGCAAATGTGTGGACCTGTGGGTCGAGTGGGGTGTTCCAGAGGAGAGGTGCATCGTTGTCAAGCCGGGCGACACGGTCAAGATCGGAGGTACGGAGATCGTTGCGCTCGACTCGTTTGACAGGACTTGTCTTGTCACGACGCCTGGGTATGTGGATATCTGCGGAGTATGCCCAACCGACATGGACGAGAAGGCCGTCAACTATCTCATAAAGACCAGCGGAGGCAACATCTATCACAGCGGGGACTCCCACTATTCAATCTATTACGCGAAGCATGGAAAGGATTACGACATAGATGTCGCGCTTGGCTCGTATGGCGAAAATCCCGTTGGAGTGGCCGATAAGATGACATCGATAGATATACTCCGCATGGCCGAGGCGCTTCGCTGCAAGGTGGTCATACCCGTCCATTACGACGTATGGACGAACTTTATGGCCGATCCAAGGGAGATATTGGCGCTTTACGACATGCGCAAGTATCGGCTGAAGTACTCGTTCGAGCCATTCATCTGGGAGGTAGGCGGTAAATTCATATATCCGGACGACAAAAGCCTGCGCGAGTATCACCATCCAAGAGGGTTCGATGATTGCTTCGAAAACGAACCAAACACGCCGTTCCGCTCGATTCTGTAATAATCGTGCGAAGATTAAGGGGGGATAGCCATGCTGCTCAAGGAGATAGTGGAGAAACGTCACTTCAATTTTGTGGACAGGATAGATTCGTGGGAGGAATCCATAAGGATAGCCTGCAAACCGCTCGAGGCGGACGGGACAGTCGAACCTGTCTATGCTGAGGAGATAATAAAATGCGTGAAAAAACATGGCCCATATATCGTGCTGATACCGAACTTCGCGATGCCGCACTCCTGCGAGGGCGCTATCGGGGCGAAGGATACCGCCATCAGCTTTATGAAGGTGACCAGGCCTGTTTCGTTCGATCCAGGCGATCCTGAGAAAGATGCCACTGTATTTTTCACCCTTGCCTCGGTCAACAGCGATATACATCTTAAAAATATGCGGAAACTGTTCACTATGCTGACAAATGAGGAGCTATGCGCCGAGCTTTTGGGCGTGACGGGGCCGGAAGACCTGCTCAGACTTGACGAAAAATACTCATTCGGCGACGCTGCGCGGCTGGATTATTGACAATATTGGAGGAGGTAAGAAAATGGAAGCCTTGAACTTGCTGGGAAATATCTGGACGTATTTTGTCACCAATATTCTCACACAACCCGCATATTTTATAGGGATAATGGTGCTTATGGGCTATATTCTCTTGGCCAGGCCCTGGTATGACTCCCTTGGCGGGTTTATAAAGGCCACAGTCGGATATATGATACTCGCAGTCGGCTCCGGCGGTCTTGTTGGAAACTTCCGCCCGATATTGGTGGGGCTGCGCGACCGCTTCAACATCAACGGCATGGTAATAGACCCATATTTTGGCCAGAACGCTGTCACCGATGGTTTAGGCCCCGTATTCGGGCGCACGTTCTCTCAGGTAATGCTGCTTCTTTTGATAGCATTCATATTCAATATAATGCTCGTCCGCTTCAAGAAGTTCACAAAGATGCGCGCGATATTCACAACAGGACACGTTCAGATGCAGCAGGCATCCACCGCTTTCTGGATCATACTATTCTGCTTCCCTCAGCTAGGCGATACCGGGGTGCTTCTTCTGATGGGTCTCGTACTAGGGCTCTATTGGGCGGTCGGCACGAATATGACTGTCGGCATAACGCAGGAGCTGACCGACGGGGCTGGATTCTGCGTCGCACACCAGCAGATGTTTGCGCTCACTCTCTTCACCAGGATGGCGGAGAAGTTCGCTAAAAAAAATGACGGCGCCTCAAAGAAGCTGGAGGATATACGCCTTCCGGGATTCCTGTCTATTTTTAACGAGAATATGGTCTCAACGGCCATACTCATGACAGCGTTCTTTGGCGGTATACTTCTTGTGCTGGGCAGCGAATACCTCACAGAGGCTAAATTCATGAAACCCGGCCAGAGCTTCTTTTTCTACATCCTGACCACCAGCCTCAATTTCGCCGTATATCTGGCGATACTTCAGCTCGGAGTCCGCACCTTTGTCACTGAATTAACGCAGTCTTTCCACGGTATTTCAAACAAGCTCCTGCCAGGCGCTGTTCCCGGCGTTGACTGCGCCGTAGTGTACGGCTTCGGTTCTCCCAATGCGGTGACGGTTGGCTTCCTGTTCGGGGCGCTGGGGCAATTTTTGGCAATAGGAACGCTGATCGTCCTCAAAAGCCCGGTTCTGGTCATTGCCGGGTTCGTCCCGGTATTCTTCGACAATGCCACAATAGGCGTGTTCGCCAACAACAAGGGCGGGGTAAGGGCTGCCTGTTTGTTTCCGTTCATATCCGGGTTGTGCCAGGTCTTTGGCTCCGCTTTCATCGCGGCTTATGTGGGGCTTGCCGCTTACGGGGGATACCTTGGCATGTGGGATTGGGCTGTAGTGTGGCCTGTTTTCACGGTCCTTATGAAACATCTGACCTTTGTCGGCGCGGGCATAGTGGTGATAACTCTGATAGCCATACCTCAGCTGCAGTATAGGCTCGACCCGAAGGGGTACTTCATGATAACGGACGACTACGAGAAGTACAGGGCGGACAATGCGTCGGCTTGAGGCCAGTCTATCGTAAATCATAAATTTTAGAAAGGGTGACATTGTTATGGCATTGAAGGTATTGGTTGCATGTGCAAATGGGGCGGGGACGAGCCTTATGATGAAGCTGTCGTTCGAGAGGGCCGCGAAATCGTTGAAGCTGGCGATACAGAATGTTCACCACTGCGCTCTGTCCGAGGCTAAAAGCAGCGCCCCAGGCTATGACGTGCTGATGATCCCTCAGAATTTTATCGATATGTTCAAACACGCGATGGAAAGCGGCGTCAGCGTCATAGGCCTGCGTAACGTATTGAGCGAAGCTGAGATAAAAGAGAAGCTGCTGGCCTCAGGCCTTGTGGAAAACAATCAATTGCTGTGATAGTTTAGGGCTATTGGGATAGCAAGAGAGGGGCGCGTTATGGCAGTTGCTGGAATCGGCAGGATAGAAAAACATACGCTTTGTGAAATGGAGCGTTGCTATTGCGCTAGCAGCGTGACAATCGACGGGGAGTTATACGTGATTTTTGCCAGCGAGTCCGTGGGCGGCCCGTGTTATGCCTACACCGGCAGGGGGTTCTCGCGCAGGGAGGTTGTATGGGAGAGCGCTGGCGGCACGATGTCGCTTATACAGATACCCGGGACCAACGGGGAATTCCTCGCTGTGCAAAATTTTTTCCCGGGTTTCAAATCCCAAAAAGCAAAAATTGTCTGGGGGCGCCGCAGTGGAAATTCCGCATGGGAGACGCGGGATGTTTTATCGCTGCCGTTCCTGCACAGGTTCGATGTTTTCAGGGTTGAGGGTGTGAACTATTTTCTGGGGGCGACTCTCTGCACGTCGAAAAAAGACAGGGAGGATTGGAGTGACCCGGGGAAGGTCTACGCAGGAGTGCTGCCGGATAATTTCGATCAATCAGGAAACTCTTTCGAAATTAGCCCCATAATGGAGGGCATGTACCGCAACCACGGCTACTGGAGAGGGAGTTATGATGGCAGGGACGCGGGTTTTGTGACATCGGATTCGGGCATATACGCTATTCTCCCGCCCCTGAACGCGAACGGGAAGTTCGATATCCGCCTGATAATGGGCCGTCCGGTCGGCGACGCGGCACTCTTCGATCTGGATGGGGACGGTGTGGATGAATTAGTCACGATAGAGCCGTTTCATGGGGATGGCGTTTATATATATAAGCTGATTGGTAATGAGTACAAAAAGGTTTACGAGTACCCTGGCGAAATCGAATTTGCCCACGTGATCTGGGCAGGGCTCATACGAGGCGCGCCAACAGTGATAGGAGGGGTCCGCAGGCGAAATTGCGAGCTCTTTTACATCCAATGCCTGGATTATGAGCTCCAGAAGTACGAAAGCTCGCTCATAGAGAGCGGTGTAGGGACGAGCAACGTGGCCGTCGTCAGTCAAGGTGACATGGATATACTGATAAGCGCGAACCACACGAAAAACGAAGCAGCTCTCTATATTTTTTCTTGATTGGAGGGGGAGTTGTTGTTTGAAAAATTGAAAGATGAAGTCCTCAGCGCGAATACAGCCTTACCTGGGTATGCGTCGGGCTCCTGTACAGCATGGGGGTGCGAGTTTTCACCGGGGAGTTTTGGCACAGGGATGGCGACGACTGGCAGCGCTCGCTATCAGACGCGTCCTCATTCCTGCGGAATAAAATAGGCACGGCCATTTCAGCGCATCTAATCGCCAAGTGGGGGGCTGGTTATGATTTATGAGGGTACGCCAGTATCGAAAGGAATAGCGATAGGCAAGGTTTTTTTGTACGAACCATTTCACGCGGAGGTCACAGAGGATTATTTCAGCGAGGAGCGCCTTGAGGAGCAGATAGCCAGATACAAAGAAGCGCTGACAAAGACTGAGGCGGAACTGGAAAGAATCCAAGCGGCCCTTGAGACGGCGCCTGCGGGCAAGGCGGAGATATTCGGAGCGCACATCGAGATACTTCACGATGACGCCATGCGCGAGGAGATCATGGATTGCATTGTCAAGGAGCGATGCCTGCCTGACTGGGCGATCTGGAGGATATACGGATCTTACATAAAGATGTTGAGCGAGGTTGACGACCCACTGATAAGGGAGCGCGCGGCAGACCTCCAGGATGTCAGGAACAGGCTGATACGCAACTGGAACAACGCCGGCGAAAGAAATTTATCCAACCTTCCTGAACCAGTCATAGTGGCGGCCTATGATCTTTTGCCGTCCGACACGGCGACCATTGACAGAAAAAATGTGATGGCCGTGGTAACCGAGGCCGGGGGGATGACTTCGCACTCGGCTATTATAGCGCGCAGTTACGATATACCTGCTCTGTTGGGGGTCGCCGGGCTTATGGAAAAGCTGAGGCACGGGCAGGAGGTAATCGTCGATGCAATGGAGGGCAGGTTGATACTCAATCCATGCGATGACGAGATGAAGTATTACTCCGGGAAGATGGATGCACATCTTGCCGACAAAGAGGCTGAGGGAAAGTTCATATATGTCCAGCCGCTTATGGCCGACGGGACCCGTATCGACATCGGGCTGAATATCGGTTCGAGCAGCCCTGCCGCGCTCGAAGGCTCCAAGTACACCGATCTGGTGGGGCTATTCCGTACTGAGTTTCTGTACATGGAGAAGCCGGCGCTTCCTGGCGAACAGGAACAGTTCGAGGCCTACGAGAAAGTTCTCAAAGAGTACTCGCCTCGTCCAGTCACCATCAGGACGCTCGACGTAGGCGGGGACAAGACGCTTGAATGCATGAAAATGCCGCACGAGGACAACCCGTTCTTGGGAAACATGGCGCTTCGCCTCTGTTTCGATAAGCCCAATATATTTAAAACACAGATAAGGGCGCTGCTGCGGGCCTCAGTGTATGGTAACCTGTGGCTCATGCTGCCGATGGTGGGCAGCATTGACGATATACGCAGGGCGAAGTCGATGATAGATGATGTCCGGGTTGAGCTCGACCGCGAGGACATCGCTTACTCGCCGGAGGTTAGGATAGGCATAATGGTGGAAATACCGTCGATAGCGCTGATTGCCGGCATTGCGGCGCAAGAGGTCGATTTTGCCAGCATCGGCACAAACGATCTGTGCCAGTATCTGACGGCAACCGATAGGCTCAACCCGTATGTGTCCGGCTATTATCAGAGTTATCACCCGGCTATGTTCCGCATTATCGGGCATGTAGTGGAGGAATTCGACAGGGCGGGCAAACCCATCTGCGTTTGCGGAGAGATGGGAGGAGACAGGCTTGCGGTCCCCGTGCTCGTTGGGCTTGGCTTACGCAAACTGAGCATGGGGATCAGTTCGGTGGCAAGGATAAAACGCGTCCTATCCACACTGACTATGGAGCGCGTAGCGCGGTTGGCCGAGGCCGTCAAAAACCTGCCCACTGCCGCAGATGTAGAGGCATATCTGGAAAAAAATATCGGCTGAGGGGGAATTCCAATGCAAGAGAAGAGCACCGTAGTAATAAACGCGACAGGTCTGCACGCGCGTCCGGCCTCCGAATTTGTCGTCGCCGCCAAAAAATTTGAATCCAAACTCACGATAACGAGGGACGGGGATGAGCGCAAGGTGAACGCGAAGTCCATTGTATCGCTGCTGAGCCTCGGCATAGCCAAGGGCGTTAAGGTCACCATAAGCGCCGACGGCGCCGACGAGCGGGAGGCCGTCAATTCGTTGACAGCCCTGATCGACTCGGGTTTCGGCGAAGAGTAGCCAAGGGTTTTAACAGGTAAACCGAGCTAAAG
>JAISRE010000005.1 GCA_031273805.1 Synergistaceae bacterium | reverse complement strand
CCGTCCATTATCGCGCGCCTGACAGACGTGCGGAGGTAGATATCGGCTTTGGATGAGGATTCGAGCATGTCCGTCAGTATATCCCTCGCGACCGACGGTTCGACCGCTATCGTGTCGCCCCCCCAGAGGCAGATGTTGGTCGCGACGCCGAGCGCGCCGTAATGGGCGCGGACGCGTTCGATGAATTCGCGATAGATTCCCGTCCTGGTGCGTCCGATGTCGTCCATCGTGGAGACGCCCGCGCCAGTGATCTGCCCGCCGACAAAATCAGACTCCTCTACGAGCGCGACGGACATCCCGGAACGCGACGCCTGTATCGCCGCAGCGGTCCCTCCAGTTCCGGCGCCGACCACTACCACATCATAGATTTTTTTCTCCGCGGCGATCGACGGATGCGCGAAAAAAAACGAGATGGCAAACAGCAAGGACGCAAAGCCCAACTCTTTGCCCCATAAGGGCGCGCAATATTTCCGCTTTGTGTTTTTATCGAAAATGAAATTCATATCGATTTGAGGCCACCCATCGTTCGCCGAAAGTTAACTCAATATCATTACGACATTATTGAGTTAAATTATAACATGTCAGTCAATGGACAGGAGCGAAAAAAATCGGGACAAATCTCCAAAGTGAATAGCAAAAGGTTGCTGTCCAGCGGGGAGGTGAACAGCATCGTCCCTGATTTACCCCGACGCGGAAATTTCTTATCCCCGCTGGACAGTAACCACTTTCAGTTTTGCGCTGAAACGGCTATTATTAGTCAGGGGTGGATGGCGTGAGAAAATTTTTTATCATGTCAGTGTCCATATTATTTCTGACGACTATATCGTCCTCCTGCGCGCGTTCGTCGGATGTTCGTCTGTATGAGGGGCTTGAGTGGGGGATGACTTCCTTCGAGTGCGAAGAACTCCTTGTGTCCCTGGGATACAAGAAAGAGGCGCATGTCCCAAGTGACAGAGCTCTCTATAAGCGCAACATGCTGTATGGTATCAGGGAGATGTTATTCGTCAAAAACAACCCGGATTGCAAGGAGATGTGCACGGTAATTTTGTTCGACGACAAACTTTTCAGGATATCGGTAAATTACGAGGATTTCAAACAGGGCTTTGCCGATAAAGTGGTTTCCAGTGTGACAGACAACCTGTCCGTATCATTTCGCGCAATGCGGGGGCCGAACTCCGATATGCGCATGTATATATGGGAGACCGGCGTCACCCTGGCGCAGTTCCGCCATCATGAGATCCCGAAGATGAAGCTCCTCATGGCGACGCTGGAATACGTGCACTTGCCGTCTTTTTCACAGCTCAGGAAGCTCGGCCTGCAATAGTAGTCTTTAAAAAATTTAGGGAACCGCTGATTTAGCCGACGGTTCCCTGTCGGTTTGGTCCGGCCCGGCTAGGCTGCTTAACTTAAAGACTCGGGTTGCTTTGCGGGCGGTTTCTCGGACTCCTTCACGTCTCCTGTCCAGCCTGCGGACTCCAACGCGGGTTTATAAGTCTCACCTGTGCCATGCGGTATGATGATCGACTCGATGGCTGTTTTCGCAAAAATATCCGTGCCCTCAAATTTCGGAGGCGCGGCGGCGGAGAAGACGATCTCTTTTAAGTTTTCGCACTCATAGAACGCGCCGTCCGCGATATGCGTCAAGGACGGGGGCAGAGTCAGTGACTTCGCGGCGATGCCGGAAAAACTGCCCTCTCCCAGTGATTCCAGCGAGGAGACTCCGGCGAATGTGACGGACGCCAGATTTTTGCACAGCCAGAACGCTGAGTCTCCGATTGTCCTGACGGGAGCGGGGATGACTATGGACTCGACGCCGCTTCTGCAAAAAGCGTCGTTGCTGATGAGCTCGAGAGAGGACGCGCCCTCGAAGGTTATCTCCCTGAGATCTGCGCAGCCGAAAAACGCACCGTTGTCGATAATTTTCACGGACTCGGGGATTACTGCGGATTCGATGCCGCTTTCAGAGAGCATTCCGAATGGAATCTTCGAGAATTTGGCGCCGCTCTCGAAAGTAACGCTCTTGAGCCTCTTGCAGCTGGAGAATGCGGAGCGCCCGATGTCGGTTACCGATGCGGGTATGGTGAAGCTCTTTATGCCGCTCTCCGAAAATGCCCCCGCTTCGATGGTCCTGATGGACGCTTTATCCTCCCCGGAGGCTATTACGACGCTCTCCAGCTCTTTGCAGAGCACGAACGCGGCCTCTCCTATCCGGGTTATATTGGGAATCTCCAGGTTCTTCAGCCAGGGGCAGCCGACACGCGCGTTAAACAGGGCAAAATTCGGGATTTCCGTCACTCCCGCGCCCGTGATCTTTAGGTTTGTGATGTTGTCCAGAGAGCTAGCTTCACGCAAATTGTACAGAAAACCCCAGTCTCCGCTCAGATTATCGTCGACTCCCCCTCCTGAGCCGGAGAGATTTACCTTTGCGGCGATCTCCAGGGTCTTTATGTCGGAGGATTTACCCGCGCGGTCGATGTGCTCGTTCAAGGCTTTCTCAATCTCCGTCTCGAGAGAGCCTTGAGTTTCGTGCGTTACAAGGAGCGTGTCGTCGGCGGAAAAAACCGGCGCCGAAGGGAGGATCAGAGCTGAAATTAAAATTAAACCGGTCACTGCAAGTCTGTATATGCCTGATAAACGACGTGTCGCACGAATTTCGTCAGAAAAAAGCATTATTACCATCCTTTCGATATTTTAATTTTGTATGACCGCAGCGCTGGTTCAAATATCAGCGCGCCGTGTCGGAATATAACATAAAAATAATTTTATAACAGATTTTTTGACAAATGATCTGTTAAGTACGATAATTTTATAGGAACATTCAAGCAGCGATTTCCTAGGTTTGTTTTTATTACTTTATGTGCTCATTATATTTATTGATGTCAGGGTTTCTTACTCAATATACTCGTGGAGGTTAAGCTCATGGGATATCAAAATATAGAGTTCAAGGTGAGCGACAAAATTGCCACCATAGCACTGAACACCCCGAAGAATTTCAACGCTTTTACAGAGGAGTTACTGGCGGATTTGGGAAATATCCTGGACCAGTGCGCGGACGACGAGGGCATCAGAGTTCTGGTGATATGCGGGGAGGGGCGCTCGTTTTGCTCCGGCGGTGATGTGGATACAATGAGGCGGAGCATAGAGAACCGGAATACCCAGAGTCTGATTCGCATAGTTCGCAGCGCGGGAAACATCGCCCGTAAGATACGGGCTATACGCAAACCTGTGATAGCGTCGCTTCATGGCGTAGTGGCGTCTGACGCCTGCAGTCTCGCCCTTCTGTGCGACTTTCGCGTGGCTTCGGACGACGTACTTTTCATGGAGACATTCATGAACATCGGCTTGGTGCCTGACATGGGCTATACGTATGTGTTGAGCCGGTACATCGGTTTTGGACGCCTCACGGAGTTCCTCATGACGAGCAAGATGTTTACGGCGGATATGGCCTTGGATATGGGAATGCTCAACATATTGACCACAAGGGAGAACTTGTCCAACGAGACGATGGCCTACGCGAAAAGGCTCGTTGCTCTGCCGCAAGACACAGTTGCCCTGACGAAAGCTCTTATTAATCAGACGCTGTTTTCGGGGTTGGACGCGTGCCTCGATCGGGAGGCGAAGTATCAGGATCTGCTCTTAAGATCTGAAAATTACATCGAGGGCGTCGAGGCGTTTTTGGAAAAACGCCCAGCTGCCTTTAACAAGCCCTTAAAAGAGCAGGTCGGTAGATAAACAATCATAAAGGGGGCATAAAATATTGAAGGCGACGAAAAACGGAGTTTTTATGGTTTATTGCTCTTGTTTCTCTCGTGCTTGTTTGACGATGATTAAGCGCTCTCCTCTCAATCTCTTTGCACTTGCGTTTATATTCCTGGCGTCCTTGGCTCCGCTGTCGGCAGCGGTGGCAGTCAATTCTGTCCAAACTACCGTTGATCGCGTAGTCGATGGAGACACCATCGAGGTCAAATATCAGGGCAAAAAAGAGCACGTCCGGCTCATCGGAGTGGACACCCCGGAGACGGTTCACCCGTCGAAGGGAGTTCAGCCATACGGACCGGAAGCCTCCAACTTCACAAAAAAGTCTCTCACCGGCCGGCAGGTGTGGCTTGAGTTTGATGTCGAGGCCCGTGACCAGTACGGGCGTCTGCTGGCTTATGTCTGGACGGCCCCGCCTCTGTCCGACGAGGCGGGCGACAAAGATATACGCGATGGGATGTTCAACGCCGCGCTGTTGCTTCAAGGCTTCGGACAAATGCTAACATTTCCCCCCAATGTGCGCTACGTCGAGCGTTTCAGGGAGTACCAAACGGAGGCCCGCGATCATAGCCGGGGCATGTGGCGGCTATCCGCTTCTCAGTCTCCGAGCGGTACGTCCCCCACTGTGACTTCAATCTACGTGGGGAATGCAAGAAGCAAGGTATTCCACAAGCCGGAATGTTTGGCTGTAGGCAAAATGAGCGCGAAAAACCAAACTATGCTGGATAGCCGAAGTGACGCCATAAATCAAGGCTTCAGGCCTTGCGGTATCTGTAAACCATGACAGTGCCTTTTTAGATCGCCGTAAAAGTTTCATATGGCATGTTGTATTAAGGAAACACTGATTAAATCGCGAAAACGTCTTTTAGCCATTGAGAACGCAGTAACAATCGGGGTCTTAATCTTTACCCTTTAGGCCTCTAACGATAAATCAGCGTTTCCTTAAGGAAGCGCTGAAAAAAAGAGAGCACATGTTAGTGCAAAATCGTCTTTTCTGTAGCCTTCTCGGGAAAAGTTTAAAAGCCGCCATATTGGCGGTTTTTTTGTTGCAAACAGTGAATTTGTGTCCATAAGCAAGCTCACCCGGCGCCAACCACTATCCAAATTTTTTCAGTCTAATCCTAAATATTTTACGTTGACGTGAGGCAGGATTTTACTTATAATGCTATTCTTATTAAACCTATATGTTTATGTGTAATTGTCATATTGGGTTATATATAAGGATAAAAATAAATTCTTGAGCTCGCTGTATGGATGTATCTCCGCATGGAAATTATGAGGCTTCGGCGGGCTGCCAAGAAGAATATTCATTGTTTATTGACAACGTTGGGAGTTGAACCTGTTGGCAGAAGATATCGTTAAATCTTCGCTGCATAATTTGATATCACGTATTGTCGATCGAATGAAAGGCTTGCTGGTTATCTTTATTTTTTTTGGATTGTGGGAACTGCTGCCGAGAGTTGGCATCATTAAACCCTCGTTGCTTCCGCCCTTCTCTACGGTGGTTGTCGTCATGGTCAAATTTATCCTGGGCGGGAAATTTGCCAAACATCTGCTGATCAGTTTGAAAAGGGCTGGGACTGGTTTCTTTATGGCGCTGGCCGTCAGCATTCCCATGGGAATATGCATCGGTTCGTACAGGGGGTTTGCCAAGTTTGTCGAGCCGCTGATTCAATTCCTTAGACAGACCGCTGCTCTGGCGCTGTACCCCATGTTCATCCTCTTTTTGGGGCTGGGGGAGACGTCAAAAATAGCTATTGTGTTTTGGTCCGCCCAATGGGCGATTCTGCTGAACACGATAAGCGGCGTTATGTATGTCAATCCGACTCTTATAAACGCGGCGAAGAGCATGGGGGCGAGCAATCTGAGAGTGCTGTTCACCGTGGTTCTCCCGGACGCGATGCCTTCAATTATGACTGGCGTCAGACTAAGCGCCACTCAGTCAATTTTATCATTGGTTGCGGCTGAAATGATAGGGTCAAATTCAGGGTTGGGATTTCTGATCCTCAACTCTCAGTATAATTTCCAGATTCATCTGATGTATGCCTCCATACTCTACATAGCGATACTTGGTTTAATCGTGAATTACATACTCGCGTGGCTTGAAAGAAAGACGGTGATGTGGAAAAGAGAGTGATTTTTTACGCGCAGGCAGCCTGTCGGACACAGTCCGAATAGCAAAGGAAATGCTGATTTCAATGTTCTTTGCGGCCCAAAGGTTATTAAATCCGCGTTTCCCAAAGTCAAGACGAGAGTCGAAAGGGGGAAAAGTTCATGATTATTAATAGAAAAATATGGCATGTGGTTATCGCTGCTATTCTCATATTGAGGTTTGCCGGATACAGCGCGGGGGCTGAGTCGAATCCCGATTCTTCCCCAAAGGCTCCCGAGTTTAACGCCTATTTTGGAAAATAGTGACGCCGAGAGCGGGCTGGAGAATATGTCAAAAATATCTATAGAGCATTTGGGACTTGTTTATAAGTTAAGCAAGGACAAAACATCCCAAAGCCCCAAAACTCTTACCGCTTTGAATGACGTAAACCTCGAGGTCATGGACGGGGAATTTCTGTCAATAGTTGGTCCCAGCGGATGCGGCAAATCTACTCTTTTATACATCCTGACCGGGCTGACCAAAAAAACGAGCGGCAAAGCCTTTATAAACGGCAGGGAAGTAATCAAACCTTCGTTGCATTGTGGAATCATAATGCAAGCCTTTGCCCTGTTTCCCTGGAGGACGATACAGAGAAACGTCGAATACGGCCTGGAGGTAAAAGGGCTTCCCAGAAGAGAACGAAGGAGGATTGCCGCCGAATATATAGAGCTCGTGGGCCTCAAAGATTTTGCCGATAGATTTCCGTATGAACTGTCAGGCGGCATGAAACAGCGTATCGCCATAGCGAGAGCTTTGGCTTACGATCCGGACGTGCTTTTGATGGATGAGCCGTTTGCCTCAGTTGACGAGCAGACCAGGAGTTTTCTCCACGCAGAGCTGCTCAGGATTTGAGAGAAGACTCATAAGACCATAGTTTTTGTTACCCACAGCATAGATGAAGCGGTGTTGCTGTCGGACAGGATCGCGGTTATGACTCCCTCTCCGGGCACGGTGAGAGAGGTCATTGATGTCGGTATCAAAAGACCCAGGCCTGAAGAGATAAAGTCCGATGAGAGCTTTATACGTTGCAGGAGCAGGATATGGCAGCTCCTGCAGAACCAGTGCTGCAGAACTCAGGAGGAGATAACTGAATCCGGGCGGAAGGTTCTAAGAACACTGCCTCAGGATGCGGTGATATAGAAAACTTGGGAGGAAAATGAATATGGGGACCAGAAAATCGAATAATGAACCGCTGAACGATGAACAGCGCCGCACGCTCACCGACGAGGTGAAAAAAATAGTCGTCGATCGCAGTTATGGCATAGCTTTGATTGGCGTTGCGTCGATCGACCGCTTTGACGGAGCGCCCAAGGGACACCATCCATTGGATTTTGTCGCGGATGCCAAGTCGGTAATCGTCGTGGGGCTTCCGATAGTGGATGGGATAGCGGAACACAGCTCTTTTTTCAAGGATTCCGAGATCGTAAAAGACGAGGATGTTTACATAAACCCCGACGGGAGAGAGCTGACCTACTACCCAAGGAGGGCTCTTCGCAGACAGATATACATTAGGGGAGGGCACGAGGCACTCAACATGGAGATTCAGATTTTGAGCTTCTACGCGGCGTCCCTTCTTGAAAGCAAAGGATATAAAACACTTTTTATGCCGACCACTTTCGGCACGACCTTCTCATGGGCCAGAAACGTCAATCCAGATTATCCCCATAACGTCAATGGTTTTGGCCCCTTCTCCCACCGTCATGCGGCTGTGGCGGCAGGGCTTGGGGAGTTTGGGCTGAACAACCTTCTGCTGACGCAAAGATACGGGCCAAGGAACCGATTTGCCTCGATAATTTCACGGGCCCCGCTCATCGCGGATCCAGTGATCGACGAGCCCATATGCCTTGGTGAAAAATGTTCCCTGTGTGTGAAGGGCTGTCAGGGGAAATCGTTCGGTTCTGCTTTTGATTTGGATGTTGCCGGTCATGTAAGTCGGCTTGCCAAGTTCGATCATATAGCCTGCGAAACAGCTGGCTCTGCAGCATGCTATACCGAATGTATAGCTGCATGTCCGATAGGCGCGTTTTAAAAAAATCAAGACGAGGATCGTTGAAGGGAGAAAAATACATGCTTGCCAAGACAATGAAGTGGCCTGTGGCCATCGCGGTTATTCTCATATTGAGATTCGCCGGGTACGGCTGGGGGGCTGACGAAACGAGAACTGTCAGATACGTATTGAATAATTTGGGCACTGTGAATGAGGTCGAAATCGCCAGAGTGAAGGGTTTTTTTGACGAGGTCGGCGTATCCGTCGAAATAGTGGGTGTAGCCGGCGGCGGCGCCATGACTGCTCAGGAAATAATAAGCGGTAATGCGGATCTTGGCTCGGCTCCCTTCCCGCCGCAGATTAACGCGGCTGCCGCCGGCGGCAAAACGGTCGTCATCTATAACAGCGGCTCCATGAGCGAGAAAAATCCAGGATCCTACTGGCTCGTCCGCAAGGAAAGCGGTATAAAAGGGCCCTCGGACCTGAAGGGAAAGGTAATAGCTATGGGGGCTCTTGGCGCCATGTGGGAGTATGGAACGAGGGAGTACCTCAGGCAGGCCGGATTATCAGAGGACGACGTCACCATAATCCTAGTACCGCCGACACAGCATGATCAGGTGTTGAAGAGCAAACAGGTGGATGTAACAGTGACGGATTCTCCTCTTTCTGACGCGATAATAGAGGATGGCACGGCTGAAATATTGACCAATACATACAGAATATACTCATACCTCGACAGAATACCTCCCAGCGGGGGGCTTATAACGTCGCCAGAGTTTATCGAAAAAAATCCAGGAACGCTTAAAGACCTCGTGTCCGCCCTCATTAAGGCGAGTTACTGGATAAATGAGAACACGGAGGACGCCAGGAAGATTGTGGAGAAAGTGCTGGAGTCGAGGGAGCAAAATCCCGAACTTGCGAAATACTGGAAGCCGTCTGCTCTCGATAATAACGCTTTGCTGAGCGACGAACAGGTGCAATATTGGATCGATTGGTTTGTGAAGGATGGAAAATTGAAAGAGGGACAGTTAACGCCCGCAGATCTTTATACTAATGAGTTCAATCCTTATTTTAAGAAATAAAAGCCTGAGCGCCGAGTGTGTGAATTAATATTCTGACAATTAAGCTGCATTTTATAACTTCGCGCTGTCCGTGTGCCCTGCCCAAATCTTGGATTCGAGAATTTCTCCAAGAGATACGAGGCACTGCACTCAAGTTATTGAACCACCGGATACGAGTCCGTATGTCCGGTGGTGTGAGAGACCTCCTACTCGATTCATGTATTTTTTTATAGTGGGAGGTCGCTAACTCCTCGACAGAAAGACCAGTTCCCATTGCTATCTGCTCAACTGGCGATCCCATTTTCAGCAAATTCCGCGCAACCTCACTGGCTTTTAACGGGTGGCCCTAATTCCTGGGACCATTATATTTCTTTGCCAGCCGTGTGGCTTCGTCATCGCCCATCTTGCTTACATCGGCGTTCAGGATATCGATATCCTGCTGCCGTTTCAAACGCTGGTGCCTCAAAATCATCTCCGTTCTTGTGTACAGGAAAAAGAGGACAATCAAGAGGACAATCAGCCCAAACGCCAACAGTTGTTTCCACAGTGCCTCCTCCGTTACCACCATCGTCAGCAGAAACAGTAGAAACAGCAGAAGCAACACCACTGCCACTACCGTCACTATCAACCGTATTGCCCCCGTCACCAACCGCACCACCAACCGCTCTACCCACGTCACCAACCGCGCAAACATTTTAATATACCTTCCCTCTACTCAGATTCCCTAAGCATTTTGTAGTATTTTGACATATTTTAGCGGGTTCGACACAATTGAATAGTTACAGTTTTTTACTTCTAATGTTAATTACTGAAGGTTAATAGACCGCGCGAGTGCTCTTTGCGAGGCGGCCATAGCGCCGTCGGGCTGAAACGAGCTCATGACGATGGTGATGTATCCTCGTGGTAAGTGTCTTTGCGCTTGCCAAAACGTCGTTACGCCACGATCGTTTTTATAATTTTCACGCCATGACGCACTCGAAG
>JAISRE010000044.1 GCA_031273805.1 Synergistaceae bacterium | reverse complement strand
TCCGTTGTGCTAGGCTTTATCGGAATGGTCATAATCGCGCCCTACATGCAGATGAAGCTGGAACTGCTGTCGGGGCTCAACATGCTGAACGCGTCGTTTCTGCTCGGGATTCTGATTCTGCCGACGATAGCGACGCTCTCTGAGGATAGTCTCTACGCCGTGCCTCAATCGATACGCGACGCGTCATACGCGCTCGGCGGCACGAGGTGCGAGACGATGTTCAGGATCGAACTGAAGTGCGCGTCGCGAGGAATAGCGCAGGCCGCCATTCTGGGTGTGATGCGCTCCATCGGAGAGACGATGGTGGTGCTTATGGCCGCCGGAGGAGCTGCCATAATTCCCGAATTCATAGCGGACCCGGTGCGGCCTCTCACCTCTACCATAGCGGCGGAGATGGGAGAGACGCCGGTCGGTTCGCCGCACTATCACGCGCTCTTTTTCATGGGCTGCCTGCTGTTATTACTGACATGCGCCCTCAACCTGATAGTGCTCAGGATAGAGTCGGGCAGAAAGAAATAAAATCATGCCGGTGTATATTCGCAGAAAAATAATGGACAGAGCATCAACAGCAATGCTGTGGGGGTGCATGGCTCTATCGACAGCGGTTCTGGGCCTTATACTGGCATTTTTGATATACAGGGGCGCCGACGCGATATCGTGGGAATTTATCAGTGAGCACCCGCGCGCAGGTATGACGGAGGGCGGGATAATCACTCCTATTGTCGGCACTGTGCAGCTAATACTGGTATCCATGACATTCGCCTTTCCTGTCGGCGTAATCACGGCGGTGTACTTCAACGAGTACTCGCACGGCGGAGCGCTGACAAAGACACTTCGGCTTGCGGTGCGAAGTCTTGCGTCCATCCCGTCTGTAGTACTTGGCCTCTTTGGATTCGCCTTCTTTTGTGTCTTTTTGAGTTTTGGCGCGTCTCTGCTGTCAGCCGGACTGACGCTGGGATGTCTGGCGCTCCCAACGCTCGTCACCGCGTCCGAGACGGCGCTTCAAAACGTCCCTCAGGAGTTCAGGGACGCTTCCTACGCTCTAGGAGCAACTCGATGGCAGACGATCTACAAAGTGGTTCTTCCATCGGCGTTTCCCGGCATTATAACCGGCGGAATACTCTGTATCGGAAGGGTAGCCGGAGAGACCGCCCCTATAATGTTCACCGGCGCCGTATTCTTTGCACCAGGTTTTGCAAGAAATATATTCGACTCGGTGATGGCGCTTCCGTATCATATATATGTGCTCGCAACAGCGGGCACTCAAATTGACAAGACGGGTCCTCTTCAGTATGGAACGATACTTGTGCTGCTAACATTGGTGCTTGGAATTTCCATGATAGGGATAGTCGCGCGCGCGCGGCTTCGCAGAAGAATATAAACCGGTGGTTCAGAGGGGGTGATGCGCTTATGGATGATGTCAAGATGAAAATCGAGTCGCTGTCACTGTCGTACTCGCGCGGCGCGCCCTTGGCGCTGAAGGATGTCTCGATGGGCATCACCGCTAACTCGGTGACGGCGTTCATCGGACCGTCAGGCTGCGGCAAGAGCACATTTCTGCGGTGCCTGAACAGGATGAACGACTTCGTGAGAGATGTGTATATAAAGGGTATGGTGATGCTGGACGGCATGGACATATACTCGCCTGACGTGGACGTTACGAACCTGCGCCGCAGAGTGGGCATGGTATTCCAGAGACCCAACCCCTTTCCCTTCTCGATCAGGGATAACATCGCCTACGGACCAAAACTTCTGGGCGAGAGAAACAGATCGAAGATCGAGGAGATAGTCGAGAGGAGCCTGATCAGCGCCGGATTGTGGGAGGAGGTACGGGACCGACTCGGTGAAATGGCCACATCGCTCTCCGGAGGACAGCAACAGAGGCTCTGTATCGCCAGAGCCATAGCGGTGGAGCCGGAGGTCCTGCTGATGGACGAGCCGACGTCTGCGCTCGACCCCATTGCCACGGCGAGGGTCGAGGAGCTGGTACGCGAGTTGAAAAAAGATTATACTGTAGCGATAGTAACGCACAATATGCAGCAGGCCGCGCGAATTTCGGACACAACGGCCTTTTTTCTCATGGGAGAGCTCGTGGAATACGGACCTGCCGACGTTATCTTCACGACACCCGGAGACAAAAGGACCGAGGACTACATAACAGGCCGTTTCGGATGACGGAGAGAGGTAGGACCAGCACAGTGAACAGGTTTAAGGATAAGGAGATGGAGTCGCTATTCTCCAAGATTTTCGAACTGGGCAGCCTTACGGAACGGGCTTTAAGTGACGCAATATGGGCTCTCTCACATCAGGACAAAAATCTCGCCCGTCAGGTTTTGGACGGGGACGACGCCGTCGACGAGCTTGCTCTGGAGATCAATACCGTCAGCTTTCAGCTCATAGCGAGATATCAGCCGGTGGCGTTCGATTTGCGCGCGCTCGAAGCGTGCATTAGAATGGCTCTCGACCTGGAGCGCATAACGGACCTCGCGGTCAATATAGCGCGAGTTACACTGGACCTCGACGTGCGCATAAAACCCTTAAAAAATCTCGAACCAATGGGCATGCGCGTTATAGCGATGCTGAATACATCGATGTCCGCTCTGTTACGGCGAGATGTATCGGCGGCGAAAGAGGTTTTCGCCATGGACGACGCAGTGGACGATTACGAGGACGGAGTGTTTGCCGAGCTTATGGAGATAGTCATGGAGACTCCCGCTCTTACAAACGGAAGCAACAAGATCATCACCGTAGCGCGAGTGCTGGAACGGGCGGGAGATCACGTGACAAACCTTGCGGAACATATCTGCTACATGATCGCCGGCAATAGGGTCAGAGCGGCGGATTTTCGAAGGGTAAGGACGGAGGACAAGTAAATTGCCGTCGGGGCGTATTTTGATTGTGGATGACGAGGAGTCGATCGCCAGACTGATAGCCGAGGCGCTCAAGCGGCAGGGCTATGACTGTGAGACGGCGTTTGACGGGGATGCGGCACTGGACGTCGCGGCTGAGATGAGGCCTGACCTGATAATACTCGACGTAATGATACCGAGGCTGGATGGTTTCGAGGTCGCGCGCCGTTTGAAGGATGAACGCGAGACGCGGGACATCCCAATAATAATGCTCACCGCGCGCCGTGAGGAGGAGGACGCTCTGGCGGGCTTCAGCGCCGGCGCGAGCGACTATGTGAGAAAACCGTTCTCGCTTGCGGAACTCACCGCCCGGGTAAGCATTCTGCTCAGGAGAAATCGCGTATCGAACGACGAAGAGGTGATAGAGATCGGGTATCTGAAGGTGGACACATCCAGGGAGGAAGCGTTCAAAGGAGATGACCGCCTCGACCTCTCCGTCACGGAGTATCGCCTGCTGGAGACGCTCGCTTCCGCCAAGGGAAGGACCGTGTCCCGCGATGAGCTGTTGCGGCGGGTCTGGAACATGCAGGTCGGAGACACCAGAACCATCGACGTCCACATATATCGCCTAAGGCGCAAAATCGAAAAAAATCCGGAGAGCCCGGAGATATTGCACACGATTCGCGGACGCGGTTACAGACTTGGTTTCAATACAAAAACATAAGGGACGACATCATTAAATCATGAGAAAACAAATCGCTGATTTTACGCATACTTTCGCCGGTCGGGTTATGCTGTTAATAATACTGACGATAGCCCTTGGGGCGTTTATAAGCGGCATTTTCGTGTCATACGACATGAGGCGGGAGATCAACACATTGACGACGGCAAACCTGAGGACGAGCGCGCTTGTAATAGCAACTCTGCTCGACCCCGGATGGGCCGACTCAGATTCAGGGATCCCGATGCGGCAGCCGAACCTGGAGAGATGGTCCGGCATACTTGGGGTCAGGATAACGATAATAGGGACGGATGGGGTCGTTCTGGCCGACAGCAGCGTCTCAAGAAGTTCTCTTAAAATACTTGCCAATCACGGTGACAGGCCGGAGGTGCGGGCTGCGCTCTCGTCGGGATCTGGAATGGACATGAGGTACAGCGAGACGACCAGCGAGCCGTATCTTTACTACGCCCTGTTCGACAGGACGGAGGGCGGCAATGGTTATGTAATTCGCTGTTCTCTCCCAATGGCGAGGTATTACTTCCTGGTGTCGAGGGTGCGAAGCAGCATCATTGTCTCTCTCATCGTCGCTGGGATCACGGCGCTTGTCGTTGGCGTAATCGGAGCGAGAAGAGTCACTCGCCCGATAGCTATGCTGATTGCCGCCTCCAGAGCGTCGAAGGAGGGAGAGCGGGCGGCCTATCCCGTGGGCGGCACTGCGGAGATAGAGGAGCTATCCAGGACACTCAAGGAGAGCGCGCAAACCCAGGCTCGCATGATGAGCGACCTCAGAAATGAGCGCAACGAACTGGAGACTATTGTGCAGTCCGCCCCATGCGGTCTCATGCTTATGGACTCAGACGGAACAATAAGCTGCGTCAACGCAGCTCTGGCGCCCCTCCTGAGAGAATCCCCGGACGCCGCTGCCGGACGAAGTGCGGATGGGGAACTTCGCTCGCCGGAACTGATGGACCTCATAGCGTCAGGACGTGACGGCAGATCCTCCGAGACCTGTTTCACCTTCCGCCACGATGGTGAGGAGAGGTTTTACAAAGCGCGGGTAATCCCTACCGGTACCGGGGAACTTCTGGTCGTTCTTGACGACGAGACGGAGCGAATGAGGATGGAGATGGCGCGCAAGTCCTTCGTGGCGGACGCGGGCCATGAGTTCCAGACTCCCCTCACATCGATATCAGCGGCGGCGGAGCTGCTAATGGCCATGGACAACTCGACAGCGGACGAACGCGCGCCTTACCTGACCGAGATAATGCGCCAGAGGGAGCGCATGACGTCATTGGTGGACGATCTGCTCCTGCTCTCTCGTCTGGAGTCCGGCGTACCCACGTGCGAGTCGGAGTCCTTCGACCTGGCGCAACTATGCCTCGAATATATCGACGACGCAAAAAAACGCCCCCAGGCCTCTGATATAGAGTGGTCCGTGTCGCTTCCGGTCGGGGAAGTCATGTTCTTCGGAAGACGAAGGGAAATAGGGAGGTCCATTTCGAACCTTCTGGACAACGCTGTCAAGTACACCTACAAGCGATATGGCGAGAACCCTGGCAAATCTGATAAAAAAGGCAGGATATCCGTATCGCTTGACACAGACGGCATGGAGTGCGTGCTTCATATCAACGACAACGGCATAGGGATACCGCGAAACAAGCTCGCCGGTATATTCGGTCGTTTCGAGCGGGCGGAGCTCGATCGATCCCGCAGCGAGAAGTCCAGCGGCGGCTATGGACTGGGACTGGCAATAGCAAAGACCGCCATAGAGTCGCATGGCGGTCGGATAGACGCGGAGAGTTCGGCGGACTCGACGGATTTCTTCGTGCATCTGCCTATTACGGCAGAGGACTCGGCCACCACCTCGGGGAACCGAGGCTGAAACCGACTGTGATCTCGCCGTCATTATCGTAAACGAGCAGCAGCCGCCCATTCAGGAACTGCCCTGGAATCGACAGGGCCAGCCCCGTCTCCCACGCCTCGTTAGTGCGATGCCAATCCTCCATCACGATGCCGTAGCTCGCAAACAGTTCACCCCGTACAGCCCCCCACCATGAATTATAAAAATACCTGCCGACTCCCAAATGCGCCCACGCCGCCTCATCGGCAGGCAGAGGATGGCGCG
Organism: Synergistaceae bacterium; assembly: GCA_031273805.1. Taxonomy (GTDB): domain Bacteria; phylum Synergistota; class Synergistia; order Synergistales; family Synergistaceae; genus JAIRKI01. Next base: position 30,190 of record JAISRE010000044.1, on the reverse strand, counting down.
CCAGGCTGAACAGCTCCTCACGCTCTCCCAGCATGACGCGATAGGCCTCATGATCCCTGTCGCCTGTCTCGAGTCCTAAGTTCATCATGAAGTGCAGGTTGCTCTTCCACGGTATGTACGCCGTCAGATTCGTGCGCGAAACCAGAATATCCGCGTCGCCCCACCAGATCTGAGAGTTCAGCGAGTAGCCCTTCGAAGGGAGAAGCAGATTGTCCAGTGTGTCGCGATTGTAGTAGAAGTACGGGCCAAATGTGAAACTATCTTTGTGGATTGCGTTGGTGTACTCCGCCGCGACGCCCATTCCGACTCTGCTGTGGTCCCCCTCCCAGTAGTACATGCCCCTGAGCGAATACCTGTCCAGATAGTAATCGTCGATACCGTCAGGAAAGAAACCCTCTCTCCTGGCGCCAAGGGAGAGTCCCCACTGCCCGCTGGCCCTCTGAGGGGTGAAGTAACCCAGCGAGGCGCCCCACTCGTTATAGCCGACGCGCGCGTCTAAATTCGCGGAGTCTCCGTCAGACGCTATATCCCGCGCGTTCATCGTGACTGAGAGCCAGCGGCGCGAATGCATATTGGTCGTATATCCGTCTATCCCTATCTCGTAAGGAGGCCGCTTCTCGACGGAGAACACTATATCCACGTCATCAGGACTGCTGTTGGGCGAGGAATATGTGTCGACGTCGACTGTCGCTATTTCATCCCTCCTCGCTATGAGGTCGAGCGCTTGATTCACCAGATCGACGTTATAAGGATTCCCCACCCAGTTTTTATAATTATCCTCTATATCCTTTGCCGCGTCATCGCTGAGGCCTATAACCTTCACGCTGCGAACGACTCTGACCCTGCTGCCGCCCGTCCTCGCGGAGGATGGGAGCGGCGCTTCGCGGGAGACGGCCACCATTCTGGAGACGTTGGCCTCCGCAGCATCCAGCCCCTTCTGGTATATTACGTCGTATCCTGTGGCGTCGAGCATGCTGAAGCCTGAAACATCTGGGTAGAGTACGATGTCCGCCAACGACTCGTTATATTTGATGCGATCCACGGTCATTATGTCTATGGTCTGCATCATGACATCGACCATACTCCTAAATCGCTCGTTCGGCTTCGCGATCGACGCGCCCGACAGGTTCACGGCAATAATCGGATATCCCGGGAATATTTCCTTAGCAATGCCCACCGGAAGGTTGGCGACCAATCCTCCGTCAACCAGCAGCCTGCCGTTGATCGGCCACGGTTCGATAAGGCCCGGTATGGACGCTGACGCCCTGATCGACGACGCCAGGCTTCCATCTCTCATCACCACCTCGTCGCCGGTCCCTAGATCGGCAGCGACACAGGCGAAGGGGATGGGAAGATCGTTGAAGTCGGTCGTCTGTATGTGACTGGTGTATTTTATGAGGAAGCTCGCGAGGGAGGCTGCTGGCAGCAGCCCGAGCGGACCATTCTGCTTGAAGTTCTTGTCGAAGTCCATGTGATACAGCCTTACGCTTTCGCCGACCGGTCTGTGATCCCCTGCGTCCGGCTTGAGACGCGTGCCGGAGTCGGCAAGGAGGCCAAGGACATTCGTCTCCGATACTATCCTGTAAATTTCATCCGCGCTGTAGCCCGCAGCGTACAGCCCTCCGATTACCGAACCGATGCTCGTGCCGACAATACCCACTATGGGGATGTTCTCACGCTCCAGTATCTTCAGCACCCCTATGTGGGCAAAACCCTTCGTGCCGCCTCCGGAGAGCACCAGAACCACTCCGCCGCGCCTGTCCGCGTTTCCGGATGCGCCGAGGCTCTCGTCCGCAGAGAGAGCCTTTAGCAAGTCACTCCCCGTTCCCGCCCATAGCGTCGATGAAACGGCATTCAACAGTATGACTATGAGAGCCGAACAAATTATCCATGCTATTTTTACCAGTTTGACCACCCTATCTCACCTGCCCATGTTTTATATGATAATTATTCGCGCTCTTCCCGTCTGAAGGGGTTCCCCAAAGACGCCGGAGCGCCAAGCAGTATTCCCTGCCGTTTGCGTATCGATATAAATGTCAGCACTACCAGCGTCATAAGATAAGGCAGCATCAGCAAAAGAGGGGCGGGAATGCTCGTGCCGGCCGCCTGCATCCGCATCTGAAGAGCGTCAATCCCGCCGAACAGATAACAGCCAAGCGCTGCCCTGAATGGATGCCATATGCTGAAGATGACGAGAGCCACCGCTATCCATCCGCGTCCCGACGTCATCCCCTCGACCCACATCTGAGTGTACACAACCGAGAGATATCCTCCGGCGATGCCGGAAAGCCCCCCGCCCACCAAAGTGTAAAAATAGCGTATTCCTGCTACGGAGAGCCCCATCGCGTCTGACGCCCTTGGATTTTCGCCCACAGCCCTCAGATTCATGCCCGGCCTCGTTCGGAAGATGAAAAAACCAAGCGCCGCGACGAGAATGTACGAGATGTACACCATTATGTCGTGATGAAACAGGACTGGCCCAATCAGCGGGATATCCCCCAAAATCGGTATGCGGAAGGGAGAGAGCCCCTTGATGGTCTCCCCTATATGACCGCGCCCGAGCATCCCGCTCATCCCGCCGCCGAACATCGTGAGCGCAAGTCCGCTCACCACTTGATTGGCGCCCATCGTAATGCAGAGGAAAGCGTGAATCAGCGTTACGAGGACTCCTGCCAGAAATGCCGCCGCAAGCCCTGCGTATGGACTGCCGGTGGACTGTGTAACCGCAAAACCCGCAAAAGCGCCCACCAGCATGAGCCCTTCGAGCCCGAGGTTCATGACTCCGGAGCGTTCAGTCAGTATCTCCCCGAGCACGGAATAAAGCACAGGTGTTCCGCTTCTTATCGCCGCAGCCAACATCGGTATAAGTATATCCACTTGCCTATACAGCTCCCTCTGTCGGGACATCGCTCCGTCCGGCGGCGCCGACCCTGCGCAGGCGATATTTCGAGAACAGCTCGCCCCCAAGGATGGAAAACAGTATCATGCCCTGAATCATCTGTACGCTCGACAGAGGCAGGGCCATCACCACCTGAAGGGTATCGCCGCCCACCAGCAGTATCCCCATCAGGAAAGCCACCAACGGAACGGCGAGTGGGTTGAGCCTTGCAAGCCAGGCCACTATCACACCGGTGAATCCGTATCCCACGGCAAACCCTCTGGACAGCCTACCCTGCAAACCCGCAACCTCTCCGAAGCCGCATATGCCCGCTATTGCCCCGGAGACGAACATCACGAGCAGGATGTTCCTCATGATGCTCATTCCAAAATAACGAGCGGCCCTCTGACTCTCGCCTATAACCCTAATCTCGAAACCCCACTGCGTCCACCGCATGACAATCCAAGCCAGAAACGATACTATCACCGCGATCACAATGCCTGCGTGCACCCTGGTGTTTCCAAAGCGCCACAGGCGCGCGCTGTCTGGAAACGGCGCCGTCATCGGGAATCCCATGCTCATCGGATCCTTCCATGCGCCGTAGAGCATGAAATCCATCGTGTACAGCGCAATGTAGTTGAGCATCAGAGTGGCTATTATCTCGTTGACAGCCCATCGTCCCTTCAAAAAACCGGGTATGGCGCCCCACACTCCGCCGGAAATGGCGGATGCCGCGAACATGAGTATAAACATAGCGACATGGCTGTCGAAATAAAAATAACGGACGACGGCTGCAGACGCGAGCGCTCCCATCACAAGCTGACCCTCTGCTCCTATGTTCCAGATCATCATCTTGAACGAGAAGAGACACGCAAGCCCGGTAAGCGTTATGGGAATCGCCTTGACCAAAGTTTCGCTGAAGCCGTATCCGCTGCCAAGAGCCCCTCTCAGTATCTCTGAGTACGAGACAAGCGGGTTCACCTTCATCAGCGTCATCAAGACGCCGCCTGCCACCAGAGCTGCACAGAGGGACGCTGACGTGATTGCCGCGCTGAAGAATATGGACGACGACGCGCGAGGTTCGAGGCGCCACTTCGTCACCGGGTAGCCTCCATTGATTCTCCGGCCATCATCAGACCTATCTCCTCCTTGGTGGCGTCTCTAGGACGCCGAACTGTGCCCATAATCTTCCCCCTGCTCATGACTATTATTCGATCCGAGAGCTCCATCAGCTCGTCAAGATCCTCAGATATTAACATTATCCCAGCTCCCCGCTCTCTTTCCTCCAAGATACGCTCATGAACAAATTCGGCGGCGCCGACATCGAGCCCCCAGACAGGGTGCATCGCGAGTATCACCGATGGCGCCTCCGACAACTCGCGCGCAAGCATGAGCTTCTGTATGTTGCCTCCGGAGAGCACTCTGACCGGAGATGCAAGTGAATCGGCCTGAATAGCGTACCTGGCGACAAGCTCCCCTGTCAATCCGGCGATATATTCCCAATCCAGAAAGATTTTTTTTACAGAAGCGGGTTTTTTCCAGTAACGCTTGAGCGCTGCATTCTCCTTCAGGTTCATGTTTGGAACAAGACCCATTCCCTTGCGATCTACCGGGATGTAACTCACCCCGCGCCTGATAAATTCGCGCGGAGTGCAAAGGGAGACATTGTCTCCCTTTAGCGTTATCTCGCCCGAGTCAAGGGAGCGAAGACCAGTGAGAACCTCACACAGTTCTCCCTGGCCATTGCCGACCACTCCCGCAACGCCCAATATCTCGCTTGCCGCCAGGTCGAAGGAGACACCAGAGAGCGACAGGGCGCCGCGGTCATTCCGCGCGGACAACCTCGCGCACGAGAGGATCGTCGGACCATGCCGTTCTGAGTCGGGTCTTTTGATTGGCCTCAGCACCCTGCCCACCATCATCTCCGCCACCGTTTCGCGCGTCACCCCTGACGCGTTCACAGTGCCGATATGCTCTCCCTTGCGCAGAATGGAGAGACGATCTGAGATGGACAAAATCTCGTCTATCTTGTGGGATATAAGAATGACGCCATGCCCGGCCTCCGTCATAACTCGCAGAGTGACGAAGAAATCACGCGTCTCCTGGGGCGTCAGCACTGACGTCGGCTCGTCCAGTATCAGCACCTTAGTACCGCGATACAGCATCTTCAAAATCTCGACGCGCTGCTGCTCTCCTATCGAGAGGGTCCACACATACGCCTCCGGATCCACGGACAGAGCATAGCGTTTGGACAACTCCTTTATGCGCGCCACTATCTCATGTTTTTTCATCACAAATGGAATACCGCCCATCCCCAGGAGCATGTTCTCCCACACAGAGAGCGCCGGTATCAGCATGAAGTGCTGATGCACCATGCCTATGCCGGACGCAATAGCGTCCCGCGGCGACCGAAACGAGACATCCCTGCCGTCAATGCTGATGGTTCCGGCATCCGGAGCATATATGCCGGAGAGCACATTCATCAACGTTGTCTTGCCTGCTCCGTTTTCTCCCAGCAGAGCATGCACCTCTCCCCTCTTAAGGTTGAAATCCACTCCCTTGTTGGCGTAACTCCCGAAAAAAATCTTGTCTATGCCGCGCATCGAGACGAGCGGGGGCATATTAGCATCGTTCACTGATTTTGGCTCGGACGACAAGTCTGTATCCTCCACATATCCATATAAAAACAGTTAAAGTATACATGAAAAGGCCCGACTTGTGAGTCGGGCCTTTTTCAAAACAACATCCCTGAGGAATCGCTGATTTAATGTTCTTTGCGGCGAAATGGAGTCGTCTACCGCGCCGTATAGAGACTTCGGCAGCAGATATTTCGAACGCTGCATAAAACCGCATTCACGCACAGGGCGAAACAAGTGCTCTGATGCTTCACTGGCGCCGCTAAGATGAGGTATAATTGTTTCGTTGCGAGGTGGAGCACATTGGAGACGGACAAGATAAACTCTGAGGCCCAGGGCGCCGATATCGGAGGCAACGAAGAAAAGAACGAGCGTTTCGATCATGATGGAATGTGGAAAGGGCTTGTAGATCGTTTTTTCTATTCCCTTCTCCTGAGAGCCATTCCTGATCTTTACGAGGACGCCGACATAGAGCATGAACCGCGCCCGCTCGACAAGGAGTTCATTGACATCCTGAACACAGCGGACCCTGAGATACACACGAGCCCGCATTTTGCGGATCTTCTTATGGAAGTTCCGTTGAAGGATGGCTCTGTCGAGCGTGTTATCCTTCACTTGGAAATCCAAGGACGCGGCGGCGGGAATCTTTGCGAGCGCATGAATCATTACAGGTGCCTTATATACGGGCATTATCGCAAGGAACCAGTGGCTTTGGCGGTTATCACCGACAAGCGTCCACCGAGCGAGGTTGATTTTTAGTCGCATACGCGATATGGCACAAATGTCGTATACAATTACAACAATCTCGTTCTGTCGGAGTTGAGCGACGACGAGCTTATATCTAGCGAAAATCCGATAGATATCGTTCTCTACGCCGCAAAATTCGCGCTGAGAGCGAAAGAGGAACTCCAGAAATTCAACTTTCTCCGCAAGACGGTCGGGCTTCTGGACGAACGCGGATGGAGCGTGAATGACAAGCGCGATCTGCTTCTTTTCACGGAGCGCATTATAAACATGAAAGACGAAGGGCTTATAAGGCAATACAGGGATTTTTTGGAACAACACAGCAAGGGGGGAAAGGCCATGTATATACCGTTGATTTTGAGGGACTCGGCGGCTGAGATTGAACAGCGCGGCAGGGAAGAAGGCAAACTCGAAGGCAAGCTCGAAGTAGCCCGCAACCTGTTGGCTAACGGAGTATCGCCGGATATCATAGCCAAGAGCGCCGATTTGCCGCTGGAAAAAGTTCGATCCCTCATGAACTGACGCCTTATCTGCGGCTGAATGGATTAGCTATCCGTGCTCACTGCGCAGTTGGCTTGACCTCATCGGACTTGACGTCATCGGAGACGAGATTGAAGAGCGCGCGCTCCCTCGCCTTCTTCTCGGCTCTGCGCCTTGCCTCCGCAAGGTCCACGTTCCCCATCCACATGTAACGCATCAGCGACGCGCTTGCGGCAAGCGAAGGAACATCCGGCTCGTTCCACACAAAGCCTCTGTCGCTCAACACCTCTGCGATGTTATCTTGAGCGCTGTAAAGTATATCGTCATACGTCTCCCGGCTGTCATACCGCCCACCCTTTCTCCTGACCCTCGCCCACTCCCTGCCGGTCCAAAAGTAGACCTCGTAGGGATGACTGCCCTTCCAGGCGATTGGAACTCTTGGCTCCATCAGAATACCCATCCTGTCGACCCTGAAGCGCCACCGGGATATCTCGTTGAAGTGTTCGCTCTGCATCCAGGCGACCGTGGCGCCAAGGGGCTCGGGAGGATAGGGAACATACCTCAGATACGCGCCTGTTACCGAGTCACTCCCTTCGGGCTCAGTCATCGAACTCGCGAGCTCTTCCGAGTGTGCACCGCGCGCGCTGCTCTCTGGGTATGTCTGTTGTGGAGACTCCGAGTCAACAAGTATTGGGAATGATATCACAACAGGCGCCAGAAGCAGGTTAGAGGGCAGCGGGGGCTTCACGGGAAGCACGGACATGGACGGACGCGGTTCCTTCCTCTGTTGTTTCGTGAGATACGGTCTCGGTTCGAGGCCGCTCGGCGTCTTTACAAGCTCCGGGTAATACGGATCTATCTCCAATGTTATGTTGGCCGCAAGCTGCGCCCTGTCATAGTCGCCAAGCGCGTGGTGAGCCCTGGATATCCAATACCAGCCGTCCGCAGAGTGTGGATTGGCGTCCAGGAAACCGCCCAACACGTTGATCGCGCTCTGAAACCGCCCATTTTCGACCAGGCTGCGACCGTTCATTATGACGCGGTTAATCATATCCTCGCTCGCAGCCCTCCTGCGTTCCTCCTCCGCAGCGCGCTCCGCTGCGGCGCGCGCCGCATCCGCCGCAGCCTTGGCCTCGCGCTCGGCCTTCTCGCGAGCCCTTCGCTTAGCCGCAGCGGCACGCTCGCGCGCTCTCCTCGCCGCTTCATTTTTCTCCTGACGAACTCGCGCGTCGTCGCTCGCCGCCGGTCGCTCCGGTATGCTCTCGTCGGGCGGCGAATAACGGTCCGCGCCGGCAGGCCCGACCGGGACGAGCACAAAATAGCAAAGACACAGCAGCGATAATATAAGCGCCGCAAAAGATTTCTTTATTTTCCCCTTTTTCATTTCGACAGCTTTTACTGTAAACATCGCGCGTTCCCCCTCTGTTTTCTTAAAAATCACTCCGCGCCCCGCGATAGCCGTAAAGCGGAGTGGAGAGGGCGTCTCCAAGCTGTATCGGAGCATCCCTGGACTCCTTGACTATCTCGACCACCGCGTCACGCCCTTTTATAAAAATAACCCTGACGCGGCCTATGATCTGAGGAAAGTGCATCTCCGGCGTCTCAGGCGCAACGGTGCGCACCGAAGAAGCGCGCGTCACTGCCAATATGTCCCCCACATGAACGCCGTCCTCCCGCCCAAGGTCGATATGATAAATCTTGTCCATTTTTTTCTTGGGCACTGATAGGGAGCCGTCCACTCGCTCCGCCTTGGCGACGATTCGCCCCACTATCCGGTAGCCGTTATACCCTGTAACAACGTCGTCCAGAGCTTCGTCCATCGCGTGACGCAGGGCCGGCCAATATGGGCTCTTCTCGAACTCCTCCCAGTAGAAGGGTCCTCTCTCCATTACGTCGTTATAGAGCACGTAATATCTGTCGTCCCGCTCACGCACAGATGTATCGTAGATCAGTCTCTTTGCGGAGTTGTACACGTACAGGCGAAGCACAAAATCCCATTGCACCTTTGAGCCAAGCGTATCGCGCTTTCTATAGTCGAACTGCTCCAGATTGACCTTGATGATGAGATCGTCCCGGGACGCGCCTGCCATATCCCAGTAATCTGGGTTGGCGCCCTGCACGCGCTCCGCATTCACGCGCGGTATCTCTCGAAGCCGCCTCAGCATATAACCCGCCATTTTCTCTGAGAGAACATCCCCGGGGTAATACTTACTGCCCCATACGCGAAACTCCGTGTTGTTTTCTATCGGAGTCACCAGACCGATTGAGACGCGCTCCCCCTTGTCCAGCGCCGCAGCCCAGGATGTGGATGCAAACACGGCGCATAATAGCGCTGAGATAAGCGCGAACGCTCCCCTAAATATGTATCTTGCAGACGATTTATTGGAATATATTACTGACTTCATCGCGCGGCACTCTCCATGTCTATTATGGGTTCATACAGTCAATATCGGCTGTCGCGCGATAAATCGTGAGACATTTTTGCTGCAGAGCGGCTCAAACCGCTGTGATATAATCCCCCGCGACGGACTTCCGGCAGAGCAGGGCGCCGATAAGTGATAAGGGAAACGCTGATTTAATAACCTTTGGGCTGCAATGGGTGTATTCGCTCACCATCTTCACGGTTGCCACAAAAATGGTCCTCAACATAGCTCTGAAGTGCCTGCGGCCATTTTCGCGACAACCGTTTCGACGGGAGAACGAATCCACTCCATTTCGCCGCAAAGAACATTAAATCAGCGTTTCCTAGGGTCTTCCCTCCAGGGGAGGTGATGCGATGTCAGAAGACAGAGAGCGCCTTCCAGGCAAAAAACAGAGGAGTAAGACCCCCCCTTACCAATGCAATAAGTCTTGCTCCTCTGTTTAACCTGATTATCCAAATCCTTGAGCTTATCCACAGGATATTTCGAATAATCAATTAAGCTCGGAAGGATTGTAATACCGGACTGCCCCACCGTAAAGGGCAGTCTTTTTAACACAGGGAACCGCAGTCAATGAACTTGAATAAGTGTCATGCAAAGTTCAAATTCCGGCGATCTCCTCTATCTTTTCCATATCGAGCTCGCTCTCCATCTGACAGGCCAGCTCGTCGAGCGCCGTATCGACTGACTTTTCATAGTCCTGTTTCGCCGTGCCAAGCCCCTTGCCTCCCCTGAAGATGGAGAGGAACTTCGCCCTGAACTCATCGCTGGTGAAAAGCCCGTGAATATAGCAACCGCCGACCAAGTCATCCTCGCGCAGAGCGCCCTCCGGCACTCCGTTCAGCGTAACCAGCGGTCGTTCGATACCCGGACCCTTTGTCACACCCATGTGTATCTCGTAGCCCGATACGACGCTGCCGTCGGGCGTTGAGGCGGAGAACCTCCGCAACGTCTTCTCGCGAGACATGACAGTCACGACATTCAGCAGACCCAACCCCTGAATGGTTGTCGGCACAGGGTTTTCGACGGCATCAGGGTCTGATATCTCTCGGCCCAGTATCTGATAACCGCCGCATATACCCACAACCCTGCCTCCGCGGTGAATATGAGCCGCTATGTCGATATCCCAGCCCTGTTTCCTGACATACTCGAGATCGGCGATTGTGGACTTGGTGCCGGGTATTATGACGAGATCTCCGTCCCCGGGTATCGGGTTACCGGGCTTGACGAATGACAGTTCCACGTCGTCCTCCGCCGCCAGGGGATCGAAGTCGTCGAAGTTTGATATGCGCTGCAGGCCGAGCACGTATATCTTGATTTTTTTACCGTCTCTCATGCCAAAAGTCCTCGAGTGTTCCAATGCGAGCGAGTCCTCCGCCGGAAATTTGGCCGCGCCGTCGAACCACTTCATGATACCGATGCAGGACAGTCCCGTGCGACCGGATATTATGTCGATTGCCGGGTCAAGTATCCTGCGGTCCCCGCGAAATTTATTCATCATATAGCCGCGGAGCAGATGGCGCTCGGAATCCCGCAGAAGACAGTGTGAACCTATTATTGACGCAAGCGCCCCGCCCCTGTCTATATCCGCCGCAAGCACTACCGGGACGCCGGCCTCTACGGCGAAACCCATGTTCGATATGTCTCCGTCCCGCAGGTTGACCTCGGAAATACTGCCGGCGCCCTCGACAAATACAATGTCCGCATGACTGCAGAGCCTGTTGTAGCTCTCCATGACATCCTTCATGAGCGTGTATCTGTACTGAAGGTAATCAGCCGCGCTAACGGTCGCTCGAACATGCCCCTGCACGACAACCTGGCTCCCCTGGTCGCTCTCGGGCTTCAGCAGCACCGGGTTCATATCGGAGATCGGGTCGACCCCGCACGCCATTGCCTGAAGCGCCTGAGCCCTGCCTATCTCTCCGCCGTCCGCCGTGATGGCGGCGTTGTTTGACATATTCTGAGGTTTGAACGGCATGACGCGAAACCCTCGCCTGGAAAATATCCGGCAGAGTCCAGCCACAATGAGCGACTTCCCGGCGTCTGAAGCAGTGCCCTGAATCATGAGGGAGGGTGTTTTGGCAGATTTTTTCGTCGAATATGATTTTACGTTGACTTCGTTCACGCGCATATCCACTCCCAAAAAAGAATTTTTTTATTCCCGTAACGCTGGGAGATATTATACATTAGGGAAGCGGCTTTTATAGAACATTTCGCGCCTCGTAAGATACTCGTTCACTCAATAGTGATAAAAGAAGCGGTACTATATAGGCAGATGCAAGTAGGTCCTCGCTGAAGAGCCGGGGAACGACAGAGGGGTTTTAATCTTTGCCTTTGGGCCTCTAACACGAGCATCAGCGATTCCCTGAACATTCTTGTTTTATCCTCCGGAAGTGGCGAATGAAGAAGAACATTGCGACAAAACTCGCCAGGAAGAACGCGATTGATTGGAACCACCATATGCGTGACAGAGGAAACAGCTGGGCGAATATCCATGCGGCGGATACCCTGAACACCACTGAGCGAAGCAGCTGAGAGATTGTCCCGTAAAGCGAATGTCCCGTACCGACGAAAAAACCGCTGGACAGAACTAGGAAGATGTTAAATGGATAGCCGGGAACCGAAGCCCGTATCGAGTTGGCCGCCTGATACTCAATCTCCGCTATGGGTTTGAATATGCCGAGAAAAGCGTGAGGAAATATGTAAATTATCGTACCCATCGTTCCCATAAGCACGGCTGCAATCAGAAGCGCGGACTTGAAGCCCGCCAGCATACGGCCAGGATCTCGCTTGCCGTAGTTGAACGCAATATATGGCGTCAGAGCTATATTGATTCCGCTCACGAAGTTAAAGGCCAACTCCTCCACTCTAAGGCCAAGCATCCACGACGCCACCGCCCGGTGGCCGAACGTCGAGAGGATCCTGTTAATGCTCCCCATCCCAAGCGCTGTACTCGCGGTGGAGAGACCGACCGGAACGCCTATCCACAATATCGGTCCCCAATAGCTCAGCAGACGTTTCTTCACCTGTATCATGGGAGGCAGCTTTATTACACTGGATACATTGAGGCGATGCCATACATAAAACGATGAGACTATGCGCGAGACCCATGTCGCAATTGCAGCGCCCGATATACCCCAACCGAACGTGAATATAAAGAGAGGGTCCAGCAAAATATTCACCGTATTTGCAATGGCAATGGCCTTAAAGGGAGTCAGCGTATCCCCCTGAGCCCTGAAGACCGTGTTTGCGATATAGGTATAACCCATGAACGGCAACATTATAGGATACCACATGTTGTATCTCCAGCAAAGACCGAGCAATTCAGAGTTCTCTCCTGCGCCTATATTGGAGAAAATGAGATTCGATATCGTAGGGAACACCATCGGAGTTGAAATCAGGCAGACCGTGTAGAGCAGCAACAGACCACTTCTGGCTATGTGCCTCGCGGAGCGGACGTCCCCTCTCCCTAAGTTGCGGCCCATCAGAGATATCGAACCACTGCACACACACTCCAGCGTTGCAAATATACACATATTGACCGGAGACGTGAATGACATTGCGGCCATCGGCAGTTCTCCAAGCCACGACACAAAAATTGTATCCACAAGATGCAGGAGGCTGTTAAATACAAAAAGCCCCATCGACGGTATGGCAAGCTTTAAGATCGCCTGCATCGGAGCATCATTAGCAAGATCGGCCCTGCCGCTGAAGATACTCAAAAACCTCGGCGCAGACCGGCCCATTGGAACATTATCACGCGTACTCATCTGTTTGAAAAAGCCTCCTTGTCTACAAAGCAGTATAATCCAATGCAAAGATTTGACAAGAAGGCTTTGAACTATAGCGTTATTTCAATCAAAATAGGCTTATCAGCACATTTTAAAAGACAAACAGATTTGCTTCCCCTCCATTTCGCTCGAAGAACATTTAATCAGCGATTCCTTAGGGAACCGCTGACTCAATATTTTTATTTTTTCGCGGGGTCGCCTGTGATAGTCAATGTTTTTATGACAACATTCGTTATCGGCCTGTCATTCGCTCCTGTCTTAACATGCCCGATAGCTTCGACCACGCCCATCCCCTCTATGACCTTGCCAAAGATAGCGTGTTTGCCGTCAAGCCACGGCGTTGGCGCAAGGGTTATGAAGAACTGCGAGCCTCCTGTATTGGGGCCGGCATTGGCCATAGACAGTATGCCCGGCGCATTGTGAGCCAATCCCTCTCCGAACTCGTCCGGAATTTTGTATCCGGGACCGCCGCTGCCGGTACCATCTGGGTCGCCGCCTTGAATCATAAAACCATCTATAACCCGATGGAATATCAGCCCGTCATAGAATTTTCTCTCCGCAAGATCCATGAAGCTGCGACAGGTTTTCGGCGCCAAATCGTTGAACAGCTCTATTTTAAACGTGCCCATCGACGTATCGAATACGGCGACGGGCCGCTCGACCGGTTTCCCGTCAGTCGACTCAGCGGCCATTGTAATGCCTGGGAAAAACATTATTGATATTAAAGAAACTGCCATAAGAAGGAGCAAAAATCTCACAAAACATCATCCTTTCCAGCGATTTACCAAAGTCCTCAATAAACTTCTTTCATTCTTCACAACGTGTAACATACAAATTAATTATAGCATATTTCACGCAACGTAAAAATTTTTTTTGCTGAATTCTCGAATATTTTAATGAATTACGCTAATTTCCTCCTTTAAACCCTTGGCTACAAGGCAGAAAGTGTTATATACTTAACGCTCACAGGATAACTGGGTAAGTGAGGTCGCAGGTATTACTATTATACAATGTTATATCGCTTCGTCACATCTGCCGCAGAAGACTCCAGTCATTTTTAGGGAGACGAACGGCAAATGTCAGCGGCAGGACAAGCCTCAGCGAGAAGAAATATTGCCTCACTTACGTTAAGAGAGATGTTTCATCCTGGGGAAGGTCTGATTTATTGTTAAAGTTAGGGACACTAAAGGGCAAAGACTAAAAGCCGGATGCACTTTGTATTTGCAAACGGCTAAATGTCGTTGCAGCTATTAAATCAGCGATCCCCTGGGTTTGATTGTGTTGATTAGATTTCTAAAATATACAAGTGTGCCCTGGATTGGCGATAATCCCGCTTCAATGCGTGGGTTTATTGACAAATCTTTAAGAGCGGAACCGTGATTAGTCTGTTAAATGCGGTTTCACTGATTTACTGTGCCTATTCCGTGTCGGACGTAATCGGACCGGCATCGTTTGGGAAATATATAAAATAAAAGCGGGAGGTACTAGAAATGCGCGAGGGCAGTAGGCCAATCTGTCAGAGCTGCGGGATGCAGATAATTGCACCCGAGGATTTCGGGACAGAGGAAGATGGGGGGAGATGTAACGACTATTGTACATACTGTTACAAAAATGGGGCGTTCCTGGAGGATGTTACCATGGAGGAGATGATCTCTCTCTGTGCCGACCGCATCGAGTGTTGGGAACTCGATGTCATCAGAGATGACATCGTGGCCGGCATGTACGGAGTCTTTCCAACTCTCAAGCGATGGCAGCAATAAGCAATATCAACTTCGGGGGGAACAACGCGGCGGACGAATCAATATCGTCCGTCGCATTGTTTTATATATATGAGCATGGCGTTGCCACCGCGTGCGGGAGACGGCCAGAGAGTCGCCCTGGCGGTTACCCCCTCACCCGAGTCATTCAATCAATTCGAGCTTCCTCCGGCTTTTTGAAAAATACGTTTATATACGTGTGCCCAGTCAGCGTCTGCCTCATGTTAAACTTCTCGACCATGTCGAATTGGATCCCGTCGAAGATATCCTCCGGAATACCACTCTGTGATAACTGATTATTGAACTCTCTTCTGAAGCTCTGCTTAAACGCATCCGCAAATTCACCCTTCAGGCTCGTTGGCTCCAGTATAACGCCCATCATAGTGGATGGTGAGCTTATATCATCGAGCTCTCCGACATTTGAAATCGATGGAATCTTGGCATAGTCAGAGGCTTTGCCAATACCTAACAGGACTGCTCCTTCTTTATGCGCAAAAATGGACTCCTCTCCTCCGCCAAGCTTTAAGAAATAGGCTGAATCCCACCCCTGGAGCTCAATCTCGTTGGACCTCAGGAAAATACTGGCAAGAGAATAAAGCTTATCCAACGAAGATTTCGCCCCGGACTCTATCACTATATACGCCGTGTTAGGCTCTTCATCCTTAACTGTGAGCACAGCCGATATCCTGGCCTGACTCAATATCTCCTTCAAATCCGATGAGAACTCCGCTGGAATAGCGCCCGCCCCCACAACATCAAATAGCGCGCCTACGGGATCATCTTCACCTGGGAAGACGGCATGGAGATAAAATGGTATATAAGCAGCGGCGAAGAACGCCAGCTCTCCATCCCCAAGTATGGTGGGCTTCACTCCCGTAATATCCTGGCTTGCGAACATCGCAACAGATCCACTGTACAAATCAGAAAATATATCCACCTTAAAGCCGTTTTCCAGTCGAGCCCAGCCTGTTTCACTGGAAGTGATCTTATAGGGCCCCATCTCAAAGGGTTCTTTGAATTTGCCCAATAACACGTTTTCTCCCTCCGTCTGGCGAGAGGGTTTATATCGCTCAGACGGCGCATTCAAAGCGCGCGCCATCCGGTCAATGCCCGACTCGCTCGACGAGAGGAGTGCAAAGCTCTTGCCCCCCGCCTTCCGCCGCGTCATATAAAATGAATTCGCATTCCTGCGGCTGTTATAAAGAGGGCGAACGATCCACGCATCCCCGCTCTTGGCATCCTCGGTCTCCCACGGCTCGATATCGATTATCCGGCTGTCAAAATCGGAAACGAATGAATCGAACTTATCATCGTCGGCGTAAAACGAGAGATAAAACTCAGGAACATCAGAAGAGACAGCTATCAACGCCAGTTCGTCCGTCATCTCGATAAAATCCTCCATGAAACTCAGGAATGACTCAACATCGTTGGCGTCCTCAAATTCACTCCCATAGACCTTACCAGCTACAAAATTTATAAAGCCCGACAGTTCCGATATCGAATATGAGAGCGACTCAGTGTCGACAACTTTTATATATTCAAAAGAATCATAATTCGAGACGTCCGGCAATGCGGATTCCACATTCGGAATTTCCTCTGCGCCACGCGTACTGGTACCAATCACCCGATCCCTCATAACAAAGACACCGGCCAGTATTAACAACAGCACTATTGCCAACAATAATTTCTTGTTCACTACGACCACCTCCATCAATTTAAACACAACTGATTATCTCACAAAAAACCCGGCCATCAGGCCGGGCTCTATTGCTGCCTAATATACAAACAGAATCAATCGTTATCGTCGGAGGCGGCGCTGGCCTCTTCCCTGGCCTTCAAGAAGTCTCCGAGCGTGACAGACATCTCCTCTGTCGGTATCTGCGGACCATGATCTTTATTCTGTCTGCGGTCTGAATCCTCGCGGCGAGGGCGACGCTCGCGATCCGACGTCTGGGCGCCATCATTGGCGCTCCTCTCCCCCTCTGGCTGAAGAGCCTTCACGCTGAGGCGGATTCTTCTCGTGGCTGGGTCGATCTCCAGTATGCGAGCCATAACCTCCTGTCCCATCTGCAGGACGTCGCCGGGCTTCTCCACTCGGCTGCGGCTGATCTGAGATATGTGGATAAGACCCTCGACGCCTGTCTCTAGCTCAACAAACGCTCCAAAGTCCGCCAGACGTATCACCTTGACCTGAATATCCTGATCTTTGGCGAAACGAGACTCTATATTCGTCCAAGGATCGTTGAGCTGTTTGAATCCAAGGCTTATGCGCTTGCGCTCCATGTCAGCATCCAGTATCACGACATTGACCTTCTGTCCGCGCTTCAAAACTTCCTTAGGGTGCTTTATGCGGCTCCAACTGATGTCTCCGATGTGAATGAGCCCTTCGACCCCGGGCTCGATCTCGACGAAAGCTCCAAAGTCCGTCATGTTCGTGACGACTCCCTCGGTCTCAGTGCCCTTCATCCAGCGCGACGCTACAGATTCCCACGGATCCGGCAGAGTCTGACGCAACGAAAGGGATACTCGATTTTTCTCCCGATCTATGCTGGTGACCTTGACCTTGACTGTATCACCCTTGTTCACCAGATCCTTGGCCTTTGCGTTGCGCTGCCACGCAAGCTCTGTCACGTGAATCAAACCCTCGATGACCCCAAGGTTGACAAATACGCCGAAACTGGTGATACTGCTGACCTCGCCCTCCAAGACGTCTCCCTCGTGAACGGACTCGTAGAACTTATCGCGCTCCGCGCCCATCTCTTCCTCAAGGATGGAGCGGCGCGACAGTACAAAGCGACGCTTGCGGCGGTCACGCTCCAGAATCTTTACAGGAAATACCTGATCCACCAGACGACCGGGATTTACTCCGCGGCCTTCCTCAGCCAAGTGAGATATGGGGATGAAACCCTCGAGTCCAAAGCAATCGACTATAAGTCCTCCCTTGACCTTCCGGAGACCCCTAACGTCGACGATCTCGCTTTTTCCGAGCTCCTCCTCGAGTCTATTCCACCTCTCGTCGAATTCACAACGCCAACGGCTTAATGTCAGCTGGGCCTCCTCCCCCTGGCTGATATTGGTGACCTGTACGCGAACCTTATCCCCCACTGCGGGTTCAGGAGCGGATTCGACCAAAACACGATGCGTCCACTCCTTCTGCTGGAGGAAGCCCTCGCATTTATAGCCCACGTCAACAAGCCAACCATCGTCTCTGGAGTCAACCACAACCCCTTCGACCACCTTGCCGCGATGGATATCTTCGAAGCCGCCCATCTGCTCCATAAAGCTCTCCATCGTCTCTTCAGCCGCCGGATTTTCCTCGACTAAATTAGTCTCCTCCACACCCGGCTCCTGCGTTGTAAATACTTCACTGCGGATTTCATCCACCATTATCGTCACAGCCTCCTCGGACCTACAGCCTCTTTATTTTCTCGGTTATTTCATTAATCAGCCAGTCAGGGGTACTTCCACCTGCGGCCACTCCAATAGACGACTTGCCCTGCATCCACCTCCCATCTAGTTCATCGGGATGCTCAACCCACATAGCCGAGACGCCGAGAGATTCAGCAATTTCCACCAGTTTCCTGGTATTGGCGCTGTTCCTCCCGCCTATAACGACTATACCGTCCACCTGAGCTCCAAGTCTCCGTATGGACTCCTGTCTCTCTATAGTAGCACGACAAATAGTATTATATACCTTAATCTCGTCAGTAAGAAGTACTAATTTAGAGACGACAGCGGCAAGCGATGCCTCCCACTGCGTAGTTTGGCTTAAAATTCCCAAACGCCTGTAGCGTGTCCCGGCGTCTATCTCACTCTCTCCTGATATGACAAGGGATTCCCCGTCTATATGTCCCAGTATGCCCCTCACCTCGGGATGTTTGGAGTCGCCGAGTATTACAACTTTATAACCCTCTCCGGACAAGCTCTCCGCTCTCTCCTGTGCCGTGCGCACAAAAGGACACGTTCCGTCCACCACCACGCCGCGTCTGTTCCTAAGCTCCTCCAACTCGGCCTTGGATACGCCATGAGCCCGCACGAACGTCACAGAACCCTGTGGAACATCCTCCGCGTGTTCTGCCAATTTAAGACCGAGCGCCGAGAGACGGGCTACCTCCTGAGGGTTATGAATCGGACTGCCAAGCGAATAAACTTCTCTGTATTCACCAAGCGCTCTCTCCAGTTGATCGATTGCCCTTCTTACACCAAAACAAAGCCCAGTTGGGCTCGCAACCACCAACTTCATCAGCCGCCGCTCCGATGTATTTTTTCCGCCATATCATGTACCGCTCTCTCTAAAGTTATTTCTGAAAAATCATACCACAAAATTGGTGAAAATTGTCTGAACCAAGTCATCTGCCTGCGCGAAAAAGCCTTGGTTGACTGCACATCACCAGCCATAGCATCGTCGAAGGTTATCTTGCCGTCGATATAATCCACTAACTCCCTGTAACCGAAACCGCGCAGCGCCGGAAGATCCCGCGAGTAGCCGTTATCCAGCAGCCAGCGAACTTCCTCCGGGTATCCTGAGTGAAACTGCTCGCGCACACGCCGCTCGATTCTATCGAATAGAATTTCCCTGGGAGCGGTTATGCCAAAGTATATTATTCCGCGCTCTCCCCCTATTTTTTTGTGCCTGGCGTAGAGTTCCGTAGCGCTGCATCCAGATAATTTAAAAATTTCCAGAGCTCTGACGATGCGCGCCTTATCGTTTGGATGAATTCGCTCAGCGCTTGCCGGGTCGATCGCGTTCAGTTCATCGTGGAGAGCGTGCGCTCCTCTCAGCTCGGCGTCGCGATCGAGTTCTCTCCTGATACTCTCGTCATGAGGAAGAGATTCAGAGAGCATTCCTCCCTCAAGAGATTTGAAGTACATCGGCGTACCTCCCGCAAGTATGGGAACTTTCCTGCGGCTCTCGATGCGTCGTGACGCATCCATGGACTGCTTGACGAAATCCGCCGCCGTGAATATTTCGTCCGGATCGGCAACATCGATTAAATGATGGAGGACAATCTTTCTCTCCAGGGGTGAAATTTTGTCTGTGCCTACGTCCAAATATCTGTAAACCTGTCTTGAATCGACTGATATAATCTCGCCATTTATAATCCGGGCCAGTTCGTAGGCAGTGCGCGTCTTGCCAACAGCAGTCGGGCCTACTATCGCATATAGGGGGCGCTCGCGGCTCATCTCTCGAACCAGCTCTTCAGCTTTTCTCCTGCCAGGAATATGGTCGTCGGCCTGCCGTGAGGACAACTGTAGGGTGACCGGCATCGTTCAAGCCGTTCGAACAGATCGATGGCCTCCTCCACGCCGACCGAGGCGCCAAGTTTTATTGCGTCCCTGCAGGCGGTTCGCGCCCATCGCCACCATACCTCCCTGTCGCGCTTCGAGGGATCTGTCTCCTCCTCGATTCCGCGAATCGCCGAGCGAAGCATCTCCATAGGCGAGAGCCTCCCGAGCCCCCGGAGCACGGGGACAGATATCAGCATGGCCTCGTCCGTCTCGTTTCCGTCGTCACCAGGCAGCTTGAAGTTAAACCCCATCCCGGCAAGGGCTTCGCGGTGCAGAACAGCCCCGGCGGCCACGACCGGGGGGAGTTCCTGACCGGAGATCATAGTTTGAGTATCGATTTTTCTGCCGCTGTACGAGTTTTCTATATCCTCGTAAAGTATTCTCTCGTGCGCAGCGTGGGCATCGACCAATATCAGACCCCTGGGATCGTCAAAGACCAGATATCCGCCCTGGGCCTGCCCAAGATATTTTCTTGCGGGTCCCAGGTCGGACTCCGGGAACAACAATTTTTCCGATACCGCAGCCTGAGGCGGTTCATTCGGCGTTGATGAAAAAAATTCGGGGCGTTTCTTGACGCGCTCCGGCGCCGGGATGTAGTTCTCCAACTGGTCAACCAGCGGAGGCGGAGCGAAATCTGGCGCATGGGACGTTCCCGCGCCGGAAAAACCTCCGCCGTCGAGCAGAGCCCTCTGAGCCCCCTTGCGAACCAGCTCAAACACCTGACCCGACTTCCTGAAACGCACCTCGGCCTTCGCCGGGTGGATATTTACGTCCACGTCCTCCGGCGGGATGGTTACCATGACGATCCATTCGCCATAAATCGAGGCGCCTGTCGAGTTGAGGGCCGATCTGACAGTGGGGTCCTGTACACGTCTGCCATTGACAAACGCCGTGACGTTGACCCGCCGCGACCCTGGCAAATTGTTCCACCACAGTGAGACTTGCCCTCCTACGCCGCCGATCGATATATGCACTGAGCGATGCTCATCTCCCCAGATGGACCTCAGAACCTCATCTGTCGTCTCCGCGTCGCCGAGGTCCAGCAGGCTTTTCCCATCATTCGACAGTCTGAAGCGGGTTTTGGGATACACAAGAGCGTAATCCTGAACAACCTGTATTATCCGCTTCAGCTCAGCAGAGGCAGCCTTCAGAAATTTTCTCCTTGCCGGCAGGTTGTAAAATAGGTCGTCTATCTCCACACGCGTACCTTGCGGAGCAGGGACCTGTGAGTGAGAGATCAGCGACCCTCCCTCCACCCTGATGACTCCGCCGGAATCCTCTCCGCGCCTTCTGCTTCGCAGCTCAAATCGGCTCACCGAGGCGATGCTGGACAATGCCTCCCCTCTGTAACCGAGGGTCATGACATACTCGAGGTCATCGAGAGTACGAATCTTGCTGGTGGCATACCTCTCCACGGCAAGCGGCATCTCGCAATACGCTATACCGTCTCCGTTATCCTCAACCACCAGTGAAGCCTTGCCGCCCTGCTCCAGAATTATTTTGATGTCGGAGGCCCCCGCGTCCAGCGAATTTTCCAGCAACTCTTTGGCTGCGGATACCGGGCGCTCTATCACCTCTCCTGCCGCGATCCGGCTCGCCACGCTGTGTTCGAGACGCTCTATAGATCTGCGTGATTCGCTCATTTAAACCCAAGTATCCTCCTGCTCTTCTCCCTCAGGCGAAAAACCAGGTCAAGCGCCGCCATCGGGGTCATCTGATTCGGGTCGCTCGCTGCCAGTTCCTCCAGCACTCCCTCTCTGTCAACGTCAAAAAATATCTCACGCTGCACATATTTTTTGGACATGACCTCCATCTCTCTGTCCTCGGCAGATGAAGCGCTTTCAAACTCTGAGAGCAGTTCCTCGGATCTGCGGACAACTATACTCGGTATCCCGGCAAGGCGCGCCACTTCTACCCCATACGACCTGTTTGCGGGCCCGGAAACCACTTTATGGAGAAAACGGATCCCGCTCTCCGACTCCTCCACCGCCATGCTGAGATTAAGGAGCTTCGGAAGCGATAGATTTGTCAGCTCGTGATAGTGCGTGGCAAAGAGCGCCTTAGTTCTCCCCTCCACGTGCAGGTTTAAAAATTCGACAACAGCCCACGCGATGCTCATTCCGTCATAGGTGGACGTCCCACGGCCCAGTTCGTCGAGTATAACCAGGCTGCGCGATGTGACATGCCTCAGGATATCGGCCGTCTCCACCATTTCGACCATGAATGTGCTGCGTCCGCGCGCAAGCTCGTCTCTCGCTCCTACGCGGGTAAATATCCTGTCCATGAGCCCGATATGGGCGCTCTCAGCCGGTACGAACGAGCCGATGTGAGCCATCAGAGCCACAAGGGCCGCAGTCCTCAGATATGTGGATTTGCCGGCCATATTCGGACCTGTTATTATCGCGATGCACCCCTTGTCGGAGCACTCGTCAGGATCGAGGTCTATGTCGTTCGGCGTGAAAGAGACGCCGTGCGTGCTCTCCACTATTGGGTGACGCGCTCCCTTGACGGAGAAAATTCTGCTCTCGTCCATCTCCGGCCTGATGTACGAGTTATCGCGCGCAACACACGCCAGAGAGCGCAGGACATCGAGAACCGCCACAGCCCTGGACGCGGCCTGACAGGATGCCCCGTTCTCCAGAGCGCGCGCAAGTATATCCTTGTACAAAATCTCCTCACGTTCACCTATATCGCGCTCCGCGCGGTAAACTCTTCTCTCTATCTCCTTCAGCCGTTCGTTGACAAAACGCTCTCCGTTCGACACAGTCTGACGCCTCACGTAATCATCGGGGACCTTGTCGGCATAACTTCTGCCCAACTCTATATAATAGCCAAAGACCTTATTGATCCCCACCCGCAGCTTTATCCCGGTTCGCTCCCTCTCGGACTGTTCGAAGGCCCTGATGTTATCCTCGGCGTGGGCTATGGCGTCGCGCGCGTCGTCCAGGGCGTCATCATAGCCGTCTCTGACGACCCCTCCCGCACCAAGAGATCGGGGCAGATCATCGGAGAGCGCGCCGCAAAGCAGCTCAGTCAACTCCGACAGATCAGGGACACCGTCAAATATGGACGACAGCGGACCTGACTCCGCTGACGAGACAATCTCGCGGAGCCCCGGCAGAGAGGCAAGGGTATCTCTAACCGCGCCAAGATCCCTGGGGTTGCCGACCTTGAGCGACAGCCTCCCAAGGGCTCGCTCCATATCACGGCACTCCGCCAGGACTGCTGCAAGTTTCTTCAAGAGAGATGGGTTGCCGGCCATAACGCCTATACAATCGTGCCTGAAGGCAATGACGTCGAGGCTGGACAGGGGGTGCGATATCCAATCCCGCAGAAGCCTGCGGCCCATTGGGGTTTTGCACCTGTTGAGCACCGTGAACAGTGAGGCGCCATCGCCCTCCAACAGCTCCAGGTTTGTCTGTGTGGTATTATCGAGTATCAGCATCCCATCAGACATCAGGGGACGTATCTCGTGAACGTGATCCGAGCCGCCAAACTGAGTCTCCTCAAGATACCGCACAGCTGAGGCGGCAACCCCCGAGGCCGGATCGAGATCGTCGATGCCCATTGCCCTGAGGCTTGCGACTCCCCAGCGCTTGCAGAGCCACCCAGACCCGAACGAAGCGGAAAAATCAGACCGCTCACGCGGAACTATGGCGGGGCGA
Source organism: Synergistaceae bacterium (assembly GCA_031273805.1). Taxonomy (GTDB): domain Bacteria; phylum Synergistota; class Synergistia; order Synergistales; family Synergistaceae; genus JAIRKI01. The sequence goes on along the minus strand of JAISRE010000044.1, from coordinate 6,530 downwards.
ACTCCCTGAAGCGGTGTCAGATCCCTGGAATTACGATCGAAATCGGCCTCCTGACCCCTAGGTATCAATAGCTCGTCGGGTGAGAATGAGAAGAGCAGGGACATGGCCTCATCTTTGGAGAAAGTACCGGCCTCCAGCAGACCGGTGCCGACTGTGAGCAGCGCTATGCTTGCCTGTTCCCCGCTCAACGCGGCGGCCGCAAGTTTGCCGTCTCCCGGCGCGTCCTGAGGCACATACGTGCCGCGCGTCACTACGCGAACGACCCTGCGCTCCACCAACGTCTTGCCGTCCGGCTCCGTTACCTGGTCGCACATGGCCACCTTGTAACCGGCGGCGACAAGCCGACCCAGATATGAGTCGAGCGCGTGATGCGGCACACCAGCCATCGGTATGGCCTTATCCTGATCCCGCGCTGTGAGCGCGATGTCAAGGACTTCCGAGGCGATAACCGCGTCATCGAAAAATAATTCAAAAAAATCGCCCATACGAAAGAGCAGCAGACAGTCCGGATATTTATCCTTCCACTCGCCGTACTGCTTCAGCATCGGCGTCATCTTGACTCCGTCAGGTAATTTCAAGTCAGCGCCCTCGCGTTAGCCGGAATGTTTCTCATTAAATACCCATGCTGCTCAGGAAATCCGCGAGAAGGTTCATGCAGACCACTTTGGAGTATTCGGCGGACACTCTGCCCCGTCCCGGCGAGATGGCCCCGTCATACGCCTTTATGTACGAGTCCTTTGCGGCGCGAGCCTCCTCCACTGTCAGCCCGATCATGATTTCGTCGATATCGCTCCTCCTGACGATGACGCCGCTGTCGACGCCATACGAGGTCGCGCAGTGAGCGATCTTTCCGTCTTCAATCGACATCAGCCCCGCGAAGAGGACCAGCGAAATCGCGAGAGATTTCCGAGCGCCTATTTTTTCATATCTATAGTTCCCAAGCCATCGCTTGGGCATGATGACCTCGACTATGAGTTCGTCACGTTCCAACGCCAGTTTATTTCGCCCGAGATAGAGATCTTTTATCGGTACGGTCCGCTCTCCGCGGCAACTCGCGATCCTCACAGATGAATCTGTCACAAAAAAAATAAACGCGCTGTCCGCCTTATCGCTGCCGTTCGCTATATTTCCGCCGATAGTGCCCAAGTTGCGAATGGATGGAGACGCTATCCGCGAGACAGCCTCCTTCAAGATAGCCGGCGCGGTTTTGCTCTCCAGGATCTCCGTGAACGTGCAGCACGCGCCGAATCGCAACTCTGAGCGCGTCTCCGTTATATGTCTCAGCTCGGGTATCCTGTGCAGAAAGAGATACCCCTCATGTCTGTATCCCTTGGTCATCAGATCAGTGCCGCCGGCGTATGGCGTCAGCCCGTGAGAGGACAACAGGCTCAGCGCTTCGCTCAAACTCCGGGGCGTATATCCGTCTACCATAACCCATCCCCCTCCCAAGCGGCTATTTCAATGGCCCTCACTATGGCGTTATATCCTGTGCAGCGGCAGAGGTTCCCGCTGATGCCAAGGCGTATCTCCTCTCTTGTAGGATGGGGGTTTACCGCAAGCAGACACTCGCTGGCAAGCACAATTCCCGGAGTGCAGTAACCGCACTGAACGGCCGCTACAGAGGCAAAAGCCCTGTCCAGAACCTTGAAGCGCTCAGTCGTCCTGTAACCCTCAATGGTGACGACATCGAGCCCCTCCACGCGCCCCATTGCGGCAAGACAGCTGTTAGCGAGACGCCCGTCCAGTATCACACAGCATGCGCCGCACTCACCCTCTCCGCAGCCACACTTCACTCCACAGAGGCGATATTTGTTCCTCAGCACGTCGAGAAGCCGATCTGAGGCGCTCCCCTCGTACACAGTGTCTTCGCCGTTAAGCGTGAACCTAATCAACAAGTCACATCACCTCCATCTGCGGGGCTTTGGACAGGGCGTCCAGGACATCGGACGCGCCAAACGGGATGTGGTTGATCCTGCGGCCTCCTAGGGCATGCTCCATCGCCTCTATATAAGCAGCAGGGACGCCAACCAGCGGGAGCTCGCCGGCGCCCTTCGCGCCGTACGGCCCGACGCTTGACTCCATCTCGTGAATTTTGACCTGTATGTTTGGCACATCAGACGCGGTCGGTATGGCGTAGTCCGCGAAGTTATCGTTCAGGATTCTGCCATGTCCGTCAGGCGGGATGCGCTCCATGAAGGCGTAGCCCAAACCCTGAAGGATCCCTCCCTCCATCTGCCCCATGACAATATTAATATCTATGGGAGTTCCCACATCGAATGACGCCCAAACGCCAACTACCTCACTCACGCCGGTGAGAGAATCAACCTGAAGTTCCACGGCGCACACGCCCCATGAGTAGGCGGGATAAGCGTCGCCGCTGAATTTATCGAGAGAAAATGGGATGATAAAGTCAGGTTCCGCGTACTGCTCCTCGACAACCTGATCCGCCCCGTCACGCCAATCTTCGCGCAATCTGCGGGAGGCGGAGCGTATCAGCTCGCCGACGATAGCCACGCTTCGTGACGCGACTGTTGGACCGCTGTCTGGAACCCGGTCGGTGTCCGGCGCCTGGATAATTATCATATCCTGGGGCAAAAGCAGTTCATTTGCGGCTATCTTGCGAAACGCTGTCTTGACCCCCTGTCCGATATCTGTATTGGAGGCGAGCACCTCGACACGGCCATCCGGGTATTTGTGGAGACAAACCCGGGCCTTGATTATATCGCGCTCTCCGGAACCGGTGAAGCCAACCCCATGAAGCCACATTGACATACCTATCCCCCTGCGGAATCTTCCGCAGCCATTTTCATACAGATCTCTTTTTTTGTGATACTGGCTCATCACGCTGACATCACGCATCATCTCGCTGATTGGAACCGGGAAGTGAAATCTGCCCCCGGTGGACGTCTTGTCGCCCTGGCTCACTGCGTGACGCAATTTGAACGCGGTCGGCTCCTCCCAAAGGCTGCGCGCAATGTGGCTCATTATCATCTCGGCCGCGAATATCGTCTGCGGCGCGCCAAAACCACGAAACGCGCCGTTTGGAGGCGTGTTTGTCCTCACAACTCGTCCTCTGACTTTGAGGTTGGGAATGTCATACACAGCAGAGGCGGCTATGAGCCCTCTCTGGAGCACCGCCGGCGAAAGGGTTGTATAAGCGCCCCCGTCAAAGACAACATCTATGTCCATGCCGGTTACTCTGCCGTCCTTTACGGATACCCTGTATCTGGATATGGAGGGGTGACGCTTGGTGGTGACCGACATATCCTCCCTGCGGCTCAGGATAACGCGCACCGGCTTGCCTCCGGCTTTGATCGCGGCAACGGAGACCTGGCAGGCCAAGATCGACGGATAATCCTCCTTGCCGCCGAAACCTCCCCCGGTCACGTCCTGCACGACCCGAACACGCTCAGGTTCGAAATTGAGGGCGCGCGCCACCGCCTCATGGACATAGTACGGACACTGCATGCTGCCATGCAGCGTCACTCGCCCGTCTCTGAACTCGGCTATGATGCCCTGAGTTTCGAGATACGCTTGCTCCTGCGGACCGGTCTCAAACCGCTCCTCGAATACCATGTCGGCATGTTTAAATGCGCTGTCCGCGTCGCCCTTATCGAAGCGATAGGCGCAAAGCTCCTCCACGGAGTCATTTATGTTAAGCACCGCTGGCAGATCGTCGTACTCGACCGCTATTTCAGACGCGGCAATCCTCCTGACCACACACTCGTCAGGCCCTACCACCATCAGGATGGGTTCTCCAATGTATTCCACTGTATCGCCTGCAAAGACCGGCATGTCATCCAAAATAATGTGCACACAGTTCTGGCCGGGGACGTCTCTGTGATCGACCGTGAAATATCCCTCTCGCAAATTTGGCGCACTGATGGAGCGTATGCGGGCATGAGCGCGTGTCGAGCGAACAAAATACCCGAACAACATGCCATCTGTCGGCCAGTCGCCAACATAAACCGCGCTGCCGTCGAATTTAGACGAATGATCCTCTTTTATAACAGGCCTGCTGATCTCTTTCATGTCAATCATCCACCAGTCGATGCGTTTATTCTGACGTTCGCAGTAAAGTGAATATGCGAACAACCTCCACATCCTTACAAATAACACGATTATTAGATACTCTTTGCCAAAGCGGTAATTTCTAAAATATTTAAGGAAAAATCAAGGTTTAGCAGTCTATTATTGTCTAAAAACACCGTTATATTACCTTTTCGCGCACAATTTTGTCAATCTTTTCTTTTCGTCCGCGCTGCCATTCGCTCTGGCAGTTACACCAAGCGGGCTGGCCGCACTCGTAAAATGATGTAGAAGTCAGATACCCCCTGCAGAGCCAGGGTATCTGACTTGGAGGGCAACCTTGATGAAGTTGGGTTAAATGAGAGTAGCAAGCGGATACTTCAATTGAGTTATCCGCTTATATCGGTAAACTGGAATTTGGCGAGTCCTTTGAATAAGCAAACAAATTTTAACAAAAATTTCATATCCCTATGCGATCTTTCACGAAGCGGGCATAACCCTGGAACGAATAATCCTGCTTGCGATCCATATCAGGTTCAATTTTCCTAAAGAGACAGACAGGGACTTCGCTCTCCGAGAGACATTTCGCCATGCACGGTGTACAACCCTTATCGTGGTTTACCGGATTGCAGGAACACTCATGATCCACGCAAGTACAAAAAGGTACGTTCGGCAACTATTAAACCTCCTTATAAAGTTCCGTCGTTTATTTAAGATTTGCGATATTTTCGGCAAATTCCAATTTATCGATGAACATTCCGGCTGTATGCGAAAATTTTTTGGCGCGATAAGAAAACCGCGAATCGGTTTTGCGCCAAAAAACTTTGGGCGGAGTGAGCACCCCGGATATTGTTAAAACCTGAGCGTCTTAATCTGCGCGGCGCGGTTGCGCTGCACGGTTCTGGAATAATGTACCATCGGTATGCCGAAGGCCATTGCATAAAACGGCTGCTCAAGCGTGAGCCCCAGTAAACCTCGTACTTCCGGTACGGCGTCAATGATGAACTTAATAAAGCCACACCAGGTAGTCCCGAGCCCTTCTGTAAAAGCCATTAGTTCAAAATAGCTCAGTGCAATAATCACATCTGCCTCACCGCAGTAGGCTTTTTCACCGGCGGTGACAATCAGCAGATGAGGAGCTCCGCGAAATACTTCGTCACTGCCATCGCGACGGTACGCACGGACGCCGTCCAGAATAAATTCAGAAATTTCTCGTCCACCGGCGTGAACGGTCTCGATGATTTCAATAATTTTTGCCAGCAACGCCAAGAGTTCTCGCCGGCTGTCAATAACGGAAAAGGTCAGCCCACAGGTATTTCCGCCAGTCGGCGCATGTGCGGTATCCGCCAGCAACGTATCAATCAAACAGCGATCAACATCCCGTTCGCTGTATCGGCGAACTGTTCGGCGACCGCATACCAGAGCGCGCATCTTTTCCGCAGTGGGCCACGCGACCGAATCCAGCGGAATGCTATCCGCCGGATTTAATCCAAAAATTGAAACCGCGCCGGTCGGACAAATTGCCAGGCAATGCTGACAGCCGAGACAACCGTCTTCCTCAGGCGGAATCTCTGGGAAACCGTTTGTGTGGTGAATAATTTTCCGGGGACAGTCCTGAATACAGGCGTCACAGCGAACACACAGGCCGTGATCAACGGTAAATTGCAGTTTATTCATGAGAAATCACCCTTTCCGGTCAGCATCTGTAGGACAAGCCTTATATCGTAAAATTTCCAATTTGACAAGCATACGTAACTACAAACCCTGTCACGGTTTTCATTTGGTAGCTTTAACATTCAATCGGCGAAAAGTTTCAAAACATTTTCCGTCTGGTTGTTTTGTTCTATCTATCATAATTTTAACCACCATATTGCGAAAATCGTCTTTTTTATCGTCTGGAAGTATTTTGAGAAATGGAACTAAACACGGTTGATCAATCCATTTTATTATTTCGGCACTATCGTCAAAATATCTATCTGTATTTTCATAAGTTATTTCAGACCTGCTAAATCCCGCGCTACTGATTAAATCATTATAGTCAAAAACAATTATGCCACAGCCGGTTGCAATAAAACTCCTCGGAACATAATGGCAAATCGCTCTCAGCCAAAGTCAAAAATCAGAGGTGGTATGCCGACAATCCCAAAATCCAAGATTTGCATATTATTTCAATGCAAATTCAACGGCTTTTTTGGCATGTATTATTGTCGTGTCAAATATTTTTACAGAAATATCTTTTTGTTTTATCAATAATCCTATTTCGGTACATCCCAATATTATTCCCCGTCCTCCATCTTTTACCATTTTATCAATTATTCTTATATATTCCTCACGTGAATTATCTTTTATTATTCCCTTGCAAAGTTCATAGTAAATTATTTCATTTACCCGTAATTCCCGGAAAAGTTTTTACCACCATTCAAGAGACACTATAAGTTCAGAGGAAGTTCGATATTCAAATGCTCTGCGATTTCATTGATTTTCTTCGTGGCTTCTTTAAC
>JAISRE010000125.1 GCA_031273805.1 Synergistaceae bacterium | reverse complement strand
GCAAAATAGGCGATCAGGTAAAAATAGAACTCCGAGAACATAATCGCCACCGGCTTCACCCGCCTGCGGTTTTGAGTTCCGTCCTGTTTGGCGTAGCCGAATTCCGTTATCTCGCGGTCGCGGATCGACTCGGACAACTTCCATATCGAGGGAAGAAGCCTGCGGCCGTGACGGAGCGGGACGTAATGAAACAACTCGTTCTTGATCATGTCTTTGACGAGACTCCGCTTCTCAGGATCGGTCTGCCGGAGCAGTTTATCGATGACAGACTCGAGCTCATCCTTCACCAACGCCCTGCTCTCCAACAAAATTTTACAGAGGGCAAGGGTCTCCTCGTTCGTCAGCCATTCATGGTCATATCGGACAAGCTCGTAGGCGTTTTTCGCCTTGTCGTACAAGATGGAGGCGTTCGCGTCTATTTGGCAGCTATCGGCCAGATATGTGCGCAAGTCGTCGATGTCGCGCCTGACGGTTTTCTCCGAGACGCCGAAGCGCTCCATGAGTTTCGACTTCTCAAGGCATCCGCCACGGCTCAACATCCCGTACATCTCAAGCATCCGAAAAGCCCTGTCCTCTTTACATTCTTTATCCGGCACGCAAACCACTCTCCATATACAGAATTGTAACCGACACAACGGTCACATATTGGCCGTCACGAAAAATTTCACCGAAAATATATTATATTCGTTTTTCGCTTAACGGCACGCTCCGCATGTTCATCGTTGTCCCTATTCACCGCTCACCGAACTTCGAATTAATCGCGGAATTTTATCGCTAAACGTCTCTTTGTTTTCGGCGCTAATAGGCGGCCACCTCATAGGTTTTCCGGTTAATACATTACCGCCCTCTTTGACAAATCGTCCCCAATTGTCTATTCTACGTAAGACACTGCCTCGTCATGACACTCAGCTCTATCTCAGCCATATCCAGCCAGCTGCCGTGCTTAGGCGTTTTATAATCCTCCGCAAGGCTCGCGCTCATGCCGGGCGCACCACAAAAAACAGCGGAGGGATTTAGTCCCTCCGCATTATTTTATTAACATCGGCATTTATATATCACGAACATAATAAGCGATGCCTACGTCGTCGTATCCTTCTTCTACCAGCTTATCAACCGCAGTCTCTAGGTTTGACTTCCCATCCAGCATATCGTAATACCAATCGGGAAGATCTCCGAAGTTTTCGCTGTTCAGAAGCCGTTCCTGTTTCGACCATCCGATGGCGCCGTCTGACGTGATGAGGACCGAGCGCAGATGCTTTGTCAGCCCTATCTCAACGCTCATGTAGTTAATGGAATAATCCATATCCACGACGGAGAAAGTCTGGTTGATGTTCTCCCGATCCGCTCCGTCATCGTTTCCATCCATGAAGCGAGGTCCATCATCCATCAGCGTATAGAGAGGACTGTCCCCTATTGACACGTTCACGAACGCCTCAGGGCTTATGATTGAGAACGACAGCGTGCAGTGCAAATCATCGGGAGAAAGTTTGAGAATCCTTGCGTGATTGATCAAGCCTTCCTGTAAATCAAACATGGCTGCGCGAATATTCTTGTTGAAATCCCGATTCCCGTTTTTCTGCTCCCAGAGTATCGACCCATCGCCACCCTCTTTAATTCTGAGGGTGCTAATCATTTGTTTAGCATGTTCGCGAACGAAGTTCACGGCAAATTCCGCTCCAAGTTCCGATTTCTCATAACTTCCCATTCCATCGGCAACAGCCAGAATTACAAGATCGCCATACTGCACCGCAATGGTGCGATCCTGACACGGCATTCCATTCTCCAGATGTCGTTTGCCGATTTTTACCGTGGAATCAAAAAGCTTGTCCATCTTTATACCACTCATTTTCCTTCCAATAGTGATATTTGCGGAGTTCCAATGCAAGTCCGGCGCCGAGAACTAAAATTAAAACAGCCGCGTCGTCAATATACCCTGCGAAAGGTATAAAGTCCGGCATTAGGTCAAACGGCGAAACAAGGTAGATTATCGCCGCAAGCGCGGACACGATTATCCCGACAGGGATATCTATGTATTTGCCTTTGACGTAATCTCCGATCAGTTCACTCGTCATAGTGATGTCGTCAACAAAACCGCCGATTACCGGTATTTCTTTGATTTTTTTCAGCAGTTTTCTGGCCTTGTCCAGCAAATCACTCGTTTTCTTCTCGTCTTTCAGCAACTCTTCCGCTTTCCACTCGCTGTCATTCAGGGCGGAACGAGCTCCTTCTTCCGATATGTTTCTTTCCATTTCTTCAAACATATTGAACCATCCTTTCGCGCGTCACGCGTTTATTCTGTACGTGGGAATCATATAATGGAAGCAACCGCCATAGGTAACCCACCGGGTGACAAATTTCCTTCCTTCAGATAAATCTTCACGCCAAATCCTCCGCTCCTGCCTCAAAGATGACAATACGAGTGTGCCACTCAAACTATACTAACCTTCAACCGATTTTACAAACCGATTATTTTATAAATATTCGTTCTCAGCAACCTGTTGGAATAAACCTTTACAAAGCGCGAATATGCCTTTAATATAAAACCTATATGAGGCATCCGCATAGGTTGCGCGCGGAGTTTTGATATTTGTTACGTGAGTTCCTATGCTGGGCGGCACGAGATAAACTTGCTATAACCTTCCGTAAAAGCGGATAAGAAAGGTACAGGTGATGCGGAATGAATTATGAAAAGTTGTTGTTTTTTGGGGCTGGCTTTGTGGTCGGAGTGGGAGCTGTTTATTTTATCAACAGCAAGGCGAGCAAGAACCTGGCAGTCGCTATCGCTAGCAAAGGTCTTGCACTGAAAGAGTGCGCCGCTTCGGGAGCGGAACGCATCAAGGAGAAAGTTGACGATGTGGTGGCCGAGGCGAAATACCTCAACGAGCAGAGGAAGGACCATCCTGTGGCGTGAGGAACTCGCGGTAAAGGTCGATGGAATTTTCAATAGAACACGAGTTGCCCGGACGCGTGCGCCTTCGTACTGGCACACGCGTTTTTAATAATACGCAGGCGTATGTCATCGGTGCGCTTCTTGAAACCCAGCCCGGGGTTATCAGCGCTGTCGCCTCTTACAGAACCGGCAGCATCCTGATTCATTACGAGGGTGACGCGAGGTCGTCAATCCTGTCTGCGGTCAAGGTTCTCGATGAGTCGTTTTACGGAAATATCGACGGCATGGAGTCTATTCCAGATACGCCTAGTCTGGGCGAGTCACTCGTATCGCTATTTGGAGGAATTATGCTGCGGTCTGTACTTCCCGCGCCGATACGGTATGCGCTCACCATTTTGCGCGCCATGCCGCTTTTAGGGCGGGGACTCTCCGCTTTGTGTCTGTCATGCCGACTCAACGTCTCCGTTTTGGACGCCTCGGCTATCGGCGTCTCGATATTGCGTCGCGACTTCATGACGGTTGGAGTCATAACGTCCCTGCTGGCCTTGGGAGATATTCTCGAGAGCTGGACGCACAAGCGCTCCAAGGAGAGTTTGGCGGACAGCCTGGCCCTCAACGTCGATAAGCTATGGGTTCGCAGGGAGGGAAACGAGACGCGTATTCCTATGGCGGACCTTCGCATAGGGGACCTGGCCATCATCAGGGCTGGCAGCATCATCCCGGTCGACGGCGTCGTCGAGGAGGGGGACGCTATGGTGAACCAGTCGGCAATGACCGGTGAATCGGAGCCCCTTCACCGCACCCAGGGAGTGTCCGTCTACGCCGGGACCGTGATAGAGGAGGGAGAGCTCGTTATACGCGTCACCGCGTTCGACAGCGAGACTCGCCTTCACAAAATCGCGGAGATGATAGACGAGTCGGAGGAACTCAAGGCTGACATTCAGAACCGTGCGGAGAAGATGGCTGACGCCATCGTTCCTTACAGCTTCATATTAGCCGCCGGCATATACCTCTGGACCCGCGACGCGACGCGCGCCTCTGCGGCTCTGATGGTAGATTATTCGTGCGCTATAAAGTTATCGACCCCTCTTGCAATACTCTCGGCGATGCGCGAGGGCACCAGGCGCGGAGTTCTGGTGAAGGGCGGTAAATTTTTGGAGGCTCTGGCGTTGGCCGATACAGTCGTATTCGACAAGACGGGCACTCTCACTGTGTCATCGCCTAAAGTCGCCAAAGTCATTCCCTTCGAGGGTTACACGCGCGAGATGGTTTTAAGAACCGCCGCCTGCCTGGAGGAGCATTTCCCTCACTCCATAGCCAGAGCGGTGGTGAAACAGGCCGAACACGAAAACCTGTCGCATCAGGAGGAGCACTCCACCGTCGAATATGCTGTGGCACACGGAATAGCGTCACGCATCAAGGGGGAGAAGGTGCTTATCGGAAGCGCCCACTTTGTGTGCGAGGACGAAGGCGTGCCGTGCACTCCGGAGCAGCGCGCGATAATAGAGCTGGAGGGCGAGCGCTATTCCCTGCTGTTTTTGGCTATGGGCCCCGCTCTCGCCGGGATATTGTGCATCGAGGACCCTCTGCGCGATGACGCGTTCGGGATCGTTAAGCAGCTGCGCGACGAGGGAATATCCAAAGTAGCCATGCTGACCGGCGATAATCTGAAAGTGGCTGAAAACGTAGCTGAGGAGACCGGTATAAATATCGTGCTGGCGGGTCTTCTTCCGGAAGATAAGACTGCCGAGGTCAAGAGGTTTAAGGAGTCCGGCAAGGTCATAATGGTCGGAGACGGTGTCAACGACTCTCCCGCGCTGTCAGCTGCCGATGTTGGCGTTGCGATGCGCAGCGGCGCCGATATCGCTCAGGAGGTGGCGGATGTGGTGTTATCCGAAAATCGGCTCAATAGCCTGATAGATGCTCGCAGGCTCGGTTCCGGCACCATGAAAAAAATCCACCGCAACTACGCCTTCATCGTTGTGTTGAACTCGCTGCTCCTGGGCCTGGGGCTCACAGGTACGATAACTCCCGCGACGTCAGCGCTCCTGCACAACCTCGCGACGATAGCCGCCACAGTTTACAGCCTCACTCCCGTTTTGGATAAAGTCTCCGGCGGCGACGAGGAGAGAGCGGCGCAATGATAGAGAGTTTCATCGAGGGGCGGGTGCGCCTGCGTTCGCCGATTCTTGCGGATGAGGAGTTCGCCTCTTATCTGGTGTCGGAGCTTATGAGGATTGACGGTGTGTTGAACGCGGTTGCAAATACACGGACCAGCGGACTTTTGCTGGAATACGACAAAAATCTTCTGCCGCTCTCGCTGCTGCTTAGAGCCACTCCCCTCTTTTCGCGCATGAACGATCTCGAGAAACTGCCTGTTAACGAGCGCATATCCGCAGCCGGGGATATCATGAAGGAGTTATCGAATATACTCCGTTAAGAGCCCTTGGCCATCTCGATTATCAGGATGTGGCTCGAATCGCACGTATCCCGGGTTTTGAGGATGATGTTCTCCTCCACGATCTCCAATGCGTCGCGCTCGTACACCGGGATCCCGTTGATATCGCACGCTCCCTCTATCACGACGAGATACGCCTGTCTGTCGGCGTTTATCTCGAAATCCAGCGGGGTATTCGGGGCAATTATGGTCGCGTATACGTTAATGTCCGCGTATACGCGAATCGGCGCGGCTGATTTGTCCATTCCGGAGGCGATGTGCATCCACCGGTCTCGTCTCTCCTCTAACGTAAACTTGCGGCTTCCGTAGGCCGGTTCACACACGTTTCTGTTTGGCAGTATCCATATCTGCAAAAAACGAAGGGGAGAGTCGCCAAGGTTGTACTCGCTGTGATATACGCCACTTCCGGCACTCATGTACTGCACCTGGCCCCTTGTCAGCGTCTCCTCGTTCTTCATGCTGTCGGCATGGGTCAGCTCGCCATCTATGACGTAGGAGAGTATTTCCATATTCTTATGGGAATGAGTGTCAAACCCTCTGTGCGGCTGAACCTCGTCGTCGTTCAGCACTCTCAGAGCGCCAAAGCGCATGTTATCAGGGTTGTAGTATCCGGCGAAGGAAAAATGGTGGATGCTCTCCAGCCAATCATGAGAGCTGCGCCCCATTTTTTTATTGTCAATATAGCGCAACATGGGCATTCTCCTTTTGTCTAATGGTTTTGGCGAACCTCGGCCACCGCTTTTTCAAGTGGTATTATCAATAGTGCGGCGATTGACCGTCTTTATTGTAAGTCATTTTTCGGTATTTTTCAAATTCCATTGGCGCAGTGTTAGAATTTAAATTGCATTGTTCCGACCAGCTATGTTAAGATAGTTTAGAGGTGATAGCGATGAACTCCACAGAAATAGTTACGCTTTCTTCTGATTTCCAGATTAATATCCCGCCTAAAACCTGTGCAATCCTCGGGCTGCAATCAGGTGAAAAACTGGAAGTGATAGCCAGCGAAGGAAGGATAGAACTAATCCCGATAAAACAAATAAAAGCCTTTAGAGGCATAGCAAAGGGCATAAACACTAATTTTGAGCGTGAAAAAGACAGACTATGAGTGAAAACCTCGTTGATTCTTGTGGATGGCTTGAGTATTTTGCGGATGGTGGCAACGCTGATTTTTTTGCTTCCGCTATTGAGGACACGAAAAACCTGATCGTACCTTCACTTTGCATCTCAGAGGTTTTCAAAGTACTTTTACGGGAAAAAGACGAAGACATGGCTTTGTCGGCCATCTCTGCCATGCGCATGGGAAAAACAATTGATCTTGACATAAGCCTTGCGATAGAAGCGGCCAAAATCGGCATAAAGTATAAGATGTCTTTGGCAGACAGTATCATTTATGCGACTGCTAAGACGCGGAATGCTTTTGTATGGACACAAGACAAGCATTTTGAAAATTTATCAGGCGTGAAATATATATTAAAATAGGATAAACCAACATCACATAGGTCGAACAACAGTCGTCAGCCAGCGTCAATACTATATAAACCAAGTTTTAATATTTTTCAAATTCCGTTGCCGCGCGGCTGGCCAATATAAAATCTGACATGACCGCTTTATTGTGATATAGCGACAGGGAGGAAGCGAGGAAGAGTTGAAGAAGTGGCTGGCGGCGTTGATGTTGACCCTGGTGTTTTCGGCAAGCGCCTTGGCAGCTACAAAGGAAGAGTTTGCCAAGTATGTGTTAATGGCAAGAACGGGGCAGATGAAGAGCGAGATTAGGCACGACACCGACGAGATTCGAGCTAAGTTTTTCTATCTGGGTGATGAACCAGTGGAAACCTCCGTGGTGGTTTTGGAAGTGCGTTTTTTTACCTCGAACATCTCCTCTAGTCATTTAAGCATGACGGCACAAAAGCAGATTGATGAATCTCGATGGAAAGAATTGCGCTATGAGATTGAGTTATGGCTGGACCAGGAAAAACCATTTGTACGGATTTTCTATAGTTTGAGTAGGTTCAAGGAAGACCCCGTAATTTTTGGAGATACCGAATTCTTTGAAGACTTCGCATTCAGGTCAGTAGTCATGGGGGACGTTGTAAACTCGCCTTATGGACAAACTGATTTTCAGACATACCAAGATGAGAAAAAAGCTGTCTTTTGGGAGAACATCGCCGGGCTTAAGCGAATGTGGTTTGTTGACACCGCTCCCTATATGGCGAGGAGGCGCATGAGAGATTTTCCGACGATTTTTTGATAAAGTCGGGAAAATCGACCAACAATGCCTGACTACCGACCTTACTGACTGTGACTGTGGCTTCGGCGCTGAAATATTGCCCCTGAGTGGCCTTCGGATTATCCGGAGGCCACTCGGGGCCATTTTTACCTCTTCTTTCTGGATATAATACGGCTTACTATACAGCCGGTCAGAAGTAAAATCCGGCTCAAACCAATGTCACATCCACCACCTCCACCATTGTTGTACTTTCCAGGATCATCCTCTTCGACATCCTCAAAGTGCGCTGTAACGACCACCGGATAGTTCGGCATCGTGAATGTAGTGTCCGCATTGTTCACGTTGGCGAACGTGACTGGCCGATCGGCGGTCCAGTTTTTGAATTGTTTGCCCTCCGGAGGCGTTCCGGCATAGATATTCACTGTCTCTCCCTGCCGATAATCTCCGCCTCCTGTCTCTCCGCTTCCATCGCTATCCAGCCTAACCGAATATGTGGGGACAGGTTCGACAGGTCCAGGATCGTTTATATCCTCAAAGTGCGCTGTAACGACCACCGGATAACTCGGCATCGTGAATGTAGTG